>DAOQNK010000056.1:0-15064 GCA_035332045.1 Thiobacillaceae bacterium | reverse complement strand
AAGACGATGTCGGTCCCCACCGCCGCGAGTTTTTCGCAATCGGCCTGGAGGGTGCGGGGATAGCGCTCGAAGTCCTCGCCGGCGCCGAATTGCAGGGGGTTCACGAAGAGGCTGGCCACTACCGGCCGGCCATGGCGGGCGGCGATCTCGGCCAGGGCCACGTGGCCGGCATGCAGGTTGCCCATGGTGGGCACGAAGGCGGTTTCCCGCTGCCCGGCCAGGGCCTCGCGCAGTTCGGCGACGGAATGGATGAGGCGCATCAGAAACCGTGTTCGGGGCCGGGAAACTCGCCGGCCTTCACCGCGGCCACATAGTTGCGGATGGCGGCGCCGATGTTCCAGGCGCCCTCCATGAAATCCTTGGCGAAGCGGGGGGGCTTCTCGGTGAGGCCCAACAGGTCCTGCAACACCAGCACCTGGCCGTTGCACAAGGGGCCGGCGCCGATACCGATGGTGGGGATGGCGAGATGCTGGGTGACTTCGTCAGCCAGCACGGAGGGGATGGATTCCAGCACCAGCATGCTGGCGCCGGCCGTCTCCAGATCGGAGGCGTCCTGGAAAAGTTGTTCGGCGGCACTCGCCTCCCGGGCCTGGGCCCGGTAGCCCGTGGCATTCACGGACTGGGGCAGCAGGCCCAGGTGGCCGCAGACGGGAATACCGCGCCGGGTCAGGAAACGCACGGTCTCCACCATGACCGCGCCGCCTTCCAGCTTCACCATGTTGGCGCCGGCGGCCATGAGCCGGGCGGCGGACTCGAAGGCCTGCTCCTGGCCGGCCTGGTAACTGCCGAAGGGCAGGTCGGCCACCACGAAGGCCTTGCCGGCGGCGCCCCGGGCCACCGCCTCGGTGTGGTAGGCCATTTGTTCCAGGGTGACGGGCAGGGTGGTGGCGTGGCCTTGGACGGTCATGCCCAGGGAGTCCCCCACCAGCAGCGCGTCTATGCCGTTTTCCGCCAGGATGCGGGCGAAGCTGGCGTCATAGCAGGTCAGGACGGTGAGTCTTTCACCCTTTTCGGCCCGGGCCTGGAGTTGGGGAAGGAACATGTGGATCTCCTCGGGTCAGGCGCCCATGTTGAAGAATTCCCGGGCGCCACGCATGTCCAGGATGCGCTGCACCAGCAATTCGAAGTCCGCCGCCTTGTCGGCGAAGTTCAAGTGTTCGCTGTTCACGGTGAGCAGCGGCGCACCCTCGTAATGATAGAAGAACTCGTTATAGGCTTTGACCAGATCGGCGAGGTAGGCCTCGCCCAGCTGCCGTTCGTAGGCCCGGCCCCGTTTCTTCACTCGATCCATCAGGGTGGACGGGCTGGCCTGGAGATAGACCACCAGGTCCGGTGCCGAGGCCTGGGGCTTGAGGCCGTCATAGAGCTGGCGATAGAGCTTGTACTCGGCATCGTCCAGGTTCAGGCGGGCAAACAGGGGGTCCTTGTCCAGCATGAAGTCGGCTACCGTGGCGGGGCTGAACAATTCCCCCTGGCTCAGGCGACGGGCCTGGTCTACCCGGGAAACCAGGAAGAACAACTGGACGGGCAGGGCGTGGCGCTTGCGGTCTTCGTAGAAGCGGGGCAGGAAGGGATTCTCGTCGGGGTTTTCCAGCACCAGTTCGGCTTCCATGTGTGCCGCCAGCTTGCGGGCCAGGCTGGTTTTGCCCACGCCGATGGGGCCTTCGACGACGATGTGGCGAAAGCGGCCCAGCATGTCAGCGCCCGGCTTGGGCGCCGGCATCCGCCAGGCGCTGGACGCCGTCCATGGACAGGTTCGCCAGGCAATCGGCGGCGCGGCCGCATCCTGGCACCTGCACCTCCGGGGCGATCTCCGCCAGGGGAGCGATGACGAAGGTGCGCTCGGCCATGCGCGGGTGGGGTAGGGTGAGGCCGGGCTCCCGCATGACCAGCCCGTCATAGAGCAGCAGGTCCAGGTCCAGGGAGCGGGGCGCATTCTTGAAGGCCCGATCGCGGCCGTGCCGGGCCTCGATGTCCAGCAGGGCGGCCATCAGGGACCGGGGCGACAGGCGTGTCATCACCCGGGCCACGGCATTGATGAAATCGGGCTGGTCGATATAGCCGGTGGGCCTGGAGAGGTAGAGGGCCGAGCGGGCGGCGAGGCGGCTGTCCGGCAGCCGGGCCAGTTCGCCGCAAGCGGCCTCCACCTGGGCGGCGGGGTCGCCCAGGTTGGCTCCCAGGGCGATGTAGGCGGCGATTTCAGCCAAGCTTGACCCCGACTGCACCCTCCACCTTGGCGTTGGAACGGCGCCGGCGGCGCTTGCGTTTGGCCTGGCCGGCATCGGCGGGCAACAGCATGCGCGCCTGTTCATCGGCGTCGGCATCCTGGAAGCGGGTCCACCAGTCCGCCAGTTCCCGGGGGGCGTCGCCGCCGTCGGCGCGGATGAGGAGAAAGTCGTAGCCGGCGCGGAAGCGGGGATGGCTGAGCAGGCGGTAGGGCCGGGCGCCGCTGCGCTGCTCGAAGCGGGACTGCAGGGCCCAGATTTCCTTGATCATGCCGTCGAAGCGGCGGGGGAAGGCCAGGGCGTCCCGCTGCCGTTCCAGCACCGCGTCCATGGCGTCGTAGAGGGCGGGCTGGGCACTCTGGCCGGTGTCCTGGTTGCGCTGCCATTCCGCTTCCATGTCGAACCAGAGCAGGCAGGCCAGCATGAAGGCCGGGGAGGCGGAATGGCCCCGGCGCACCCGTTCGTCGGTGTCGTGGAGGGCGGCATGGATGAATTTCTGCCGGGCGGGATCGTCCAGGATGGTGTCCAGCATGGGCAGGATGCCGTGGTGCAGGCCCTCGGCCCGCAACTGCCGGACACCCCGCTCGGCATGACCGGAAAGCAGCAGCTTCATCATCTCGTCGAACAGCCGGGAGGGCGGGATGCGCTCCAGCATGGAGGCCAGTTCGGCGATGGGCGCCCGGGTGGCCGGGTCGATCTGGAACTCCAGCTTGGCGGCGAACCGGGCGGCCCGAAGCATGCGCACCGGGTCCTCCCGAAAGCGCTGGAGGGGGTCGCCGATCATGCGCAACACCTTTTTCCGGGCGTCCTCCACGCCGCCGTGCCAGTCCCAGACTTCCTGTTTCTCCGGGTCGTAATAGAGGGCGTTGATGGTGAAATCCCGGCGGGCGGCGTCCTCTTCCTGGCTGCCAAAGACATTGTCCCTCAGCAGCATGCCGTCCTCGGCGGTAACCCGGGATTCGTCCTCCTCGACTTCCGTCTGGGGCGTGCCGGCCCGGAAGGTGGTGACCTCGATGAGATCGGCGCCGCAATAGACATGGACGATCTGAAAGCGGCGGCCGATGAGGCGGGCGCGGCGAAAGACCTTCTTCACTTCGTCCGGCGTGGCGTCAGTGGCCACGTCGAAGTCCTTGGGTTCCCGGTCCAGCAGCAGGTCGCGCACGGCGCCGCCCACCACGAAGGCGGAGTAGCCCGCTTCGCGCAGGGCGCGGGTGGTCTTCATGGCGCAGGCGGGAATCCGTTCCCGGCGGATGCCGTGGGCTTCGAGGGGCAGGATGCGCGGGCCCGAAGCCGATTTCTTCCCGAATACCTTGTTGAATAACCGGCGGATCATGGCTGCCGGCGTGGCGATGCGATCATGGGGGGGGTTTCTCCTAAGCGGCCGGGATTATACACGCGGGCCGATCCCCCTCGGCTTGCCGGCGAAGCCACCAGGGGCTACAGTAGCCCGCATTTTTCAGTCCAAGAGGTTCCGGGAGTGTTAGCCCTCATCGAAGCAGCGGGATGGCCCATCTGGCCCCTGATCATCGCCTCCATCCTGGCCCTTGCGATCATTTTCGAGCGCCTCTACACCCTCCACCGGCCGAAGGTGGTGCCCTCGGGCTTGCTGGAACAGACGGTTGCCAACCTCCGTCAGCACGGCCCCAATCCGGATCTGCTGCGGGCCTTGTCCGAGGGCTCTCCCCTCGGCCAGATCCTGGCCGCGGGCATCCGCAATCTGGGCGCCAGCCGCGACATCATGAAGGAATCCCTGGAAGAGGCGGGCCGCGCCGTGGCCCACGATCTGGATCGCTTCCTCATGTCCCTGGGTACCATTGCTTCGGTGGCGCCCCTGATGGGCCTCCTGGGCACGGTCATCGGCATGGTGGAGATCTTCGGTTCCCAGTCTCCCACCGGGGGTAATCCGGCGGTATTGGCCCACGGCATTTCCGTGGCCCTCTACAACACCGCTTTCGGCCTCATCGTCGCCATCCCCAGCATGATCTTCTATCGCTTCTTCCGGGGACGGGTCGATGCCTACCTGGTGGAGATGGAGCAGCAGGCCGTGCGCCTGGTGGAGATCATCCACGGCGAGCGCAAATAATGCATTTCCGCGCCGCGCGCCGCGACGAGCCGGAGATCAACCTGATCCCGCTCATCGACGTGTTGCTGGTGATTCTCATCTTCCTGATGGTCACCACCACCTATGCCCGTTTCGCCGAACTGCAGATCAATTTGCCCGAAGCCCAGGGGGACAGCCCCAAGGAAACGCCCACCCAGATCAACGTTGATGTGGACGAGCGGGGTGGCTACAACGTCAACCAGATTGCCGTGGCGGGAGGCGGGGTTGAATCCCTGGTGGCGGCCCTCACCAGCGCCGCGGGGGGGCAGAAGGATCCCGTCGTCGTCATCTCGGCGGACGCCCATGCCACCCATCAATCCGTGATCCGCGTGATGGACGCCGCCCGGCGCGCCGGTTACCCGCGGGTGACCTTCGTCACCCAGAGCCCCGCCGACGCCCAGCCTTGAGGCAGACGCTGAACCGTCTCTGGTACGGCGCGGCGCCAATTCACCTCCGCCTGCTGTTGCTTCTGCTGTTGCCGATGGCCGGCCTGTTCGGCCTGATTTCCGGTCTGCGCCGGGCGTGTTATCGGCAAGGTCTGCTGACGGTGGCGCGCCTGCCGGTCCCGGTCGTGGTGGTGGGCAACCTGACCGTCGGCGGCTCCGGCAAGACACCCCTCGTGCTCGCCTTGGTGGACTGGCTGCGGGAGGCGGGCTACGCGCCGGGTGTGATAAGCCGGGGCTATGCTGGCCGGGCCAGGGCGCCCATGGCGGTCGGCGCCGCCAGCGATCCTCTGGAAGTGGGCGACGAGCCCCTTCTCATCGCCCGTCGCGCCGGCTGTCCGGTCTGGATCGGGCGGGTTCGGGCCGAGGCGGGCCGGGGTCTGCTGGCGGCCCACCCCGAGGTGAATGTACTGATCGCCGACGACGGGCTTCAGCATTACGGCCTGGCCCGCGATCTGGAGCTGGTGGTGGTGGACGGAGAACGGGGCTTCGGTAATCGCCACCTGCTGCCCGCCGGACCCTTGCGGGAACCGGTATCACGTTTGCGAGCCGCCGACGCCATGGTGGTCAATGGTGCTGGCCCCATTATCGATAGCCCCATTCCCCGCTTTGGCATGAACCTGGTGGCAAAGGGCTTCGTCAGCCTGTCAAGCCCGGTCCGGAAGGAACCCGCCGCCCATTTCGCGGGTCGCCGGCTCCATGCCCTGGCAGGCATCGGCCATCCCGAACGGTTCTTCCGGCAACTGGCCGCTCTGGGGCTGGATGTGGAGGCCCGGTCCTTTCCGGATCACCATCGCTTCAGCGCCGCCGACCTGCCCACGGGCACCGTCCTCATGACCGAGAAGGACGCCGTGAAATGCGCCGCGCTCGCGCCGCCCGATGCCTGGTTCCTCGCGGTTGACGCCGAGGTCGAGGGGGGGCTACAAACCTTATTGTTGAACGCACTGAAAGCCTTCCATGGATCCCAAGCTACTTGAAATTCTGGTCTGTCCCCTCTGCAAGGGCCCGCTGGTCTACCGGCGTGACGTGAGCGAACTGGTCTGCAAGGCCGATCGGCTGGCTTTCCCCATCCGGGATGGCATTCCGGTCATGCTCGAAGACGAGGCCCGGCGTCTGGAGGAGAGCGAAGAGGTGGCTTGAGCCGCTTCTGAAGCCTCCTTCCCGGTCGGTCGCCATGGCCCGGCAGTTCCCCCTGCAAAGCCTCCTGGAACATGCACGCCATCGCATGGACGCGGCGGAACGCCTGTTGCGCATGCTGAAGCGCCGGGAAGACGCGGCCCTGGTCAAGCTGGAGGAACTCCGCGGCTACAAGGGGGAGTACCAGCGGCGGCTGGCGGGGGACGGCGCCAGGGGCCTGGAAATTTATCTGTTGCGCGACTTTCATGTCTTCCTGGGCAAGCTGGATATTGCCATCCGGGACCAAGCGGCGGAGGTGGACAAGATCCGGGGGCAGTGGGGCGCTGCCCAGGAAAACTGGTTTGCCCTGCGCCGCAAGGTGAAGGCTTTCGAAACCCTGGCCCAACGGCACCAGAGCCGGGAGCTGGCCAAGGAAGAACGGTTGGACCAGCGGACCAACGACGAGGCCGCCTTGCTTCGACATCTCAAGCGGGCGACGACCCACCTGACCTGATCGACGGCACGAATCTTGCTCCAATCCGTGCGCTGAGCATGAGGGGGCACGATGGGAAACATGGCCGGAATTATGGAGTTGCTGGAATCCAGCCGGGCGCACGCTGGCAAGCGGGCGAGCAAGGGCGTCGCCCAGTCCGAGGATTTCGCGGCGTTTGTGGCCAAGGTGAGTGAGCGGCTTGGCTTGGGCGAGACGGCCGGGGCCGCATCCGGCGATGCGGCCCCGTTGGCGGCTACCTCAGCCGAGGAGGCATTGGCCGCCGATACGGAAGGCAAGGATCCGCCGGCGGCTTCCGAGACGCAGCCCGACGCGCTTCCGATCATCGCGCTCTTCGCGCCGCCCGGTTCCAAGGATGCCCATGCGCCGGTCCAGGAAGACTCGCCTTCCCGTTCGGCCGGCGTCGAGACTGGCGTCAGGTCGTCCCCCGCGGGGTCGCTCTTGTCAGACGGGCTGGGAAAAACCCAGGGCAAGTCCGCGAAAGATGACGCGGCAATCGCTGCCGAGTCTGCGTCCGAGGTTGGGCAATATTTGCCGGCGGACGGATCTCTGCTGGCTGATCGCCAGGGCGACGGACAGACGCCCGGCATTGTCCTGGCCGATGCGGGGAAGGGCGAATTGGAAAAACCGGTACAGGGTCCTTCGCCCCAGGCCGAAATCCAGGCCGGCCGGGCCTTTGAACAGGCCTTGCGGCAGACCGAGTCCAAGCTTCACGCCGCCGTGGATGCTCCAGTCCGGTCCTCCGCCTTCACGGACGAATTCGCCGCCAAGGTGGTCTGGCTGGGCGGGCGCAAGGAACAGGTGGCCGAATTGACGCTGAACCCACCCGACCTGGGTGCCGTGGAGGTGCGCCTCAAGGTGACCGGCAACGAGACTGGCGCTCAGTTCTATTCGGCCAATCCGGTGGTGCGGGAAACCATCGAAGGGGCCATTCCCCGTTTGCGTGAACTCATGGCTGAAGCCGGACTCCGGTTGGGAGACGCCCAGGTGAGTGACCAGTCGCCAGGGCGGGAAAAGTCGGGAGACGGCCTGCCCGGTGGCGGCCACGCTGCTGCGGCGTCCGCCCCGGCCGCGACATCCGACGGGATCGTTCCCCGTGAGGGGCGTCGCGCCTGGGGCCTGGGTGTCGTGGACCTCTACGTCTGATTTCCGGGCGGCCCCTGTCCGGGCGGCTTGCACCCGTCTTGCCTATTGGCTTGTCATGACGTAATAAAGAACTTAAGCTAGGCCAAGGAAGGGCCTGTTTTATTGATGTTTTTCGAGTTGCCAAGAGGATCGCATGGCTAAAGAGGAAGCGCCGGCGGCGGAAGAGGAAGCCCCCAAGAAGGGCAAGGGGAAGTTGCTCATCATCATTGCCGCCGTGGTGGCGGTTCTGGTCATTGGCGGTGGCGTGGCCGCGTGGCTGATGCTTTCCAAGGCCGAACCGGAGGAGGGGGCGAAGCAGGAGGAGCACGCCGAGGAAGAGCATGCCCCGATCTATGAGAAGCTCGAAACCTTCACGGTCAACCTGGCCGACCAGCAAAGCTATCTCCAGACCGACATCCAGCTCATGCTTTCCGATGCCAAGTACCAGGAGAAGATCAAGGCCCATCTGCCCGAGGTGCGGGATGCCCTGATCCGCCTGCTGTCGAGCCGGACGTCCGAGGATTTGGCCCAACAGGATGGCAAGGACAAGCTGGCCGAGGATATCGCCAAGCAGGTCAACGAGGTGCTGGGGACCAAAGGCAAGGAGCATGAGGGTGTGAAGAAAGTCCTCTTCGGGGCTTTCATCATCCAATAGCGAGGAACCGACGGAAGACACGTGGCGGACGACATCCTTTCCCAAGAAGAAGTTGATGCCCTGCTTCGAGGCGTCACCGGCGAAGCCGAGGAAGCCGGCGCGGATGAAGCCGGGGGGGATGTCCGCACCTACGACATCGGCCGTCAGGAGCGCATCGTCCGTGGGCGCATGCCCACCCTGGAGATCATCAACGAGCGCTTTGCCCGCAATTTCCGCATCGGCCTCTTCAACCTGATCCGGCGTACCGCCGAAATCTCGGTGGGGCCGGTCACGGTCATCAAGTACAGCGAGTTCGTGCGCAACCTGGTGGTGCCCACCAACCTGAACATGGTGCACATGCATCCCCTGCGCGGCACCGCCCTGTTCGTGCTGGACCCCAACTTTGTATTCCTGGTGGTGGACAACCTGTTTGGCGGCGACGGCCGCTACCACATGCGGGTGGAGGGCCGGGACTTCACGCCCACCGAGCAGCGCATCATCAAGAAGCTGCTGGAAGTCATCTTCGACGAGATGCGCAAGGCTTGGGAGACCATCTATCCCCTGCGTTTCGAGTTCGTCCGCTCGGAAATGAATACCCAGTTCGCCAACATCGCCACCCCGACCGAGGTGGTGGTCGTGAGCACCTTCAACATCGAACTGGGTTCGGGCGGCGGCGATTTCCACGTCTGCGTGCCCTACAGTATGATCGAGCCGATCCGCGATCAGCTCACCAGCACCATGCAGGCTGACCGTGCCGAAGCCGACGAACGCTGGATATCGCAAATGAAACTTCAGGTCCAGGACGCGGAAGTCGAACTGGTGGCCAACTTGGGCGAGACGGCCGTCAACCTGCGGCACATCGTCGACCTCCAGGTGGGCGACGTCATTTCCCTGGATGTGCCGGAAGCGGTCATCGCCCAAGTGGATGGCGTGCCGTTGTTCAAGTGCCACTATGGCCAGAAGAGCGGCCAATTGGCTTTGAAGGTTGACCAGGTTCTGCATGGCCAGGATCAGCTTTCCCATATTGGGGGCAGGCTATGAGCGAGGACGCGCAAAAGCAGGACGATATTTCCGCCGACGACTGGGCCTCTGCCCTCGCCGAGCAGGATGCCGCCGGCGCCGCCACCCAGGGTGGCGGCGGGGAGGATGACTGGGCCGCCGCCCTCGCCGAGCAGGATGCCGCCGACAAGGCCGCCGCCGCGGCCCCGAGTGCCGCCCCGCCGGCCCAGAAGGCCAACATCTTCCCCAACCTGACACCCGACGCGGCCCAGCCGGCCGCCAATAACCTGGATCTCATCCTCGACATCCCGGTCCAGCTCACGGTGGAACTGGGGCGCACCAAGATCGCCATTCGCAACCTCCTCCAGCTGGCCCAGGGTTCAGTCGTCGAACTGGACGGGCTGGCCGGCCAGCCCATGGACGTGCTTGTGAACGGCTGCCTCATCGCCCAGGGGGAGGTGGTGGTGGTGAACGACAAGTTCGGCATCCGCCTCACCGACATCATCAGCCCGGCAGAACGCCTGCGCCGCATCAATCGATGAAGCCGACCCGCCTCGCGGGCATCGGCCTGATGCTCATTCTGTTTCCGCTCGCAGACCAACCCGCTTTCTCGGCCGCCGAGCCGCCCGCGGTGTCAGGCGGCGGTGCCCTGTTGCAGGGTCTCTTCGGACTGGCCATCGTGCTGGCCGCTCTGGCCGTGTTCTTCTGGTTCCTGCGCCGCTTCTCCCCCGGTCAGACCGGCGCCCAAGGCGTGGTCAAGGTGGTGGGCGGCGTCATGCTGGGCCCCCGGGAGCGGCTGGTGGTGGTGGAGGTGGGCGATACCTGGCTGCTGCTCGGTGTGGGGGGTGGCCAGGTCAATACCCTGCATACCTTGCCCAGACCGGCCCATTACGTGGCCACGGACCAGCAACTGCCTCCCGGATTCGCCGACAAGTTCAAGGACATCCTGGGCCGGAAGTAGGGCTGAGCGGCGGGGCGCGAAGGGGATTCAGGGTTAGAATCCCGGGCCATGCGCCGCCTCCTGCTCATTCCGGTCCTGCTTGCTCCGGCCCTGGCCTGGCCGGCGGCCGGCATTCCCGCCTTTACCGGTACGCCGGGACCCGGGGGCAGCACCAGCTACACCTTCAGCATCGAATCCCTGCTGCTGCTGACCGCCCTGACCTTCCTGCCGGCGGTGCTGCTGATGATGACCGCCTTCACCCGCATCGTCATCGTCCTTTCCCTGCTCCGCCAGGCCATGGGCACCATGAATGCCCCGCCCAACCAGGTGATCGTCGGTCTTTCCCTGTTCCTGACTTTCTTCGTCATGGCGCCGGTGTTCGACAAGATCCAGGAGGTCGCCTGGAAGCCTTATTCCGCCGACCAGATCAGCCTGGTGGAAGCCGCCGACCGGGGCGCCAAGCCCTTGAAGGCCTTCATGCTCAGGCAAACCCGCCAGGAAGACCTGGCCCTCTTTGTCCGCCTGGCCAAGATCCCCCCACTCAACACGCCCGAGGAGACGCCTCTGAAGGTCGTGGTGCCGGCCTACGTCATCAGCGAATTGAAGACGGCTTTCCAGATTGGCTTCATCGTCTTCATCCCCTTCCTGGTCATCGACATGGTGGTGGCCAGCGTGCTCATGTCCATGGGCATGATGATGCTCTCGCCCGTCCTGGTGTCCCTGCCCTTCAAGATCATGCTGTTCGTGCTCGCCGATGGCTGGAGCCTGCTGATCGCCTCCCTGGTGCAGACCTTCGACATATGACCCCGGATACCGTCGTCGCCCTCGTCCGTCAGGCCCTGGAGGTGGCCATGCTCGCCGCCGGCCCCCTGCTCCTGGCCTCCCTGGTCACCGGCCTGCTGGTTTCCATCTTCCAGGCGGCCACCCAGATCAACGAGATGACCCTGTCCTTCATCCCCAAGCTGCTCATCATGTTCATCGTTCTGGTGGTCACCGGGCCCTGGACCCTCCAGCTCCTGGTGGATTACGTGGTCCGCCTCATTGGCGGCATACCGACTCTGGTGGGCTGATGCTGACCCTGACCTCCGGCCAGCTGGAGGGTCTCATCGCCCTGTTTCTGTTTCCATTCGTTCGCATTCTTGCCTGGTTGTCCTTCGATCCCCTCCTGGGCAATCGATCGGCTCCGGTCACGGTGCGGGTCGCCCTGGCCTTCGTCCTGGCCGTGGCCATCGCGCCGGTGCTGCCGCCCCCGGTGCCCGCGGCCCTGGCTTCCGGCGACGGCTTCCTCATTCTCTTGCAGCAGATCGCAGTGGGCGCCGCCCTGGGCTTCACGCTGCGCATCCTGTTCGCGGCCGTGGAACTGGCCGGGCAGTTCATGGGCCTGCAGATGGGTTTGTCCTTCGCCACCTTGTTCGATCCGGTGAACGGCGCCCAGACCCCGGTGGTGGCCCAGTTCCTGGTCCTCAGCACGTCCCTGATCCTGTTCGCCTTCAACGGTCACCACCTGGTCATCGGTGCCCTGGTCCAAAGTTTTACCGATATTCCCGTGAGTGCCAGCCTGGGAGGCAAGGGCTTCGGCACCCTGGTCGTCTGGTCGGGCACCCTGTTCTCCACCGGGCTGCATATCGCTCTCCCTGTCACCGCGGCGCTCCTGGCCACCAACCTGGCCATCGGCATGATGACCCGGGCTTCGCCCCAGCTGAACATTTTCGCCGTGGGCTTCCCCCTGACCCTGGGGGCCGGCTTCCTGGTGCTCTACTTGACCCTGCAATACCTGCCGGGCAGCCTGGACCAGCTTCTGCTGGAGACGCTGCGGGCCGCCACCGCCGTGATGCGGGGCGTGGCGGGGCAATGATCGGCGCCCCCACCGCTTCACCCTGGATCGTCCGCTGGGCATTGGAAATCCCCGTCGGCCGGCCGGTGCTGGACCTGGCCTGTGGTGGCGGCCGCCATGCCCTGCATCTGGCGGCCCGGGGGCATCCGGTGACGGCCGTGGACATCGACCTCGCCGGCTCGGCGCCTTTCCATTCCAGCCCGGGCATCGAATGGGTCCGGGCCGACCTGGAAAATGCGGCCTGGCCCTTCCCGGGCCGGCGCTTCGGCGCCGTGGTGGTGACCCATTACCTGCACCGGCCCCTCATGCCCATCCTCCTGGAAAGCCTGGAGCCGGGCGGACTGCTCATCTACGAGACCTTCGCCCTGGGCCAGGCCAAATACGGCCGGCCCCGCAATCCCGCCCATCTCCTGCTGCCAGGAGAACTGCTGGAGGCCGTGCACGGCCGCATGCGGGTCCTGGCCTACGAGGACGTGGAGGAGCCGGACCTGCGGCGCTGCATGCAGCGGCTCTGTGCCAGAAGGCCTTGATCCGGAAGGCTTTGAATCGTCCACTTTCGGGTAAAATCCACTTTTTATTCCACAGCACCAAGTCATGATCACCGGCAGTCTCGTCGCACTCGTCACCCCCATGCTGCCCGACGGCGGCCTGGATATGCCCGCCTTTCGGGCGCTCATCGATTGGCATATCGAGCAGGGCACCGATGGCTTGGTCATCGTTGGCACCACCGGCGAATCCCCCACCGTGGACACCAGCGAACATTGCCTGTTGATCAGGACCGCGGTGGAACAGGCCGCCGGACGGGTCCCGGTCATTGCCGGCACTGGCGCCAACTCCACGGCGGAAGCCATCGAACTCACCGAGTGCGCGAAGAAGGCCGGCGCCCAAGCCGGCCTGTCGGTGGCGCCCTATTACAACAAGCCCACCCAGGAAGGCCTGTATCAGCACTTCAAGCGCATCGCCGAGGCCGTGGACTTGCCCATGGTGCTCTACAACGTGCCGGGCCGCACCGCCTCCGACATTGCCAACGACACCGCCCTGCGCCTGGCCCAGGTGCCCGGCGTCATCGGCATCAAGGACGCCACCGGCAACATCGAGCGGGGTTCCGACCTGATCAAGCGCGCCCCCGCCCATTTCGCCGTCTACAGCGGCGACGATGCCAGCGGCATGGTGCTCATGCTGCTGGGCGGCAAGGGTGTCATCTCCGTCACCGCCAACGTGGCGCCCAAACTCATGGGCGAGATGTGCGATGCCGCCCTGGGCGGCGACCTGGCCCGGGCCCGGGAGCTCAACTTCCGCCTGCTGGGCCTGCACCAGAAGCTTTTTGTCGAGGCCAACCCCATTCCCGTGAAATGGTGCATGGCCGAGATGGGCCGCATCCAGTCCGGTATCCGCCTGCCCCTCGTCCCCCTGTCCGCCGGTCATCACGACACGCTGCGCAACGTGATGCGCGAAGCGGGCGCCCTGTGAGTTTTCCCATGAGGTCCAACCCCATGCGCAACGTCGCCGCGCTCGCCATCCTGACTCTGACTGTTTCGGGCTGCTCCTTTCTCGAAGGCAAGAAGATCGATTACAAGTCCGCAGGCACCTTGCCCACCCTGGAAGCGCCGCCTGACCTGATCCTGCCCTCCGGCGACAACCGCTTCGCGGTGCCCGACATCAACCCCAAGGGCAGTGCCACCTTCTCGGCCTACGACAAGGAGCGGGCGGGCAAGCCCCAGGCCACCGGCTCCCAACCCCTGCTGCCCAAGATCGAGAAGGTCAGCATCGAGCGGGCCGGCACCCAGCGCTGGTTGGCGGTGCAGGTTCCCGTCAAGGACGTCTGGCCGGTGATCAAGGAATTCTGGCAGGAAATGGGCTTCATCCTCGCCATGGAACAACCCGACGCCGGTGTCATGGAAACCGACTGGGCCGAGAACCGGGCCAAGATTCCCCAGGATGGCCTCCGCAGCCTGCTGGGCAAGGTCATCGATGGTCTCTATTCCACCGCCGAGCGGGACAAGTTCCGCACCCGCGTGGAAGTGGGCGCCGACGGCCGCACCGAGATCTACATCAGCCACCGGGGCATGTACGAAGTTTTCGAGGGTACCGTGGGCGGCGGCGACCAGGGCCAGGGCAAGACCATCTGGCAGCCCCGGCCGGCGGATCCGGAACTGGAAGCTGAAATGCTGCGCCGGCTCATGGTGCGCTTCGGTGTCGAGGAGACCCGGGCCCAGACCCTGCTGGCCGAGAAGGGCGCGCCGCCCCAGGCTGTGCTGCGCAAGGGCGTGGATGCCGCTCCCGGCCTGACCATGCCCGAATCCTTCGACCGGGCCTGGCGCCGTGTGGGGCTGGCCCTGGATCGCATCGGCTTCGCCGTCGAGGACAGGGACCGGAATGGCGGCATCTACTATGTCCGCTACGCCGACCCCGAAGCCAACACGAAGAAGGACAAGGGGTTCCTCTCCAAACTGGCCTTCTGGCGCTCCGACGATCCCAAGATCCAGGCCGCCCGCTATCAGGTCCGGCTCAAGGGCACCGAGGCGGAGACTGCCCTGGCCATCTACCAGGATGACGGCACGCCGGCCAAGAACGAGACCGGCAACCGCATCGCCACACTGCTCTTCGAGCAGTTGAAGTAAGCGGATGCGTTTCGGATGTCTCGGCAGCGGCAGCAAGGGCAACGCCTGGTTGGTGGAAGCCGGAGACACCCGCATCCTGGTGGACTGCGGCTTTGGCGTCCGGGAAACCGGCCGCCGCATGGGCCGGCTGGGCATTGAAGTGGCCAGCCTCTCAGCCATCCTCGTCACCCACGAACATAGCGACCATGGCCGTGGCGCCGCCAAGGTGGCCCAGGCCGCCCGCTGTCCGGTCTGGCTATCCCACGGCAGCCAGACCATGCTGGAGGCGATGGGTGAGGCGCCGGCCTCGCCCCGCATCCTGGCCGGCCACCAGGTCTTCGCCGTGGGCGACCTGGAGATCACCCCCTATCCGGTGCCCCACGATGCCCGGGAACCGGTTCAGTTCCTGTTCTCCGACGGCGACCGTCGCTTCGGTCTGCTGACCGACGCGGGCCACGTCACGGCCCACATGGAACGGATACTGGAAGGCTGCGATGCCCTGGCCCTGGAATGCAACCACGACGTGGCGAAGCTGG
>DAOQNK010000055.1:0-15173 GCA_035332045.1 Thiobacillaceae bacterium | reverse complement strand
GCACCGCGGCGGACCTCATCAAGCTGGCCATGATCGCGGTGCAGGGCTGGCTGGATGGCGCGGGACTGAAGTCCCGGCTCATCATGCAGGTCCACGACGAACTGGTGCTGGAAGTGCCGGAAGCCGAGCTGGACGCTATCCGGTCCGGCCTGCCGGAGCAGATGTGCGGCGTGGCGCGGCTCCAGGTGCCCCTCAAGGCCGAGGTGGGCAGCGGCCCCAACTGGGAAGCGGCCCACTGATCCCCACCCACGGCACGGCCTTGTAACGGGCCTCGGCGAGGGCAACAATGGGAAGTCCGTGCCCGGGGCGCGGCCATACCCATAATCCGGAGACCGCCTCTTGCCTTCCATCCGCGCCTTCATCCTGGGCTCCCGCCGCTCGGGCTCGAACCTGCTGCGCATCATGCTCAACAGTTCGCCCCACCTGGCGGCCCCCCACCCGCCCCACATCCTGCACGCCTTTGCGCCCCTGCTATGCCGCTACGGCGATCTGGCCCGGGACGACGCCTGGAGCCGGCTGGTGGCCGACGTGGTGGAATACGCCAACCTGAACCCCGTCGCCCTCCTGGAAGGCGGCGCCCGCCTGGAACCCGATGCCGTGGCGGCCCGGTGCGCCGGTCGCGGACTGGTCTGGCTGCACGACGCGGTCTACGCCGAGATCATGGCCCGGAACGGCAAGCAGGCCTGGGTTTGCAAGAGCAACGACAACATCCATTACCTGGAGGCCATCGAGGCCTGCTTTGCCGACAGCGCACGCTACATCTACCTCTACCGGGATGGCCGGGATGTCTCCCTCTCCTTCCGCCAGGCGCCCATCGGCCCCAAGCATCCCTATGTGTGCGCCGTGGAGTGGGCGCGGGAGCAGCGCTGCATGCTGGATTGGGAGCAACGGGTGGGCGGGCGCCTGAGACGGATGCGCTACGAGGACCTGATCGCCCACCCCGAAGCCGCCTGCCGGGAGCTGTGCGATTTCCTGGGGGTGGCCTTCCACCCCGCCATGCTGGAGGCCCATGCCAGCGGCGAGGCCGCCCGCACCGCCGAGAAAAGCGTGCTTTGGGCCAACCTGACCCAGCCGGTGCGCGCCGACAACCGGGAAAAATGGCGTCGGGACGCCCCCCACAACGTCCGGCAATTCGAGCGTGCCGCCGCCGACACCTTGCAAGCCCTCGGCTATCCGGTCTCGGGACCGGTTCTGGCGGCGCCCGACGCCGAGGAGGCGGCGCGCATCCTGGCCGAGGATCATCTGCTGCGCGAAGCGATGCTGGCCAGGCTGGAGACGGATGCCGGCACCCGGGGCGACCAGGCGGCCTTCCTGGCCCGCAGGCGGGAAGAGCAGGCTCCCGCTTGAATCCGACCGCGCCGCCGCCCGGCCTGGGCAGCCTGGCCTGGGTCCTGCTGCGGGTGGGGGCCACCGCCTTCGGCGCCCACATGGCCCTGCTGGCCGCCGTGCACCGGGAAGCGGTGGAGCGGCGCGGCTGGCTCCCCCAGACCCGCTGGAACGACATCATCGCCCTGGTGGCGGCCCTGCCCGGCCCCCTGGCGGTGAATGCCGTGGCCTGCCTGGGCTACTCGGTCCGGGGCCTCCCCGGCGCGGTGGTGGCCATGCTGGCCATCCTGGCCCCTTCCATCGCCCTGATGACCGGCTTCGCCGTCCTCCATGCCGGGGCGGGCGCCTCTGCCAGCACGGCCGCCCTCTTCTCCTTCATGCCGGCGGCGGTGGCCGCCATCGTCCTGGGGGCCGCCCACGGCCTGGGCAAGCCCTTGATCGGCGACCGGTTCTCCCTGGCCGTGGCCCTGCTCGCGGGCGTCGCTTTTTTCCTGAGCCGGGGCCAGGGCATTGCCTGGATATTCCTGGGCGCCGGCCTGGCCGGCATGGTCTGGCGAGCCGGTGCCGCGAATCCGGCCGGCACGGACTGGCGGCGGACCGCGATCCCCCTGGCGGCCGCGATCCTGGTGGCGACCGCCGCCCTCCTCGCCCATCGCCTGCCCGGCCTGGACAGCCTGGGCGATCTGGCCGCCGGCTTCGCCCGGGTGGGCGTGCTCATGTTCGGGGGCGGCTATACCGCCGTGCCGCTTTTCCGCGAACTGGCGGTGGAGCAGCACCATTGGGTGGACCTGGCGGGCCTGAGCGACGCCATCGCCCTGAGCCAGCTCACCCCCGGCCCCATCCTCACCAGCGCCGGCTTCATCGGCCAGCAGGTCGCCGGCTACGCCGGCAACGGTGCCGCCCTGGCCGGCATGTTCCTGCCCATGGCCCTCATCGCCATGCTCGCCCTGCGGGGTCTGGAAGGGCTGGCGCGATCCCCCCTGGGCGCCGGTTTCCTGAAGGGTGTGCGCCCGGCCGCCGTGGCCCTGGTCGCCGTTTCCGGCCTGCTGATGTTGCCCGATCTGCCCAACCCGGCCCTCTCCCTGCCCGCCTTTTTCCTGGCCCTGATCCTGTTGCTGGCGGTGAAGCTGCCCACCTACTGGCTGATCCTCCTAGCAGGGGGAGCGGGCTGGCTGATCGGTTGGTTGGGTTTCTGAAAGGACCGCGCCAAGCCCTTTCTCCTCATTCCCGGTCTATGGCACCATGCCGCCACTTTGCCGAGACGGGGAAAATGAAAACGAAAGACGGCAATCCCATCCTCAACAGCCCATACGAGGAACCCGCGCGCCATTACGCCACCGATGCCAACGGCAACCTGAATTACCAGGATGTCCGGGGCGGCCGGCGCATCTTCACTCCTGATGTGCCCCAGGTTCCCATCGGCCAGCAGACGCAAGCCAGTCTCTATGATCTGAACGATCTGGCCGCCAAGTATGGCGAGCACCTGGTCAACCAGTTGCGGGATGAGTTGCGCCGCTGGCGGGAAGGAGGCCATGTGGGCGTCACCAGCCGGGTCACACGGGATTTGCTCGCTTGGTGGTTCGCCAACCCGGAGCGCGCCGCCCACCAAAAGCTGTTCTATGCCCAGCAGGAAGCGGTGGAAGCCGCCATCTGGCTGAACGAGGTCGCCGAAAAATCCAACGCCGGTACCCATCTGCTGTCCCGGCTCCAGGCCGCCCAGGCCATGGCCGCCGACCATGCCGCCGACCGTCTGCCACGAATCGCCTTCAAGATGGCCACCGGCACCGGCAAGACGGTGGTCATGGCCTGCCTGATCCTCTACCACTACCTGAACCGGCGCGAATACCGCAACGACACCCGCTATGCCGATTACTTCCTGGTGGTCGCCCCCGGCATCACCATCCGCGACCGTCTGGCCGTCCTCTTCCCGGACACCACCAGCGACAATCCCCACGAAGCGCGGGACTACTACCGCCAACGCTACCTCGCCCCCCCCGCCTACCAGGAGGCGCTGCGCGAACTCAACCACCGCCTGGTCGTCACCAATTTCCACGAATTCCTGCCCCGCATCCTGTCCGGCAACAAGCGCTCCGTCTTTGACGGCAAACTGGATGACAAGGGAGAGAAGGTGGAAAGCCGTGAGGACGAAAACCAGGTGCTGCGCAGAGTCCTCGGCGCCTTCAAACCAGGGCGACGCCTGCTGGTCATCAACGACGAGGCCCATCATTGCTACCTGCCCCGGGAAAAGGGCAAGGACACCGAATACGACAATTCCGAAACCGAGAACGAACGCGCCGCCGTCTGGTTCTCCGGCCTGCGCGCTTGCGCCAGGCGCTACCAGCTTCGTTCCGTCTACGACCTCTCGGCGACCCCCTATTACCTGTCCGGTTCCGGCTATCAGCCCTATTCCCTGTTTCCCTGGACGGTGACCGATTTCGGCCTCATCGAAGCCATCGAGGCCGGCCTGGTGAAGATTCCCTACCTGCCGGTGGACGACAGCAGCCAGGCCATCGACGAACCCAAGCTGCGCAACCTCTACGAGCACTGCCGCGACGATTTGCCCAGGAAGGGCCAGCGTACCCGGCGCAAGGAAGCCAAATCCGACGAAAACGCCGGGACTGGCGAGCCGCCGCCCAACCTGCCCAGCCTGGTGCGTACCGCCCTGAGGCAGTTCTACGACCACTACGAGGAATATGAACGCGGCCTGCGCCAGAAAGGCGAACAGCGCGCCGACCTGTTCACCGCCCCGCCGGTCTTCATCGTCGTCTGTGGCAACACCGCCGTTTCCCGCGAGGTCTTCAAGGAGATCGCCGGCTACGAGACCATCGACGAAACCGGCGCCCGCCAGGTCGTCTCCGGCCGTTTCGATCTTTTCTCCAACTTCGATCCCCACACCAGCCAGCCCAGGGCCAAGCCGCCCACTCTGCTCATCGACAGCGATGCCTTGGAACACTCCGGCCAGATCGACGACGGCTTCAAGAAGGTCTTTTCCCCCGAGATCGAACGCTACAAGCGGGCCTACCGCCTGCGCCATCCCGACCGTTCCCTGGAAGCCATCACCGACGCCGAACTCCTGCGCGAGGTAGTCAATACCGTCGGCAAGCCGGACACTCTGGGCGCCCATATCCGCTGCGTGGTCTCCGTTTCCATGCTCACCGAAGGCTGGGACGCCAACACCGTCACCCACGTCATGGGCCTGCGCGCCTTCGGCTCCCAACTGCTGTGCGAACAGGTGGCTGGCCGGGCGCTACGTCGCCGCAACTATTTCATCGACCCGAAAACAGGCCGGTTTCCGCCGGAATACGCCCACATCATCGGCATCCCCTTCAAGCTGTTCAAAGGCGGCGAGAGCAGCTACGTGGAACCGCCGGAATACGCCACCCTGCGCGCCCTGCCGGACCGCGCCGAGCTGGAAATCCGCTTCCCCAACATCGTTGGCTACCGGCTGGAAACCGACATGGCGGAACTCGCCGCCGACTTCAGCGCCACACCCAAGTACCGCATCGACACCACCAAAATCCCGGTCGAATCCCTGCTCGGCAACGCCTTCTCCGGCGACACCCAGCAACTGCGCCTGAAGCTGGAAGACATCCGCGACCAGGAGGTGATCTACACCCTGACCAAGGAATACCTGCGCCGCATGCACGGCGACGAAGCCGCCCGCCCGGACATGCGCCTGTTCGCCCGCGCCAAGGCCATCGTCCAACGCTGGTACGCGGACAACATCGAACTGGTGGGCGAGACCGACGCCGTCTACAAACGCCTGGTCCAATACGAATCCATGCAGGCCGTGGCGGAGAGCATCAGTTTGGGCGTCATCGCCGACGCCGCCGAGCGGGACCGGGTACTGCCCATCCTCAACCACTACAACCCGGAAGGCAGCACCGCCCACGTCTTCGGCCATACCGCCAAGAAGACCTTCCCCACCAAGAAAAGCCACGTGAACCTGGTGGTGGCCGACACCGACGCCTGGGAACAGATCGCCGCCAAGACCCTGGAAAAACTCCCGGCGGTGGAAAGCTACGTCAAGAACGCCTTCCTGGGCTTCGCCATCCCCTACGTCTCCGACGGCAAGCAGCGCAACTACCTGCCCGACTACATCGTCCGCCTGCGCACCCCCAAGCTGCGCCGCGCCAACTTGCTGCTGGAGATCACCGGCTTCAACCAGGACAAGGCACTCAAGCGCTGGACCGTGCGCGAACGCTGGCTGCCCGCCGTCAACAACGCCCGCGAAAAGCTCGGCCTCGCCCCCTGGTACTTCGAGGAAATCGAGGACATCGAAAACATCAAGCCGCTGCTGGAAAAGGCCATCCAACGCATCGTCGAGGAAGTGGACGCACCACCGGACACCCTGGGCGAAGCCCTGCGCTTGCTGGCCGAACTGCCGGACGATTTTTACCCCGATGGCCGCCAAGACCCGCCGGATTTCGAAATCAGGGAGCCCTTCGAGTGACGCCCCGCTATCTGCTCGACACCAACATCTGCATTGCCTACAAAAAGCACAAACTCGGTGTCCCGGAACGGGTGGATACCCTGCCCCGGGGAGAAGCCGTCATGTCCCTGATTACCTGGGGTGAGTTGGTGCATGGCGCGGAAAAATCCCAGCACCGGGCGCAATCCTTCGCCATCCTGGAACGCATCCGGCAAATCATTCCCGTACTGGGCATGGAAGAAACCGTTGGCAACCACTACGGCGCCATCAAAGGCACCTTGGAAAAGACCGGCCGCCTCATCGGCCCCAACGACATGTGGATCGCCGCCCACGCGCTGGCACATAACCTGAAGCTGGTCACCAACAACACCGGCGAATTCGCGCGCGTAGCCGGATTGGCCCTGGAAGACTGGACCACGCCATGACCGACAAGAAGATCGACAGCCTCAAGCACAAGAAGGCCAAGCGCGCCCTCATACCCAGCAAGGAAGAAGCCGGCACCGAGAGCAACGAGCCCAGCCGCGCCAGCCTGCCCCTCAACCCCGTCACCACCCGGGGGCAGGACCCGGAACTCTACTGGCTGCACAAATACGGCGAGGACGACAACGACGACCTGCTCGACCTGGACATCCGCTCCCTCTACCGCGCCGAGCACATCCCGCCGGAAAAGCTCATCCAGCGGCTCTACAAATTCAGCACCGGCCCCCAAGGCGACCTGTTCGGCGAAGACGCCTTCGCCGCCTACCGGGACATCGACGAACTGGACAAGCCGGACCGTTACTACAAGCACGCCGACGACTGGTCCAACCGCCTGATCCAGGGCGACAGCCTCATGGTCATGGCCAGCCTGCTGGAACGGGAAGGCATGGCCGGCCAGGTGCAATGCATCTACATCGACCCGCCCTACGGCATCAAATACAACAGCAACTGGCAGATGCGGATGAACGACCGCAACGTCAAGGATGGCGACGATGCCAGCCTGTCCGGCGAGCCGGAAGTCATCAAGGCCTTCCGGGATACCTGGGAACTGGGCATCCACTCCTATTTGTCTTATCTGCGCGACCGCCTGCTGGTGGCCAAGGAGTTGCTGACCGAATCCGGCTCGTGCTTCGTGCAGATCTCGGACGAGAACGTGCATCTGGTGCGCTGCGTGATGGATGAGGTGTTTGGGAGTGAGAATTTCTGCTCACTGATTTCATATAAAACAACATCCGGATTGGGTGGAAATCTCGTTAGCAAAGCTTGTGACTATCTTCTTTGGTATGCAAAAAACAGAGAGACCGTAAAATTCAAGCAGGTGTTCTTGTCTCGTACAATTGCGGATGACATTGGCAATCGATATACCCGTGTAGAATTAATTGATGGCTCTCGACGTGTCATGACGCCGGAGGAAAGAGATAACCCGGCTCTTGTCCCTATGGGAGCCAGAATCTATCGCCATGATAATCTGACCTCGCAGAGTGGTAATGCAGAGGCGCAATTTCCGGTTAATTTTGAAAACCACTCTTTCTTTCCTGGACGCCGCTATTGGACAACCACAAGAACTGGATTTGATAAATTGCTGACTGCCAATAGGCTGGCTGCGCCAACGCCTAATTCACTTGCTTATATCCGCTATTTTGATGATTTTCCTTATTCAGAATTAACAAATGTCTGGACAGATACTCAGACCGGTGCTTTCACTGACGAGAAGGTATATGTCGTTCAAACAAATGCAAAAGTCATCCAACGCTGCATCCTCATGACCACCGACCCCGGCGACCTGGTCCTCGATCCCACCTGTGGCTCCGGCACCACCGCCTACGTCGCCGAGCAATGGGGCCGCCGCTGGATCACCACCGACACCTCCCGGGTGGCCCTCAACATCGCCAAGACCCGGCTGATGACCGCCAGCTTTCCCTGGTACGTGCTGACCGACGAAAAGAACGGCCTGGCCCGGGAACACTGGGACGTGCGCCACGGCTTCGACTACAAGACCGTGCAGCGCGTCACCCTGGGCTCCCTGGCCAACGACGAGCCGCCGGAGACGGTGACCCTGTACGACCAGCCCGTCGCCGACAAGAAGAAGCTGCGGGTGGCCGGCCCCTTCACGGTGGAGACCCTGCAAAGCTACGAGGTGCTGGCGCCGGAGGCCTTGGAGGAAGCCAGCCTGGACGCCGAGCGCATGGAACGCTTCCAGGCCCGCGTGTTCGAGCACCTGAAATCCGCCGGGGTGAAGAACGGCGACAAGCAGCAGATGGCCCGGTTCACCCGCATCGACGCCCTGGCCGACAGCGACCTGCACGCCGAGGGCTACTACGACACCGCCGCCGGCGAGTGCAAGGCCTACCTCCACCTGGGCCCCCAGTTCGCCCCCGTCACCAAGCAGGCGGTGAGCGCCGCCATCAAGGCCTGCCGCCGCCGGGGTGACGCCCAGTGGCTGTTGATCATGGGCTTCGCCTTCGAGAGCGACGTGGAGAACTCCAGCCAGAACCAGAAGGCGGGGTCCTTCGAAGTGACCAAGGTGCGCATGCACGACGATCTGCTCCAGGCGGGGCTGAAGAAGAAAGACCCCAAGGCGGCGTCCTTCGTGACCATCGGCGAGCCGGACATCGTTGTGCTCCCCCACCCCAACCCTCCCCCGCTTGCGGGAGTGGGAGCTTTTCTCCTCTCCCCCGCCGGGGGAGAGGGAGCACCGTCCGCCATCGTCGAAATCCGCGGCCTGGACATCTACGACCCTGTGAAGGACGAGGTGAAGCCCCGCTCGGTGGCCGACATCGCCTACTGGATGGTGGACGACGACTACGACGGCGCCAGCTTCATGGTGCGCCAAGTGTTCTTCTGCGGCGGCGACAAGGACGAGTTCGACAAGTGGAAGAAGGGACTCTCGGACCTGGCCAAGCAGAAGACCCGCAAGAAAGTGGAAAACACCCTGAAGATCGAAATCGACGAGGAGGCCTTCGACCGCCTCTACGGCTTCCGTTCCCACCCCATCGAAGTCCGCAAGGGCCGCAAGGTGGCGGTGCGGGTGATCAGCCAGTTCGGCGAGGAGTCCACCAAGGTGTTGCCGCTGGGCTGAGCGGCACGGGCGCGGCGGATCATTCCCCCAGCGGGCCGCCGCCAGGTCGTCCGATTCCCGGGCGTCCACCCATGCTCGCCCTGCGGGGTCTGGAAGGGCTGGCGCGATCCCCCCTGGGCGCCGGTTTCCTGAAGGGTGTGCGCCCGGCCGCCGTGGCCCTGGTCGCCGTTTCCGGCCTGCTGATGTTGCCCGATCTGCCCAACCCGGCCCTCTCCCTGCCCGCCTTTTTCCTGGCGCTGATCCTGTTGCTGGCGGTGAAGCTGCCCACCTACTGGCTCATTCTGCTCGCCGGCCTGGCGGGGATGGTTTTGACGCCGTCGGGAACGGCCATTACGGTTTTGTAAGAATCCGCCGCGTCGCCTCCGGTCCCGGCAAAATAGACCTTTACACCCACCCCGGCCCCCACTTCCCTCATGGGCAACGCCCTGCACATTCTCGTCATCGAGGATGACGAAAAGATCGCCTCCTTCGTGGTGAAGGGGCTGCGCCAGGCCGGGTATCGCGCGGAAGTGGCCGTTGACGGCGAGATCGGCTTCAACCGGTTGCGGGGCGAGGCCTACGACGCGGCGGTGGTGGACATCATGCTGCCCCGCCTGGATGGCCTCAGCCTGGTCCAGCAGGCCCGCCAGGCCGGCGTGACGACGCCCATCATCTTCCTCTCCGCCCGCCGGGAGGTGGATGACCGGGTGCGCGGCCTGGGCATCGGCGGCGATGACTATCTGGTCAAGCCCTTTGCCTTTTCCGAACTGCTCGCCCGGATCCAGGCCCTGGTCCGGCGCGCCACCGGCGCCATCGAGCCGGTGCGGCTGACTACCGGCGAACTGGAAATGGACCTGGTACGCCGCCTGGTCACCTGGAAGGGACGGGAGATCAGCCTGCAACCCCGGGAGTTCGGCCTGCTGGAATACCTGTTGCGCAACAAGGGCAGCGTGGTCTCCAAGGTCATGATCATGGAACATGTCTGGGACTACGGCTTCGATCCGGAAACCAGCCTGGTGGAAACCACCGTGAGCCGCCTGCGCGCCAAGCTCAACGAAGGCGGCGAGGGCGCCGGCGAGCTGATCCGGACTGTCCGCGGTGTGGGCTATGTCCTCGGCCCCTGAGGGCGCCGCCCGGCGGCGTTCCATCGCCGTCCGCCTGACTCTGTTCTACGCCCTGTTCTTCGGCGTGGTGACCAGCGGCGGCGGCCTGCTGCTCTATCACCTGGTGCGAACTCACATCATCGACGAGATCGACCAGGACCTGATGCGCCAGCGGGAGGAAGTGGTCCAGATGTTGGCCGCCAACGATCCCCACACCCTCCAGGCGGAGTTTTCCGCCAGCACCAACAATGCCGACCGCAGGGATTACTTCGTCCGCCTCCTGGATGCGCGGGGCCGGCAGCTGATGGCGTCGGACATGGAGGCCTGGCAGGCGCCCCTGCCCCTGCCGAGCCCGGACATGAGCCACGGCGAGCCGCGCTTCGCCACGGTGACCCTGACCGATGCCAGGAAACGGGCCCGGATACTCACGGTGGCCGTGGATCCGGGGCGCTACCTCCAGATCGGCCTGTCCCTGGCCGACAGCATGGCCTTTCTTCGCCACTTCCGGCACTACGGCCTGCTCATCCTGTTCTTCATGCTGAGCCTGGGCACGCTGGCGGGCTGGGCCCTGGCGCGCAAGGCGATGGCCGGCGTGGAGTCCGTGACCCGGGCGGCGGAGCGCATCGCCGACGGCCATTTTTCCGACCGGGTCGCGGCCGCCGAGCATGGCCGGGAAATCGACCACCTGGTGCGCACCTTCAACCGCATGGCGGCACACGTGCAGACCGTGATGGCGGAGATGCGCCAGGTCAACGATCACATCGCCCATGACCTGCGCAGCCCCCTGACCCGCATTCGCGGCCTGGCGGAAAGCGCCGCGATCCAGGCCCCTCCCGGCAGCGAAGGCGCCGACCTGGCCGGCAGCATCGTCGAGGAATGCGACCGGCTGGGCCAGCTCATCAACACCATGCTGGAAATCGCCGAAGCGGAGGCGGGGGTCCAGCGCCTGGCACTGGCCGACCTGGACGCCGAGGAGCTGGTGGCCGGCGTCGTCGCGCTTTTCGAGGGCGTGGCGGAGGACCGCCACATCACCCTCAGCCGGGACACCCGGCCAGCGCGCCTCAGGGGCGACCGCCGGCGCTTGCAGCGGGCCCTGGCCAACCTGCTGGACAACGCCATCAAGTACACCCCGGAAGGTGGCGACGTGGCGGTGCGCCTCGTCGCCAGCCCCGACGGCGTGGAGATCGCGGTGCAGGACACCGGCCCAGGCATTCCGGCCGAGGAACAGCCCCGGGTATTCGAACGCTTCTACCGGGGCGACCGCAGCCGCCACCACCCCGGCAACGGCCTGGGCCTCAGCCTGGCCAGGGCCACGGCCCACGCCCATGGCGGCGACATCCGCTTGGCCTCGGAACCCGGCCGGGGCAGCACCTTCAGCCTCTGGCTGCCGGACACGCCGGGCTGATCCCTCGTCCGAACCTTACCGATCGGTAACTCCCCGGGGTCAAGGCACCGCCTCCATCGCCCGCCTGCCCCATGGGGCGCGGCAAGGCCCCTTGCCGAATCTTACAAAGCTGTATGGGACGGCTCGCCGGCGCGCCACCTAAGCTTGCCGCAACTTCCCTGTCACCGCTCAGAGCCCCGCCATGTCTACCCCGTCCCGACCCGCGCACTTCGCCCCGCGCCCCGCCAGCCTCGTCCTGACCCTCCTCGCCGCGGCCGCCAGCCTGCCCGCCCACGCCCTGCCGAGCTTCGCCCGGCAGACCGGCGAGGAATGCGCCGCCTGCCACGTGGGCGCCTTCGGTCCCCAGCTCACCCCCCACGGCATCAAGTTCAAGCTCGGGGGCTACACCGACTACGACGGCAAGGCCGGCCATGTCCCCCTCTCCGGCATGCTGATCGCCAACTGGACCCACACCAGCACCGACAACCCGGCGCCCCCTGCCCATTTCAACGCCAACAACAACCTGGCCCTGCAGGAGGCTTCCCTGTTCCTGGGCGGCCGTCTCACGGACCATATCGGCAGCTTCGTGCAGACCACCTACAACGGCATCGACCGGGTCTTCGGCCTGGATCAGATGGACCTCCGCTACGCCCGCAGCTTCGAGGCCGGTGGCAAGGACCTGCTGTTCGGCGTCACCCTGAACAACAACCCCACCGTCCAGGACCCCTTCAACAGCACCGCCACCTGGCGCTTCCCCTTCACCGCCTCCGACCTGGCTCCCGCGCCCTCGGTGGCGCCCCTCCTCGACGGCGGCCTGGCCCAGGGGGTCCTGGGCGCCACCGCCTACGCCATGTGGGATGGTTCCTTTTATGGCGAACTGGGCGGCTATCGCTCCCTCTCGCCCTCCCTCATCAACAAGCTGGGCGACGATGATGTGGGCAAGCTGAAGGGCACCGCGCCCTATTTCCGGGTGGGCTACATGAAGGACCTGCGCAAGTCCATGTACGCCTTCGGCCTGTTCGGCATGAACGCCGACCTGGACCCCAGCCGCACCCCCGGCGCCGGCTATGACAAGTACCGGGACCTGGGCCTGGATGCCACCTACCAGTACCTGGGCGACCGCAAGAACATCTACACGGCCCATGCCAGCTACACCCACGAGAAGAACACCCTGGACGTCAGCGCCCCCGGCACGGGCCATGGCAAGCTGGACAGCTTCAACCTGGCCGCTTCCTATTTCTACGACCAGACCTACGGAGTGACCCTCGGCCTGTTCGATTCGCGGGGCAACAACAACCCGGCCCTCTGGACCGCGGCCTATGGCATCACGAAGCCCGACTCCCGCGGTTACGTCGTCCAGCTCGACTGGACCCCCTGGGGCAAGGAAAGCTCCTGGAATGCGCCCTGGGCCAATCTGCGCCTGGGCCTGCAATACACCGGCTACAGCAAGTTCGACGGGGCCAGCGCCGGAGCCGGCGACAACAATTCCCTGTCCTTGTTCGCCTGGACATCCTTCTGAGAGCCCGAACCATGCGCAAGATGATCAAGAGCACCCTGCCCCTGCTGGCCCTGCTGGCCTGGACG
The DNA here is from genome assembly GCA_035332045.1 of Thiobacillaceae bacterium. GTDB lineage: Bacteria > Pseudomonadota > Gammaproteobacteria > Burkholderiales > Thiobacillaceae > PFJX01. The sequence continues at coordinate 2,307 of DAOQNK010000055.1, read as the reverse complement.
ATGGCCATGACCGCCGAGGCCGGCGCGGCGGATGCCGGCAAGGGCGCCAAGGTATTCGACAGCGAATGCGCCGAGTGCCACAGCGCCAAACCGGGCAAGAACAAGAAGGGGCCCACCCTGTTCGGGGTGGCGGGCCGCGCCGCCGGCGGCGTGTCCGACTATGTCTACTCGGACGCCATGAAGGCCAGCGGCCTGAATTGGAGCAACGACCGCCTGGACGCCTACGTGGCGGCGCCGCGCAAGCTGGTCCCCGGCTGCAAGATGAAATACGACGGTCTGGCCGAGGCGGCCGACCGCGCCGACCTGATCGAATACCTCAACACTCTCCGCTGAAAGTTCCGCCATGCGCGCCATTCCCCTGCTTCTCCTCGCCCTGGCCAGCCTGGCCGCCCACGCCGCCGACCCGGACGACATGATCAAGTACCGCAAGAACGTGATGAACGCCAATGGCGGCCTGATGGGCGCCAGCAATGCCCTGCTCCAGAACAAGGTGGGTTTCGGGGGCCAGGTGGCCGCCTACGCCAAGGCTCTGGAAGCCCTCAACCGGGACCTGCCGTCCCTTTTCCCGGCCGGCACCAACGGCGGCGACACCGATGCCCAGCCCGACGTATGGAGCAAGCGGGCCGAATTCGAGCGTCGCGCCAAGGACACCCAGGCCAAGGCCGCCGTCTTCGCCAAGGCCGCCGCCGCGAACGACGGCAAGCTGGCGGAGAAGTTCAAGGACCTCTCCGATGCCTGCAAGAGCTGCCACAAGGATTTCCGCAAATAAGCGCCCATGACGAGCCCCTAGCCCATGCCGCGCCTCCTCGCGTTCCTGTCGCTCCTGTCGTGCCTGCTCGTCCCCGCCGCCCATGCCGGCGGTGACATGAGCCGGGGCGAGTACATCTACAAGCTCTCCGGCTGCGAGAACTGCCACACCGACCGGGAACACGGCGGCGCCCGCCTGGCCGGCGGCCGCCGGCTGTCCACGCCCCTGGGCGACTTCTACACGCCCAACATCAGCCCCGACAAGGCCACCGGCCTGGGGAACTGGAGCGAGGCGGATTTCCGCCGGGCCCTGCGGGAAGGCAAGAACCCGGCGGGTCAGCACTACTACCCCAGCTTCCCCTATACCTCCTATACCCGTCTGAGCGATGCCGACATCGGCGAGCTATGGCGCTACCTGCGCCAGCAGCCGGCCGTGAAGCATGCCAACCAGGCCCATGACCTGCCCTGGTATCTGCGCTACCGGGGCCTGCTGACTTTCTGGAAATGGCTGTACTTCGACGCCGGCGCCTTCCAGCCCGAGACCGCCAAGTCCGCCGACTGGAACCGGGGTGCCTATCTGGTCCGGGGGCCGGGCCACTGCGCCGAATGCCATACCCCCCGCAATCCCCTGGGCGGCTTCCGCTCCACCCTGGCCCTGGCCGGCACCGAAACCGGCCCCGAAGGCGGCGTGGTGCCCAACATCACCCCTCACAAGCAGTACGGCATCGGCAACTGGAAAGTTGGCGACATTACGCAATATCTGGAATCGGGCATCCGCGCCGACGGGGATTGCGCCGGCAGCCTCATGGCCGAGGTCATCGACAATGGCTTGAAATACCTGAGTCCCGAGGACCGCCGGGGCATCGCCACCTACCTGCTGGATCAGCCGGCGGTGGCCAACCCCATCCACCGCGCCAAGAAGGCCAAGAAGAAGGCGGACCAGGACTACTGAAGCCCTTCCCGGGCCCAGCGGGCGGCCGCCAGGTCGTCCGATTCCCGGGCATCCACCCATTTTTCCCCGGCCGGGGTGGCCTCCTTCTTCCAGAAGGGCGCCCGGGTCTTGAGGAAATCCATGATGAACTCGCAGGCGGCGAAGGCGTCGCCCCGGTGGGCCGAGGCCACGGCCACCAGGACGATGGGGTCGGTGGGTTTCAGGGGGCCGACCCGATGGATCACACAAGCGTCCATGACCGCCCAGCGGACCCGGGCTTCCTCGACGATGTCGGCCAGGGCCTTCTCGGTCATGCCGGGGTAGTGCTCCAGGGTCATGGCGGACACGCCCTGGCCTTCGTTCACATCCCGCACCAGGCCCAGGAAGCTGGCGACGGCGCCCACCCTGGGATTGCTCCGGTAGAGGGCTTCCACCTCGGTTTGCAAGTCGAAGGGCTGGGTTTGCACGGCGATCTTCATGGCTGGGTCTTCCCGATTAAATCTTGTCCATCAGATAGCCCAGGCCCCGCAAGGTTCGGATGCCGACGCCGGCGGGCTCCAGCTTCTTGCGCAGACGGTGGACGTAGACCTCGATGGCGTTGGCGCTGACTTCCTCGCCGTAGCCGCAGA
>DAOQNK010000054.1:0-15284 GCA_035332045.1 Thiobacillaceae bacterium | reverse complement strand
TGAAGGCGTGCCGCACCGTGGACAGGCCGGCCCCGGCCATGCCGGTGACGGCGACAATGGGATGTCGAACGGACACGATGTTTCTCCCCCGAAAAACCGTTTCGTGAAGGGAGGATGGTAGCACCGAAGCGCGGCGCCCGCCCGGTGCCGGGAGCTCGGGGCAAGGGCGGGGTGCCCCGGGTCAGGGCTTGGCGGGCAGGCGGCTGACGAAATGGGTGAGGTCGGCGGCGCGCTGGCTGCCGGCATCGAGGGCAGGCCCCTGGAGGAAGAGGACGATGCAGTTGTTCTGCATCTCGGTCAGGGTGATGACCCGATCATTGCCGGGCTTGAACCCTGGAAAACGCTGGGCGGCACCATGCAGGGCGGGAATGGCCACCTCGTGGTCGCCGACACGCACCGTTCCCCCCACCGTGCCGCCGTTCAGGTGGCAGCTGTGGCAGTTGAGACCGGTCTTGCCCAGCCCCGGGTCGGCGAACAGGGCCTCGCCCCGCTGCCGGGAAGCCGCCTCGGCCTGGCGGCTGTATTCCGCCCGGGCGGCAGGGTCCAGCTTCATGAACCGGTCCAGGTTGGCCAGGGCATCGGGGGCGTTGCCGCCGTGGACATGCTGGCTCCCCTCGGCACCCGGACCGTAGAAGAGGGGGTAATTCAACCAGGGATTGTTTTGGGGATTGGGCGGGCGAGGTGTGGGCGTGCCCGGCCCGATCACGTCCCAGCCGGCGGCGAGGGCGGCGGGCGCGGCGACCAGGAGGGCGAGCAGCAAGTGGATCGGGGTGGTCTTCATGGCGACTTCCTCCTGAGGTCGGATGCGGGGAAGTTTCGCCGTGAAGTGGCTCGGAATGGTCACGAATCCATCACGATTCCGTCCGCGCCCGGGCGGTGGGCCCGTTCCGGGCGGGGCGACCCTATACTGGCATCCCGATCTTCGTTGGACTGCGCGTGGCGGTTTACCCCATCTCCCTGGCTTTGGGCGTGCTGGCGGTGCTGGCCTGGTCCGGCATTGCGCCCCATGACCGCTTCACCTGGTACTTGGAAGTGGCCCCGGTGCTGGTCGCCCTGCCCCTGTTGGCCGCGACCTGGCGCCGCTTTCCCTTCACGCCCCTGGTCTACGCGCTCATCGCCCTGCACGCCGTCATCCTCATGGTGGGCGGCCACTACACCTATGCTGAGATGCCCCTGTTCAATTGGCTGCGGGAGGCCCTGGACCTCTCCCGCAATCACTATGACCGGGTGGGACACCTGGCCCAGGGCTTCGTCCCCGCCCTGATCGCCCGGGAAATCCTGCTCCGCCGCTCGCCGCTGGTTCCGGGCAAGTGGCTGTTCTTCCTGGTGACCTGTGTTTGCCTGGCCATTTCCGCCGGCTACGAATTGGTGGAGTGGTGGGTGGCGGTGGCCTCCGGCGATGAGGCCGTGGCCTTCCTGGCTACCCAGGGCGACATCTGGGATACCCAGTGGGACATGTTCCTGGCCCTGCTGGGCGCGGTATCCTCCCAACTCCTGCTGGGCCCCTGGCATACCCGCCAGTTGGGCCGGCTCAACGAAAGTCCGCCATGAGTGACTGCTGTGACCACGACCGCCAACCCTTCGAGCCCGGCGCATTGGGCATTCCCCGCGCCGGTCGTTTCAATCCGGAGGCCTTCGAGCAGGCGGTGACCGACCTGCTGCGGGCCTGCGGCGTGGCCCCGGATTCCGTGCACACCGGCAAGACCGCCCGGCGGGTGCGGGAACTCTGGGAAAAGCGCCTGCTGGGGGGGTACGAATTGAATCCGGGTGACGCCCTGGGCGAGGGGTTCGCCGACGACCGGGAGGATATGGTGGTGGTGCGGGGCATCGCCATCCACGGCGTCTGTCCCCACCACCTGGTGCCTTTCCGGGGCGTGGCCCATGTGGCCTATGTGCCGGGCGGTCGGCTGCATGGTTTCGGCCGCATTGCCCGCATGGTGGACGCCATCGGCCACCGTTTCACCTACCAGGAGTGGATGACCCGGGACATCGTCGAGGCCCTGGTGAACCACGGCAAGGCCAGGGGCGCCGCCTGCGTCATCGAGGCCGAGCAGCTCTGCCTGCTGCTGGGGGAGGACCGGCGTGGCGACGAGCGGGTGGTCACCCAGGCCTTTTCCGGCTGCTTCAGCCAGGATGCCCAGTGGCGCAACGAGTTTCTCCGCGCCATCGGCGGCCCTCCGCTCTGAGCATGCACGACCACGCGCGCCGTCCACGCACCCTGGTGCCGCCACCTCTGGTCTACGCTCTGGCCTTGGGCGCGTCCTGGTGGCTGGAACAGCACTGGTCCCTGGCTTTCCCCGGCGGCGATATCGGCCGCGTTCTGGGCTGGGCCGGCATCGTTCTGGGTTTGGCGATCTTCACCCTGGCCGTGTTCGCCATCTGGCGGCATCGCACCACGGTGAATCCGTACAAGGCGGCCACCAATCTGGTCACCCGGGGACCCTTCGCCTGGACGCGCAACCCCATCTACGTGGGTGACTGGTTCATCTACGCGGGCGCCACCTGCCTCATGGGCAGCGCCTGGCCCCTGGTGTTCGCGCCCCTGGTCTGGGCCACCATGCGTTTTGCGGTCATCGCCCACGAAGAGGCGCATCTGTTGGCGAAATTCGGCGATGAATACCGGGATTACCAGCAACGGGTACGGAGGTGGTTGTGAAAGCGACAGAATCGTGGACCGCGCCGAATCGCTACGGCTGGTCCCTCATCGCCCTGCATTGGCTGATGGCGATGCTGATCGTAGGGGCCTACGTGGTGGGTTCCATCGTGGAGGACATGGACCTGTCACCCCTCAAGCTGAAACTGCTTGCCTGGCACAAGTGGGTCGGCCTGCTGGTGTTGTTTCTTGTGCCCCTGCGCGGGCTCGTCCGCTATTTCGATCCCCTGGACCATCGGTTGGGATTGACGCCCTGGGAACGCCAGGCCTCCACCGGCGTCCATGGCCTCATCTACGCCCTGCTGCTGGTCGCCCCCCTGGTGGGTTGGCTCTATAGCTCCGCCGCCGGGTTTCCGGTGGTCTGGTTCGGTGTCTGGCAGCTGCCGGACCTGGTGGCCAAGAACAAGGCCCTGGCGCAGGTCCTCAAGGAACTACACGAGGGCGCGGTGAATCTGCTTATGTTCCTGGTCGTGCTGCACGCCGCCGCCGCCCTTTATCACCACCATGTCCGGCGGGATGGCGTGCTGGCCCGCATGGTCCCCTGGTCGAGGAGACGCCCATGAAGCTGGTTTGGAACCTGTTGCTGGTGCTGGTGGCGTTGCCCGCCTGGGCCCAGGACTGGAAGGTGGATTATGGTCGCAGCGAGCTGCGCTTCACGGTTCGCCAGATGAACGTGCCTGTGGAGGGCGGATTCCGGAAGTTCAGCGTCGATGCGGCCTTCGACCCCGCCAAGCCTGAGCAGGGAAGGTTCAAGGTGGAGGTGGACATGGCCAGTGTCGACACAGGGTCGGAGGAGGGCAACAGCGAAGCGCGGCGTCCCGCCTGGTTCGACGTGGCCCGGCATCCCAAGGCGCTCTTCGTCTCGCGGGAAATCCGCAAGGATGGCCCCGGCCGCTTCACCGTGAATGGCGACGTATCCATCAAGGGTCGCAGCCGGCCGTTCAGCGCCGCGCTGACCCTGACTCCCAAGCGGGAAGGCGGTTGGCTGGCCGCCGGCCGCTATGCCCTGAAGCGCACCGACTTCGACATTGGCGGGGGTGAATGGGCCGACCCGTCGGTGGTGGCGAACGAGATCGATGGCCGGTTCCGGCTGTTGCTGCTGCCATGAACCGCCAATTCGCATCGGTCTGCCTGGCCCTGGCCGCGCTCCAGGCATCGTCGGCCTGGAGCGCCGAAAGCTTCACCCTGGATCCGACGCATACCTTCCCAAGTTTCGAGATACGGCACCAAGGCGTGTCGATCATGCGCGGCAAGTTTAACCGCAGCCAGGGCCGCGCCATCCTGGACCCGGAGGGGCCGGAAGGCCTGATCGAGGTCAGTGTCGACGCGGCCTCGGTGGATACGGGCCACGACGGGCTCAATCAAAAGCTGCTGGCGTCCAGTTTCTTCAATACCGGGCAATTCCCGGAAATCCGCTTCAGCGCCAGGAATCTCGAGTACCGGGAAGGCAAGCCGGTGCGGGCGTCGGGTACCCTGACCCTGTTGGGCGTGTCGCGCCCGGTGGTGCTGGATATCCGCGATTTCAGCTGTACCCGACAGTTCCTCACCTTCCGCCATCTTTGCGGCGCCGATGTCCAACTCACCATCCGGCGCAGCGAGTTCGGCATGGACTATGGCATTCCCCTCATCGGCGACGAGGTGAAGCTGGCCATCGAGGTGGAAGGGGTGCGGGATTAGCGTGCCAGGGGCTCTCGAGCCCGGCGCGCTTGGGCCCGAAACGGGTCGGAAATGCCTGGCGAAGAGGAGGGGTGAAGCCTAGAGAATTTGGTCGGGGTGAGAGGATTCGAACCTCCGGCCTCCACGTCCCGAACGTGGCGCTCTACCAGGCTAAGCTACACCCCGACGGTGTTGCCGACCCCTTGGGGGTCAGTACTCGCGGGAAACCGCGAAAGTCGCTAATTCTAACAAAGCCGTCTTGTATTGGCTATCCGGCAGCACGGCGAGAGATTGGCTGGCCAGGTCCGCTTCGGCGCGAGCCTGGGCCTGGGCATGGTCAAGGGCGCCGGTGCGCCGGACGATGTCGAGGATTTCCCGGAAGTGGCTGGCGTCGCCTTCCAGGATGGCTTGCCGGATGATGCTGGTTTCCTCGGGGCGGCCATGCCGCATGGCAAACAGAAGGGGGAGGGTGGGCTTGCCTTCGGCCAGATCGTCTCCTACGTTCTTGCCGATGGTGTCACTGGCACCGCTGTAATCCAGGACATCGTCGACGATCTGGAAGGCGGTACCCAGGTGAGCACCGTAGTGGCCCAATGCGTCCTCGACCTCCCTCGGCGAGCCGTTGACGATGGCGCCCAGCCTGCCAGCGGCTTCGAAGAGTTTCGCCGTCTTGTAGCGGATTACCTGAAGGTAGGCGGATTCCTCGATGTCGGGGTCATTGCAGTTCATGAGCTGCAAGACTTCGCCTTCGGCAATGATGTTAGTCGCCTCGGAAAGTACTTCCATCACCCGCATGCTGTGGGCGCCCACCATCATCTGGAAGGCGCGAGAGTAAAGGAAATCACCCACCAGCACGCTGGCGGCATTGCCAAACAGGGTGTTGGCGGTTTCCCGTCCACGGCGGAGTTCCGAGCTGTCGACCACGTCGTCATGGAGCAGGGTGGCGGTATGGATGAACTCCACGACCGCGGCCATTTCATGGTGACTGTGACCCTCGTAGCCCAGAGCCTTGGCGGCCATGATCACCAGAGCGGGGCGCAGCCGCTTGCCACCACTGTGGATGATGTATTCGGAAACCTGCCGGACCAGGGCTACCTCGGAGTGGAGGCGGGCCCGAATGACCCGGTCCACGTGCGCCATGTCCTCGACGAGGAGGGTTTGAAACAAGGTCTGGGTCACGGATGGCGCCTGATGAATACCGAGGAATCTGGTGCTGCAGAGAGGAATCGAACCCCCGACCTACTGATTACGAATCAGCGAATGCACCGTTTTAGGGCACTTGCAGAACTTTGAAATTGCTTGAAAGTCCATGTTTTTACGTGGATTTTTCTTTGAAGCCATTTTATAGTCCATGCCAGTGTTTTATCGAAAGTGTCTACATAGTGTCTACACGGATTGGTGGCCACGCTGAAAACCAAAAGACCAAGCTCACGAAACTTCGTGTAGACAGCGCATTATCGCCCGAAACTGGTCAGATTTTCATCCGTGACACAGAACTAAAGGGCTTCGGCCTTAGAGTGACGCGGGGTTCCAAGGCATTCATTGTCGAAAAACGTGTAGACAACAAAGTCCGGCGCATCACTTTGGGGCTTTACCCAGAGATCACGGTTGAGCAGGCCCGCAAAGAGGCCCACAAACTGCTGGGTAAGATCGCGACGGGCGTGAACCCCATCGCGGAGAAGGCCCGCCACCAGCTTGAAGGCACCACCCTGGACAAGGCCTATCAAGACTTCCTGGTCGCCCGAAAGAGCCTAAAGCCCAAGACCGTCTACGATTACCAGCGCCTCGTGGAAGTGGCCTTTGGGGACTGGCAAAACCGCCACCTTTTGAAAATCAGCAAAGACATGGTGGCTAAGCGCCACGCCCAATTAGGGGAGCAACGAGGGGAGGCCTATGCCAACCTGGCCATGCGTTTCCTGCGGGCTCTGTTCAATTTCGCCATTGCACAATACGAAGGCCCGGACGGGGTTCCCCTTCTCCGTGAAAACCCCGTGGTGCGTCTGACTCAGACGCGGGCTTGGTATCGGGTAGAGCGTCGGCAATCGGTCATCAAGACGCACCAGTTGCCGGCCTGGTATCACGCCGTTGAGGCATCGCGCCATGATGCCCGCTCCCGGCAAGCCGGTACCATTGCCGATTACCTACTGTTCCTGCTGTTTACCGGCATGCGGCGGGAGGAAGGTGCGCGGCTACGCTGGGATCAAGTGGACTTGAGGGCAAAGACCCTTACAGTCCAAGACACGAAGAACCGTCAACCTCTTGCCTTGCCCCTATCGGATTTCCTGGTGGCGTTGCTGACTCGCCGGAAGGCTGATGGCGGGGGGCAATATGTTTTCCCGAGCGAGGGGGCGAAGGGGTACCTACAGGAACCCCGGAAACAGATGCACCACATCATGGTGGCATCGGGCATCGAATTCACTTTGCACGATTTGCGCCGAACCTTCATAACCGTGGCGGAAAGCCTGGATATCTCTGCCTATGCCCTCAAGCGTTTGGTGAACCACAAGATGAGCGGGGACGTGACGGCGGGTTACATCGTGGCCGATGTTGAGCGACTACGGCTCCCCATGGAGAAAGTCGCCGTCTATTTATTGGAGTGCATGGGGCTGGGGGCCGCAAAGATCAAGCCGCACTGAGGGGGAGAGCCACGAGCAATGTTGCATCAAATCGAAATCTTGAGTGTTTGGGAAATCGGCCATCGCTGGGTAGGATATGACCCCGATAAAACGGACAGTGCGGACTTACCTCTACCCGTGAAGGATGCATTTCGGCAGCTAATCCAGGCGATACGCCATGATCGTTTGCCTGTCTGCAACGAGGTGGGAATACAGGGAAAAACTTATATTTTCAGTCGATCAACCGGCCGATCCCGGACACTGGAAGAGGTCTTGGGTGCCTTGGAAGACAATTATTTCGTAAGGCGCTATGAACGTGAGTTGCTGGATTCCATTTACCTTGCCCAGTGGGACGTAGGCACGTGGGCAAGCGATGAAGGCATACCCCTGCCGGATTTCTGGTTTCCGCCAGATTGGGTAGAGAAGCGATTCAACCCGGAACCTGATGCTGGCGGCATGCGTGGGGAAATCGATGATGCTGATCAGCCCGAAAACGCCCCTGCACTAAAAGCAAGCCAAGCTGACAAGCTGGTCTGCCAGGGCATTGCACGTGCGCTATGGGACATTGACCCCGTCATGACGATAGCGGACATGTGCAAACACAAGGCCATTCAACAATACGGCAATGGCCGGCATTACAAAGGCAAAGACACGCTGCGCAACTGGCTAAGTGAAGTTGCTCCAGCAACAGTCAAAGGCAGGCGCGGCAGACCTCGGGCCCCCAAAGGCCAGTAACGGCGCACTCAAAAAATACTGGTCCAGCCAAGAAAAGGATTTTTCTGGCTTGGCCGGAATTTTTTGTTCCCTTCACAACTTGCAATCTGTGTCCACGTTTTTCCAAACCGTGAGGTCACATGATGCAAGCCCAACTTCTCAACACCACCGAAGCGGCCCGCTTCCTGGGCGTCAGCAAAGCCTTTCTTGAGCGCGACCGCTGGGCCGGGGCGCGTATCCCCTTCATCAAGGTAGGCGCCCGCGCGGTGCGCTACCGCCAAGAAGACCTGGATGGATATATCCAAGGCCGGGTCCGGAAGTCCACGAGCCAGCGCGATTAATACGCCCTCATTGCTTCGAGATTGTTGCGATGAGAGCTGGTTCGGCCTTTGATCCGGCTGCCTATGCCCGGCTGATCGAGCGGCAGGATGAAGCCTGGGTCCATTCCAGGCTTGAGCTGCTTCCTCGACATTGGCGTGGCAAGGTCAAAAGAGAGTTTTCCCCTCGATACGCTGCCGGAAAATGGGAAGCGAATGCCTGGCTGCGGGAGCTGACGGAACCCCTTGAGGCATTCCGCCTGCCGGTAACCCTTTCCGATTACGACATTCGAGATTGGGCGCGTTCCATGGCTTCCTCGTTTATGGATGCGGCTGGCCTTTATCCCAGCATCGAAGCGGCAAGGGTGGTGCTCAATAAACGTGTGCGGACCTGGGGAATTACGCCCCCTGACGAGAAAATTGCCGATGCGGGCGCCGTGGCTCGCATGACCAGCGAGTATTGGCTTCGCCGTAAGTTGAGGAAAGTACTAGGGCGGACCTTAGAACAGGTGGCCATAGGGGCGGGTTTGGTTCATCGCTTTGCTGGGCTCTACGTTTCGGAAGATACCTACCAGCGCCGACAACAACAGAAACAGCGCAACGCGGAGACTTTAGAGAGCCTGGAAGTCGCTAACGAAGAGGGGGATGCCTATGGGTTGGCGGCCATAGCGCGGCACTCCATAGCGAACCCACGTATTAGGCGGGGTGAGGTCATGGCCCGGATTCGGGGGTTCGAGGAGGTTTCCAGGCTGGCCGGTCATAGTGCGGTGTTCATTACCCTGACTTGCCCAAGCCGATTTCATGCAAGGAAACTCACGGCATCCAACATTGTTGTCGAAAATCCCCGCTATGACGGGTCCACTCCCGGGCAGGCTCAGAAATACCTTTGCAGGGTGTGGGCTCGCATCCGCGCCAAGCTCAAGCGGGATTCCATCCAGATTTACGGCTTCCGGGTAGCGGAACCCCACCATGACGCCACACCCCATTGGCACATGCTGTTTTTCCTGGAACCGGACCACGAGCAAGCATTCGAGCAAATCGTCCGGCATTACGCCCTGGCCGATTCACCCGATGAGCCGGGCGCACAGGAACGCCGGGTGGAATGGGTAAAGATTGATTCGAGTAAGGGAACCGCCGCCGGCTACATCGCCAAGTACATTTCCAAGAATCTGGATGCCCATCAAGTCGCGGAAGATTTCGAGGGATGCGACGGAGTAACCGGCGCGAAGCGTGTTGAGGCTTGGGCATCTACCTGGGGCATCCGTCAGTTTCAACAAATTGGCGGCCCGCCGGTATCGGTATGGCGGGAGCTTCGCCGGCTTCGCAATCAGCCGGTCAATTGTCCAGTTGCCGAGCCCATTCGCTATGCAGCAGACAAGGGCGATTGGGCGACCTTCACAAAGGGCATGGGCGGCCCCTTGGCCCTTCGCCGGGATCGGCCCCTTTCTCTCCGTTACCGTACCCGTTACCGGAACGGCCCGAGCGGTACCGGTACTGGTACGGTAACGGGTACCGAACCCCTAACGGACCGTAACGCTTACGGGGAACCTACAGGCCCCAGGATCACAGGGGTATGGGTAAGGGGTACCGGGGAGACCATCGAGACCCGGCCCCATCGTTGGTCAATTCGTAGGGCAAGGACGCAGTCCGCCGCCCCTTGGACTCGTGTCAATAACTGTACGCCCACCCCCGGGCGGCCGATTTCTGCAAATGGGGTAATGCCATGCCGTAATGGGGTAACAAGGTATTCGTTGCCCTATTATTCGACTGCTATTACCCTATTCCCACCCGATCAAGCGGAAATAGACGCATGCACTCCCTGGCCCCCGCCTTCCTGGCCGGACTCCGATTCGATGCAACCCAGCTCGCCACCCTGCGGGCCATAGGCGAGTATCGTGGCAAGCAGGCGCTTTTCTATCAGCAGGCGCCCGAGGCTTTGAAGCGTCTGCGCCAGGTGGCCGTGGTGGAATCCAGCGAATCGTCCAACCGTCTGGAGGGGGTGACGGTGGCGGCTAACCGCCTCAAAGCCATCGTGCTCAAGAACACCCAGCCCAAGGACCGTTCCGAACAGGAAGTGGCCGGTTACCGGGATGCCCTGGCCCTGATCCATGAATCGGCGCGGGACATGGCCTTTACCCCCAATGTCATGCTGCAACTGCATGCCATGATGTACCGCTACATGCCCAACCCCGGCGGGCGGTGGAAGCAGACCGACAACGACATCATTGAGCGCCACCCAGATGGAAGCGTGCGCGTGCGTTTTCGTCCCACCCCGGCCCACCTCACGCCCGAAGCGGTGGAGGCCCTGGCCCGCAACTATCGGGAGGCGGTGGATCGAAGCATCCAGGACCCCCTGGTCATCCTGCCCCTGGCGATCCTGGATTTCCTGTGCATCCACCCCTTCCCGGATGGCAACGGCCGCATGGCCCGCCTGCTGACGCTGATGTTGCTCTATCAATTCGGCTATGAAGTGGGGCGCTTCATCAGCCTGGAGCGGGTCATCGAGGACAGCAAGGAAAGCTATTACGAGACCCTGGAAAAAAGCTCCCAGGGCTGGCACGAGGGCCGGCATGACATCAAGCCTTGGCTGGATTACTTCTGGGGTATCCTGCTGCGCGCCTACAGGGAATTCGAGGAACGCATCGGCGCGGTTCACTACGGCCGGGGCGGAAAAACCGAACAGGTAAGGGAGGCCGTGCTCAGTCGCAGTCAGCCGTTTTCCATCTCCGAGCTGGAGGCCGCATGCCCCGGCATCTCGCGGGATATGGTCCGGCTGGTGTTGCGGCAGATGAGGGATGAAGGGCTGATCATGCCCACCGGAAAAGGGCGGGCTGCCAAGTGGCAGCGCGTGGAGAGCTGAACCCAGGGACAAGAAAACAGACCCATGCCCACATTGCACTGGATCGGCAAGGATGCCGTCGTCAAACACCACAAGGACGTGCCCTATCGACTGCTGGAGCCCGTGCCGGAGCTATCGGCGGGGGATGCCACCAGCGGCAATCTGATCGTCCAGGGCGATAACCTGCATGCCCTCAAGGCCCTGCTGCCCCGTTACGCCGGGCAGGTGAAGTGCATCTACATCGACCCGCCCTACAACACCGGTAACGAAGGCTGGGCCTACAACGACAACGTCAACAGCCCAGAGATACGCAAATGGCTGGGGGAAGTGGTGGGCAAGGAAGGGGAGACACTGGACCGGCACGACCGCTGGCTGTGCATGATGTATCCCCGGCTGGTGTTGTTGCGGCAGTTTCTGCGGGAGGACGGGGCGATATTTATATCCATCGACGACAATGAGGTCGGTGCTCTTAGACTGTTGATGGATGAAGTTTTTGGAAGATCTAGTTTCGTTGCCACGAATGCATGGCAAAAGCGGTACTCAAGAGAAAATAGAGTGGCTATCGGGGATGCTCATGAGTATGTCGTGGTCTACGCGGCAAATCCGCTCAAATTTAAGTTAGCAGCGAACAAGTTGCCCCTCGGTGAGAAGCAGCTGGCGGTGTACAAGAACCCAAATAATGACCCTAGGGGGAAATGGCGTGCTGTTTCGCTTTCAGCTCAAGGGTATAGACCGAATCAGATGTATGAGATTGTTAGCCCCATAACGGGCAAACGACATCGTCCGCCTGAAGGATCTTGTTGGAAAGTCGTTGAGCCAGAGTACGAGCGACTGCTTGCCGAGGAGCGTATTTACTTCGGGAGGGATGGGAACGCGATTCCACAACGCATTCAATTTCTTTCATCAATCGACGGAATTGCCCCGTGGACCTGGTGGCCTCATGAAGAGGTTGGCCATACCGATGAGTCACGTAAGGAAATACAAGATATTTTCGGCACGCAGACTGCCTTCGATACGCCAAAGCCAACGCGCCTGATACAGAGAGTTATCCAAATTGCGACGAGACCTGGCGACATTATTCTGGACAGCTACGCCGGCTCCGGTACCACAGGCCACGCCGTGCTGAAGCAAAACGCAGAGGACGACGGCAACCGCCGTTTCATCCTGGTGGAAATGGATGCAGCCATCGCCCGTGATGTGACCGCCGAGCGGGTCCGGCGGGTGGCTGCCGGCTACACCAATGCGAAAGGCCAGGCCGTAGCAGGGCTGGGGGGCGGTTTCCAGTTCTGCACCTTGTCACAAGAACCCCTGTTTACCCCCGAGGGCCAGATTCGCCCCGATGTGACCTTTGCCCAGCTGGCGGAATTCGTGTGGTTTGCCGAAACCGGCACGGGCCTGAATACGCAATTACGCGGCAAGGCGGATTCCCCCTTGCTGGGCATCCACGAGGGCCGGGCTGTCTATCTGCTTTACAACGGCATCCTCAAGGACCGGTCCGTGGGCGGCGGCAACGTGCTGACCGGGCCGGTTTACGACATCCTGCCCCGCTTTGAGGGGCAGAAAGTGATTTACGCCGCCGCCTGTCGCCTGGGAGCGCCCCGGCTGGGCCGGGAGCAGATCGTCTTCAAGCAAACCCCGTATTCCCTGGAGGTCTGAGCCATGCTGAGCTACCAGCCCAAGACCTACCAGCAAAGCGTCCTGGCAAGCGTGGAAGCCTACTTCCGCGCCTGCCACGAGCTGCCCAGCCCTAGCATTGCCTTCAACGCGGTGACGGAACGCTTGTGGGGCCGGGGCCTGGCTTACAACCCCATTGCCGGCTTTCCTGCGGACATGCCCTATTTCTGCCTGCGGGTGCCCACCGGCGGCGGCAAGACCTGGCTGGCGGCCAAGTCGGCGGCCGTGGTGAATACCCACCTGCTGCGCTCCGAGTACAGCCTGATCTTGTGGCTGGTGCCGTCCACGGCCATTCGGGAACAGACCATCAAGGCCCTGCGGGACCGTGCCCATCCCTACCACGCCGCCTTGCGCGAAGCGGGGCCGGTGACGGTGCTGGACCTGGCTGAGGCCAAGAGCGTTACCCGCGCCACCCTGGATACGTCCACCACGGTGATTGTGTCCACGGTCCAGGCCTTCCGCCGGGAGGATACGGAAGGGCTCAAGGTGTACGAATCCAACGGCGCTTTGATGCACCATTTCGACGGCCTGAGCCCGGAGCAAAGGGAGGAGCTGCTGACGGTGGGGGAGGGCGCGGACCAGACCATCCCCTATTCCCTGGCCAATGTGCTGCGCCTGCGCCGGCCCTTCATCATCGTGGACGAAGCCCATAACAGCCGGACCGAACTGTCCTTCGACACCCTGGCCCGCTTCCGCCCCAGCGGCATCATGGAACTGACCGCCACACCGGACACGGTGCGGACCCCCAGCAATGTCTTGCACAGCGTTTCCGCCGCCGAATTGAAGGGTGAGGAAATGATCAAGCTGCCCATCGTGCTGGAGACGGAACCCAACTGGCAGCAATGCCTGGCCGATGCCATCGCCCGGCGCGGGGAGCTGCATGCCCTGGCGGATGCCGAGAGACGCAAGGGGGCCGGCTACCTGCGGCCCATCGTCCTGATTCAGGCGGAAATGCGCCGGCAGGGCGTGGAAACCCTGGATGTGGACCGGGTGCGCCGGGAACTACTTGAAAACCATCGTATCCCGCCCGAGGAAATTGCCGTGGCCACAGGCGAAGAACGGGGCCTGGACAGGATCGAAGCGGACTATGTGAAGGGCATCGCCGATGAGGCGTGCCCCGTGCGCTATGTCATTACCCAGAAGGCCCTGGCCGAGGGCTGGGATTGCCCCTTCGCTTACATCCTGGTGAGCATGGCGGAGCTGCATTCCGCCACGGCGGTGGAACAACTGCTGGGCCGCATCCTGCGTCAGCCCGAGGCCCGGCATCGGGACAGCGGGGCGCTGAACCAGTCCTATGCCTTCGTGGTGTCGCGGGACTTCGCCGCCACGGCGGGAGCCCTGCGGGATCGGCTGGTGCAAGGGGCGGGCTTCGAGCGCCGGGAGGTGTCCGAATTCGTGACCGCCTACAAGTCCGATCAAGGCCGTCTGGACCTGGACGCCCACCCGGAGCGCATCGTCATTCACCCGGTGGTGGTGCCCCTGCCTGAGAAGCCAAATATGAAGGCGGTGCCCAAACCGGTGCGGGACAAGCTGGAATGGGACGACAAGGCCAAGACGCTGACGATTACCAAGCCGCTGAATGCGGACGAAGAGGCGGCGGTGAAATCGGCGGTGGAGAGTGAGCCCGCCAGGCAGGCGATTGAACAGGCGGCCGAAGCCAGCCGCACCAAGGCCATCGAGTTTTTCCAGACCCCCGCCGAATTGGGCGTCCCCTTCGCCGTGCAGCAACTGGCTCTTTCCATCCAAGGGGAGTTGGTGTTGTTCGATGATCCCGAGGTCTTGGATTACCCCTGGGATTTGTCGGTCTATGATGCCAACCCAACCCAGGAGGCCCTGGCGGTGCTGAATGCCGCCCTCAAGGTGTCCGAGGGTGGGGAAATTGATATCGACGACGAAAGCGGCAAGGTAACCACCCGCTTCATTGCTGATCTTCAACGGGACCTGGGGTTGGCCTACCGCCCTGAGCATTGGGACCAAGTGAAGCTGGCGGCCTGGATTTGCCGTAACCTGCCCGAGGCGTCCATTACCCATGCCAGCAAACAGGCCTTCGTCGCCAAGTGGCTGAAAGAACTGCTGGCCCTGCCGGGTTATGACCTGGGGCGGGCCAACCGTCAGAAATTCCTGATCCGCAACCTGTTGGAGCAGCGTATTCGGGAGTTGCGGCTTACGGCGGTAAAACAGGCCTATCAGCAAACCCTCTTTGGGGATGGGCGAGAGGAACGAGTCAAGGTGGATGAAACATCCCTCTTCCAGTTCCACCCCCAAGCCTATGCCCCCAGCCGGGACTATGACGGGCGCTATGGGCACTTCGCTTTCCGGAAGCACTACTACGGGCGGATCGGCGACTTCGACAGCAAGGAAGAGTTTGAATGCGCCGTGGAACTGGACAGGCTGGCCCAGAAGGGCAGGATCGAATTCTGGGTGCGCAACCTGGTGAGGAAGGAGGCCTGTTCCTTCTTCCTGCAAAAGGCGGATGGGCGCTTCTATCCCGACTTCCTTTGTCGGTTGCCTGATGGGGTGTTCCTGGCTGTGGAATACAAGGGCGCGAATGCCTGGACAGATGCCGAGGATGATCGGCTGATCGGCGGGCTGTGGGCGGAGCTGTCGGGGGGGCGCTGCCGGTTTGTCATGGTCAAGGACCGGCAATGGGAAGTCATCGAGGGGCTATTGTAAGACTGGCAAATTACCGCCTTGCTGTCTACATATCGTCTACACAAACAAAAATGGCTTAGAGGATATTTCTCTAAGCCATTGTTATTTATGGTGCTGCAGAGAGGAATCGAACCCCCGACCTACTGATTACGAATCAGTTGCTC
>DAOQNK010000053.1:0-15503 GCA_035332045.1 Thiobacillaceae bacterium | reverse complement strand
TCCAGGCGGTGCAGATCGAGAAGCGCATGATGTTCATCATCCTCACCCTCATCGTGGCCGTCGCCGCCTTCAACATCATCTCCACGCTGGTGATGGCGGTGACCGACAAGCAGTCGGACATCGCCATCCTGCGCACCCTCGGGGCGGGACCTGGGAGCATCATGGCCATCTTCATGGTGCAGGGTAGCCTGATCGGCATCACCGGCACCCTTTCCGGCGTTGTCCTGGGTGTCGCGCTGGCCCTCAACGTGGAAACCGTGGTGCCCTGGATCGAAAAGGCCGTGGGCATCGACCTCTTCCCCGCCGACGTCTATTACATCTCCGAGTTGCCCTCCAAGCTGAACTGGGCCGATGTCTGGACCATCGGCGGCGTCGCCCTGGCGCTGGCCTTTCTGGCGACGCTCTACCCCAGCTGGCGTGCGTCAAAAGTGCAGCCCGCGGAGGCCTTGAGCTATGAGTGAAGGCGGCCGGCCGGTGCTGGCCTGCGAGGCCTTGCGGAAAAGCTATTGGCAGGGCAGGACCGAGGTGCCGGTGCTGACCGGGGTCGACTTCTCCATGGCCGCGGGCGAGCGGGTCGCCATCATGGGCGCCTCGGGAACCGGCAAGAGCACCCTCCTGCACGTTCTGGGCGGCCTGGACCGGCCCGACGGCGGCAGCGTCCAGGTGGCGGGCGAGTCGGTATGGGCCCTCTCCGATGCGGAACGTGGCCGGTTGCGCAACCGGGCCCTGGGCTTCGTCTATCAGTTCCATCATCTGCTGCCCGAATTCAGCGCCCTGGAAAACGTCGCCATGCCCTTGCTCATCCGCCGCCGCGACCGGGCGGAAGCCCTGGCGGCCGCCGAAGCGTGGCTGGCGGAAGTGGGCTTGGGTCATCGCTTGGCGCATCGGCCGGGCGAGCTGTCCGGCGGCGAGCGCCAGCGGGCGGCCATTGCCAGGGCGCTGGTGACCCAGCCCGCCTGCGTGCTCATGGATGAGCCCACCGGCAATCTGGACCGGCACAACGCCGCCCGCGTCCAGGATTTGCTCATGGAACTGTCGGTTCGGCATGGCACGGCCTTCCTTATCGTCACCCACGACCCCGACCTGGCGGGGAAGTTGGACCGGGTCCTTCGGCTCAACGACGGCGGATTGGAGTAATCTCTTCCCTGCGAGTGAAAGAGTCCTCGAGGACCCCGGGCCAAGATCCGGTCAAGGAGACGATGATGCGATGCTTACGTGCGCTGGCCTGGCTTGCCCTGTTCGGGGCGGCGGCCGTTCACGGTGCGGACCCGCCGCCGGATGCGGCGGTGAATCCGGCCGCGCCCAGCAAGACCCTGGAGCCCAAGGTGGTGGTGAACAGTGGCCGGCTCGAGTGGGTGCCCTACAAACGCGACCTGACGCCCTGGCCCACCCTGAGCCATGAGGACAAGCGGCCCACGGTGAAACCCCGCAAGGTCAAGCTATCCATGCCCCTGAACGGCGATCCTGCCCGGGGCCGGGAGATCGCCCTGCGCCCCGACCGGGGCTACTGCGTGGTCTGCCACCAGGTCCCGGGCGAGGACTGGCCCGGCACGGTGGGCACGCCCCTCCTGCATTTCAAGCAGCACGATTACGCCGACGGGGCCGTGTTCCAGCAGATCTTCGATCCCAGGGTCATCAATCCCCAGTCGGTCATGCCACCCTACGGCGCCAACGGCATCCTGACCGAGCAGGATATCCGCGACCTGGTGGCCTACCTGCAGAGCATCGAGTGAGGTGGATGCCATGAAATTCGTCCCTCTGCTTTGCCTGTTCGCGGTCCTGGTCCTGCCTGCCCGCGCCTCCGAACCCTACCGGGAATACGACACCCTGGAAAAATACGAGCCCCACGTGCGCGGCGACCTCAAGCTCTCCGGCAGCTACCGGTACTGGGCCGATCCCAAGAACCTGGACTGGCGGTTGGCGGGCGATCCCGACAACAACTGGAAGCTGAACTGGAAGTTCATGGATCCGCCCTTCAATTCGGCGGTCCACGGCGGCCATTTCGCCCTGGACCGGGGCGAGACCCTCTACAAGGAACTTAACGGCAAGGGCCGTTTCGGCAAATGCGTGGGCGCCGGCAAGGCTGGGCTGAGGGGGTTGCGGACCCATTACCCCATGTACCGTCCCGACCTCAAACGCATCGCCGGCCTGGAGGAGGTCATCGAATCGTGCGCGGCCAAGGAAGGGCGCGTGCTGCAGAACGGCAGCTACGACAACAGCGCCGTTTCCCTCTATATCGCCAGCAAGAGCAACGGCATGCCCGTCCACATCGACGTGTCCAAGGGCATCATGCGCGAGGCTTTCGAGCGGGGACGCAAACTCTTCCACATGCGCACCGGCAAGCTCAATCTGGCCTGCTCATCCTGCCACACCCACCAGATCGGTCTGCACCTGCGCGGCACCGTGGTCACCACGCCCTACGGCGATGTCGCCCATTACCCGGTCTACCGCACCCGCTACCAGTTGCAGTCCCTGCACCTGCGCTTCATCGAGTGCAACCTGGACACCCGGGTCCAGCCCCTGCTGCCCGGCAGCCGCGCCTACACGGACCTGGAGGTGTTCCTGACGGCGCTGACCAATGACTACCCGGTGACCGTGCCCAGCGAGCGGGATTAGGCACCGGACCGCCGGCGGCGGCGGCGGAGATAGGCCAGAAGATAGAGGCGCCAGCCGAGTTGGACCAGGAAATAGCCCAGGATCGCCAGGCTGGTGGCGAGGATCAGGTTGCCGATCAGGAAGGTCTCGCCCAGGCCCAGCATCCAGTTCCACAAGGCGGGGAGGAATTCCGTCCAGTGCTGGGATGACCAGTCGAATTCCAGTTCCGCGACGGGCGTCCCGTTGCCGCCGGTGACCCAGCTGCCGATGGCATAGGCGGCCAGGATCAGAGGTCCCCAGGTAATGGGGTTGGTGTACAGGGTGGTCACCACCGCCACCGGCAGGTTGACCCGGAAAACAATCGCCAGGATGCCCGCCGTAAGCATCTGCAGGGGCCCGGGAATCAGGCCGCCGAACAGGCCGGCGGCCACGCCGCCGGCCACCGAGTGGCGGTTGAGGTGCCAGAGATTGGGATGTTTGAGCAGGGGCCGGAACCAGCGCAGGTGCCGGTGGTCCCGCACCGTTTCATGGTCGGGCAGGTATTTGCGGAAATATTTTCTAGGCATGGGGAGATTGTAAGAGGCGGCATGGGGCGTTTGCTTGTATTGGCCTTCGCCATGGGCGCGGCCTGGCTTCAGACTCGCCCGGCGCTGCCGCCCCTGGCGTGGTCGGCGCTGCTTCCCCTGGCGGGGCTGCCATTCTTGGTGCGTCCGGCGTCCGCTTGGTTCCCGGGCGGAGCGCGGCTCGCCGCCGGTGCCGTCCTGGCCTTCGCCGCGGGTTTTTTCTATGCCGCCTGGCGAGCCGATCTGCGTCTGGCGGAGGCGCTTCCCGGCGCCTGGGAAGGTCGGGACATCGGGCTTGTGGGGCGGGTCGTGGGGCTGCCCGAGACCACGCCGTCCGGCTTGCGTTTCGTTTTCTCGGTGGACCGCGTGTCGACGCCGGGCGCACACGTGCCGGAGCGGGTGCAGCTGGGCTGGTATGCGCAGCCGGACGAAGCTTTGCCGGCCCTGAAGGGGGGCGACTGCCTCGCCGTCGTGGCGCGGTTGCACCGTCCCCATGCCAACCTCAATCCCGGTGGTTTCGATTACCAGGCCTGGCTGCTGGAAAGGAACATCCGCGCGGTGGGCGGCTTGAGGGGGCTGCCCGCCGCCGCGACCGGCTGTACGGGCGATATGGAGGCGGCCCTGGGCCGGCTGCGGGAGTCCATCCGCGCCAATCTGCGCCAGGCCTTGGGGGATGCGCCCCATGCCGGGGTGGTGGTGGCCTTGGCGGTGGGCGATCAGGATGCCATCCCCGCCGCCGAGTGGACCCTGTTCCGGCAGACCGGCACCTCCCACCTGTTCTCCGTCTCGGGTCTGCACATCACCCTGTTTTCCTCCCTGGTGTTCGCTTTGGTGAAAGGCCTGTGGCGACGTTTCCCACGCCTCAACCTGTGGGTTCCCGCCCGCCGCGCCGGCATCCTGCCTGGCCTGGCCGCCGCCGCCGCCTACGGGGCCCTGGCCGGATTCGGCATACCGGCCCAGCGCACTGTCTACATGCTGGCCGGGGCGGCCGCCGTGGCCCTCTTGGACCGGACGCCGACGCCCACCCGGTTGCTGGCGGCGGCCCTGGCGGGGGTGACGGTGCTTGATCCCTGGGCGGCTCTGGCACCCGGATTTTGGCTTTCCTTCGCCGCGGTCGCCGCCCTGCTGCACGCCATGGCTGGGCTGGATCCGGATCTGCCGCGCTGGCGAGGCTGGCTCCGGGCCCAATGGGCCGTCACCCTGGCCCTGACCCCCTTGCTGCTGGCCCTGTTCCACGAGGTTTCCCTGGTGTCGCCCCTGGCCAACGCCCTGGCCATACCCTTGATCAGTATCGTGGCCGTGCCCCTTTCCCTGCTGGCTTCGTTCTCGCCCTGGCCCTGGCCCGCCCAGGCCGCCCACGGGGTGATCGCCGGGGTCCTGGCCTGCCTGGACTGGCTCGCTTCCCTGCCCCGGCCGGTGTTCCACGCCGCTTCGCCTTCCTGGCCAGCCCTGTTTCTGGCCATCGCGGGCGCCGGCGTCGTCCTGGCGCCCGGTCGCCATCCCCTTCGCTGGCTTGGCCTCGTCCTGTTCCTGCCCTTGTTCTTCCCCAGCCTGCCGGCGCCCGCCCCAGGCCGGGCCTGGATCACCGTCCTCGACGTGGGGCAGGGGGAAGCAGTCCTGGTCCGGACTGCCCGCCACGCGCTGTTAGTGGATGGGGGGCCCCGCTACGCGTCCGGAGAAGACGCGGGGGGGCGGGTGGTGGCGCCGGATCTCTGGCGGCAGGGCATCAATCGCCTGGACGGCCTGGTGATCACCCACGACGACCTGGACCACTCGGGCGGCGCCGGGTCCCTCCTGGCCAGCCACCACCCCGCCTGGCTGCTGAGCTCCCTGGCCGGGCTGCCCGTGGAAAGCCTGGGTCAAACCGGCCGCGCCCTGATGGGCGCCTCCTTGCCGAAGATCGCCTGCGCCGCCGGCCAGACATGGGTCTGGGACGGTGTCCGCTTCTCTGTGCTGCACCCGCCCGCCCATCACTATGGGCAGGCCGGTTTCAAGGACAATGACCGGGGCTGCGTGCTGCGCGTCGATGCCGCCGGCCATGGCGTTCTGCTGGCGGCGGATATCGAGCGCCTCGGGGAGATGAATCTGCTGGAGCGCAAGGCACTCCTGGGGGCGGAGGTTCTGGTGGCGCCTCACCACGGCAGCAACACGTCGTCGACGCCGGCGTTCCTGGCCGCGGTCTCGCCCGCCCTGGTGGTGGTGCCGGTGGGATACCGGAACCGCTATGGTCATCCCCATCCCGACGTGCTGGCCCGCTACCGTGCCCTCGGCGCCCGGGTGCTGCGCACGGACAGGGATGGCGCCATCACCCTGGGTCTGGATCCGGCGGGCCTGACCGTGACCCGGGCCGTGGAGACCGAGCGGCGCTATTGGCGCGAATGAGCCCTGGAAGGACGCGGTCTACTGGCCCATGCCGCCCAGGAATTCCCGGCGGCCCAAGAGTCCGATCTGCACGGGTTTCACCCGCCAGATCGCCTCGCAATATTCCCGGATCGTGCGGTCCGAGGAGAACTTTCCGCTGCGGGCCACGTTGAGGATGGACATGCGCGTCCAGCGTTCCTTGTCCCGGTAGGCCTCTCCCACCCGGGCCTGGCAGTCCACGTAGGACCGGAAGTCGGCCAGGAGCATGTAGGGGTCGTGGAACAGGAGGTTGTCCACCAGGGGCCTGAACACCTCCCGGTCTCCCCGGGAGAAGCAGCCTTCCCGGATGAGGTCCAGGACCGCCTTGAGTTCCGGGTTGTTGTGGTAGCAATCCATGGGCCGGTAGCCGCTGGCCTTGATTTCCTGCACCTCCGCGGCGGTCAGGCCGAACAGGAAGAAATTCTCGGCGCCCGCCTCCTCGCGAATTTCGATGTTGGCGCCGTCCAGGGTGCCGATGGTCAGCGCCCCGTTCATCATGAACTTCATGTTGCCGGTGCCCGAGGCTTCCTTGCCGGCGGTGGAGATCTGCTCCGACAGTTCCGCCGCCGGGTAGATGCGCTGGCCGTTGCTGACGTTGAAGTTGGGTACGTAGACCACCTTCAGCCGGTCCCGCACCACCGGGTCCCGGTTCACCACATCGCCCACGGCGTTGATGAGGCGGATCATGAGCTTGGCCATGTGGTAGCCCGGCGCCGCCTTGCCGCCGAAGATGAAGGTGCGGGGAGTGATTTCCAGGTTCGGGTCGCTCTTGATGCGGTGGTAGAGGGCGACGATGTGCAGCACGCTCAGATGCTGGCGCTTGTATTCGTGGATGCGTTTCACCTGCACGTCGAACAGGCTTTGCGGGTCCACCACCGTGCCCAGTCTTCTGCGCAGGAAGCCGGCGAAGTCTTCCTTCACCGCCCGCTTGATATAGCGCCAGTCGGAACGGAAGGCGGTGTCATCGGCGTGGCCTTCCAGGCCGCGCAACTGATCCAGGTCCCGGATCCAGTCGTCCCCGATGGCTTTGCAGATGAGGCCGGACAGGCGGGGATTGGCGAGCACGATCCAGCGCCGGGGGGTGACGCCGTTGGTCTTGTTGCTGAATTTCTCCGGGCTCAGGGCGTGGAAGTCGGCCAGTACGTCCGCCTTGAGCAGATCGGTATGGAGGGCGGCGACGCCGTTGATGGCGTGGCTGCCGACACAGGCCAGGTGGGCCATGCGCACGTAGCGTTCGCCGTGCTCGTTGATGAGGGAGAGCCGTGAGAGGCGCTCATGCTCCCCAAGGAAGCGGATGCGCACCTCATCCAGGTGATGGGCGTTGATCTCGTAGATGATCTCCAGATGCCGGGGCAGGATGCGGGCGAACAGGGTGATGGGCCACTGCTCCAGGGCCTCGGGCAGCAAGGTGTGGTTGGTGTAGGCAAAAGTCCGGCGGGTGACCGCCCAGGCCTCCGCCCATTCCATGCCCCGCTCGTCCACCAGCAGGCGCATGAGTTCGGCGATGGCAACGGCGGGATGGGTATCGTTGAGCTGGACCGCGAACTTCTCGTGGAAGCGCTCCACGGGAATTTGCTGCACTTCCATGATGCGCAGCATGTCCTGGAGGGAGCAGGACACGAAGAAGTACTGCTGCTGCAGGCGCAGCTCCTTGCCCTGGATCTGCTCGTCGTTGGGGTAGAGGACCTTGGTGATGTTTTCCGACACCACCTTCTTGTTCACCGCGCCCCAATAGTCGCCCCGGTTGAAGGTGGAGAGGTCGAAGGATTCCGGCGCCTCGGCCCGCCACAGGCGCAAGGTGTTGGCGGTGTGATTGCGGTAACCCAGGATGGGGGTGTCGTAGGGGGTGCCAATGACGGTCCAGGCGGGGTGCCACTGATGCCTGGTCCGGCCCTTGTCGTCGGTGTAGCGCTGGGTGTGGCCGCCCAGCCTGACCTCCACCGCCCATTCCGGCCTGGGCAATTCCCAGGGATTGCCGTAGCGCAGCCATTTGTCGGTGAGTTCCACTTGCTGGCCGTCGACGATGTCCTGGGCGAAGATGCCGAACTCATAGCGGATGCCATAGCCCAGGGCGGGAATCTCCAGGGTGGCCAGGGAATCCAGGAAACAGGCGGCGAGCCGTCCCAGGCCGCCATTGCCCAGCCCGGGCTCTTCCTCCTGGCCCAGCAGCTCCTCGTAGGATATGCCCAGTTCCCGCATGGCCTGGCGGGCGCTGTCCTCGATGCCCAGGTTCACCAGGTTGTTGCCCAGGTGGGGGCCCAGCAGGAATTCCGCGGAAAGATAGGCCACCGTGCGGGAACCCAGGCGGGTGTAGGTCTCGGCGGTGCTGATCCAGCGCTGCAACATGCGGTCCCGGACCGTGTAGGCCAGGGCCATGTAGTAGTCGTTCTTGGTGGCCAGAGTGGGGAACTTGCCCTGGCCGTAGAGCAGGTTGTCCAGGAAGGCGCGCTTCAGCCATTCCTTTTCCAGGCCGGTCCGTTCATCGGGCAGATCGCAAAGTTCCATGGGCGTGGGCAATCATGGTCGAGTGGATACGCCATGCAATTTGAGTGCCCGGTGCAAAATGGCCGCGAAGCGCGCCAATTCGGGGGTGGAACGGAAGCGAAGGCGGAGCGGACGCTCCGTGGCGAGGCCGGCTGCACCACAATGGCGCATGCCGGCGGAAGGTCAGCGCAGCTGCTGTCGCTGGGTAAAGGTGCGGACCACGGCGGCGACCAAGGCCTCGATCTCGCTGGGGCTCAGGTCGGGATAGGTGCTTTGCAGCTTGGTCATGGCCCTGTAGAAGGACGCGCCGTTGTGGGATGCCACATCGCCCAGCAGGGGCTTGAGCAAGGTCTGGGCGGCCTCGTAATGCTCCCGCAAGGCCAGATTCTTGCGGCGTTCCGCACGTCCGGACAAGGGACGTTCTCCAATGATGGCGTTCATGTTGTCTCCTTCGGTACTCGTATTATTTGACTGACCGTGATTCCCGGTCAGTGGACCCTAATGTCGCGCCATGACAGCTTGATGAATGCCATGGTTGATTGTTACCAATCCATCGGGGCGGGGCGGGATTTTGCCTTAATCGAACGCCTTGCACAGCATTTGGGCGCAATAATTGATTGAAATCAGAAAAATCACCCGGCAGAGGGTGATGGCTTGCCCGCTTTTCGCCCCAAGCGGCCTGGGGCTGACTCCTCAACCGTCCATTCGGTTCCGGCAAAGGGCGGAAAACGCCGGTAGCAGCGAAGCGGCCATGGGGGTTTCATGGATGCCGGCGCGCAGGGAACGGGGATCGCGGCCCGCCCTGGCCAGTTCCCCCGCCAGGGCGTCCACGTAGGCGGCCATCCGGATCCCGTCGAATTCCGGGTGGAACTGCACGCCCCAGGCCTGGGATCCCGCCCTGAAGGCCTGGGTGGGCTCGAAACCGTTGCCGGCCAGGCGGACAGCCCCAGGGGGCAGCGTGCGGACCGACTGGGCATGGACCACATGGGCCTGAAAGCGCTCAGGCAACCGCGCGAATAGCGGATCGTCGCGGGCTGCCGGTTCCAGAGTGATCGAAACCGTGCCGACCTCCCGCCCGTCCGGGTGGTAGTCCACCTGGCCTCCCAGGGCCCGGGCCAGCAACTGGTGGCCGAAGCAGATGCCCAGGAAGGGCACGTCCGCCGCCAGCACTTCCGCCAGCCAGTCGGCCAGGCGGGCCATCCAGGGCGCCCAGTCGGTGACCATGGCATGGGAACCGGTCATGACCACGCCGGCGCAGTCCGCGGGATCGGGAAGCGGCCCGGCCCGGCGCGGGTCGACCACCTTCGCGCCTGTACCGTGCCGGCCCAGGCCGGCCGCGACCCAATCCTGAAAGTCGCCCTGGGTCCGAGCCAGCCGGGGGTAGGTGTCGCCCGCCTTGATGATGCAGAACGGGCGTCCGGTTTCAGGGGGCATCGTCAACGCACGCCTGGCGGGTGACGGTGACGCCCACCTTCAGGCTATGCATGCCGCCGCCGTAGATGACGCCCTTCAGGGGGGGGACGTCGCCATAGTCCCGTCCCCAGGCCAGGGTGAGATGACCTTCGCCCACCGGGGTGCCGTTGGTGGGGTCGAAGTCGACCCAGCCCCGGTGGGGCAGGTAGACCGCGATCCAGGCATGGGAGGCATCCGCGCCCACCTGCCGCGGCAGGCCTTCCGGCGGCGTGGTCTCCAGATAACCGCTCACGTAGCGGGCGGCCAGGCCAAGGCCCCGCAGGCCCGCCAGGGCCAGGTGGGCGAAGTCCTGACAGACCCCGTGGCGTTCGGCCATGACCTCGGCCAGCGGGGTGTCGATGCCCGTGGCACTGGGCCGATACTGGAAATCGGCATGGATGCGGGCGGTCAGATCGGCCACGCCCTCGAGCAGGGGGCGACTCCGGGGAAAACTGGTCCGGACATAGTCGATGGCTTCCGAGTTCAGGGGCGCAAAAGGCGAAAAGAGGCGGAATTCCCGGGCGGCGAGACAGTCCACGCCGATTTCCCGTTCTGCCTGGATGGGCAGGTCCAGGTGGCGGACGACCTCCTCCCACGGCGGCGAGTCGTCGGGCAAGACGGGGGGATGCCGTTCCACCAGGCTGTGGGCGGTCACCACCAGTTCCCGGTGCGGACTGCGCAGGGTGAACCAGGCGATCCGATTGCCGAAGGCGTCCTTTCGGTCGCGCCGATCGTCCACCCGCGGAGAGATGCCGAGGCTCCGCTCCAGCACCCGCTGCTCCGGGGTATCCCGAGGCAGGAGCCGGGCCTCGCCATAGTTGAGGCCGATGTCGTGGCCGTACTGGTAATGGTTGACGTGCTCGATGCGGAAGCAGGCCATGGGATCAGGCCTCCGCCGTCGCCCGCACGGCGTGCAGTTCCTGGACGTGGGTGAACCAGGTGTGGGTGATGGCGTTGGACGTGCTCGCCAGCAGGCCGCCCACTTCTTCCAGTATGTCCACCAGGAATTCCCGCTCGCCGGCATCCACATGCAGGTCTTCGACGGTGGATTCGCTGGCGTGCAGGCGTTCCTCGGCGCTGAACATGAAACGTTCGGCCTGGCCCCGGGCGTCACCGGGATTGAGTTCCATCAGGTGCCGGCGGGCCGTGCGTAACTGATAGAGCAGGGAGCGGGGGTTGTCGGTGTCCCAGAGCAGCAGGTCCAGGACACCGGCCAGAAACGGTTCGGTGCGGTAACGGCGGCGGAAGGGGATCAGACTGTCGGCGCTTTGCAGCACCAGGGACAGGCTTTCCCGCTCCGCCTCGCCCGCAAGACGGGTTTCCAGGGTGCGGGAGAGCAGGATGGTCTGGGTCTGGCCCCGTTCGATGCGGCGGCCCAGATCGAAGAAGCGGAAGGCGGATTCCCTGGGCAGGGTCTCCGAAGCCAGGCCCGCCAGGCCCGCCAGGGTGTCCATGAGGCGGCCCAGCCAAAGGTCGGTGCGTTCCCGTCCCGGGCCGGCCCGCCTGGGTTGCCCGTCGACCCGGGGTCCCCAGTCCCGCTCCACCCGGTCCAGCAATCGCCAAATGGCCACCGACCAGTATTCCCGGGTGCTGTAGGCGCAGGCCAACAGGGCGCGCACGGATTGGGCCAGGTTGCCGGGCCGGTCGGTCTGGGTGGTGAGTTCCCGGACGCAGGCCGACAGGTCGGGTCGTTTGTCGCAGCCGCATTGGCCCGGCGTATAGCCCATCAGCACCATGAGGGCCTGCAACACCGGCTCCAGGCCCGGGGAGGTCTCTTCTTCCCACAGGCCGTCCAGCACCGTGCGCAGGAGTCGGGCCACCGCCTCCGCGCGTTCCAGGTAACGACCCGTCCAGAACAGGTTGTCCGCCGCCCGGCTAGTCAGGATGCCCCGCTCCCGCTGCCGGGGCGCCGCCCGGGGGCCTTTCTGGGGCAGGGTGGCCGGCATGACCCAGGCATCCTTGTTGATGGCGCCGCTCTGACCGGAGAGTTTCTGGCTGCTGGTGCAGCGGGCCAGCCCGCCGGGCAGGGCGGCATAGCCTTCGCCGTCGCTCCGGCTGACCAGGAAGGCTCGCAAGCTGGCCCGATGGGGCGCCATGCGGCCAGCCTGGAGGGCCGGCACGCTGGACGGGGCCAGGGGCTCCTGGCCCACATAGAGATGGGGCTGGGCACGGATGCGCGCCTTCCAGGCGGCGAGCTGTTTGCGGTCCAGGTCGTCGCCGAACACCGTCTCGCTGGTATAGCCCCGGTTGATGGGTTTGAGCACCAGACGGGCCAGATTGGCGAGGACGTAGTCCTTCTCCTTTTCCTGACCACACCACCAGGTGGCGGCGGTGGGCAGTTGCAGCGACTCCCCCAGGAGAGCTTCGGCCAGGGCGGGCAAAAAGGGCATGAGGGCCGGATTTTCCAGGAGGCCGCTGCCCAGGGGGTTGGCCAGGGCCACATGGCCCCGCCGCACCGCTTCCACCAGGCCGGCCGTGCCCAGGCGGGAATCGGGGCGCAGTTCCAGGGGGTCGCACCAGGCTTCGTCCACCCGGCGCAGGATCACGTCCACCGGCTTGAGTCCCTGGACCGATTTCAGCCATACCCGGCCGTCTTTCACGGTCAGGTCGTCGCCCTGGGCGAGGGTATAGCCGAGGCGGGCGGCCAGGTAAGCGTGTTCGAAGTAGGTCTCGTTGGCGGGGCCCGGGGTCAGCACCACGACCCGGGGACTGTCCCGGGTGCCTTCCGCCAGGCTGTTCAGGCTTGCCTGGACCGTATCGAGCCAGGCGTTGAGGCGGACCACCCGGCTGGTGTCCAGCAGTTCCGGGAAGGTGCGGGCCATGACCGAGCGGTTTTCCAGGGCGTAACCGGCCCCCGAGGGCGCCTGGGTACGGTCGGCCATGACCCAGATGCGGCCGTCGGGGCCCCGCACCAGATCGGCGGCATAGAAGATGAGGTGGCGCCGCTGGGGGGGGAGGGCGCCCAGCAGGGGACGCAGGTAGCCGGTATGGCCCAGAATGAGGTCGGTGGGCAGCAGGCCCCGCGCCAGCAGTGTGCGGGGCCCGTACAGATCGCGCAGGATGAGGTCGAGAAGGCGGGCGCGCTGGTCCAATCCGGCTTCGATGCTGGCCCATTCGCCGGCGTCCAGCACCAGGGGCACCGGGTCCAGTTCCCAGGTCCGCGTATAACCCCGCGGATCATCGTAGACGTGATAGGTGACGCCGTTCTCCCGCAGCAGGCGCTTGATGCGCTGGTTGCGGGCCGACCAGTCCCGGGTCGTCAGGGTGGCCAGGCCGCCGACCACCTCCCGCCAATGGGGGCGGATGCCCGCCCCCGGATCCCACATCTCGTCCCAGGTATCCGGTAGGGGGTGGTAGTGGGGCGTGTCGGGAAATAGCTGGGTCTGAAACGAGGTCATTCAGGCTGGCGGCGAAGATCCAGCGTGTAAGGATACTCGTGCAGCAACTCTTCCGGTGGCGGCAGCATGGGGCCCAGGGGGCTGCCCCGGGGCAGGAACTCGGCCAGGCGGGCCAGATCGGGCGGTATGGGCACGCCGCCCGGGGTGTGGCCCCAGGGCCAGTAGCGGTTGACCCGGCGGGCCTCCGCCTCGAAGGCGTTGACCGGGAACACGTCGTAACTCCGTCCGCCCGGGTGGGAGACGTGGTAGGTGCAGCCGCCCACCGCCTTGCCGCTCCAGGTGTCGATGAGGTCCACGACCAGGGGCGCATGCACGCCGATGGTGGGATGCAGGGCCGAGGGAGGCTGCCAGGCCCGGTAGCGGATGCCCGCCACGTACTCGCCATGGCGGCCGGTGTTGCGCAGGGGCACCCGGCGGCCGTTGCAGGCCAGGACATGGCGGTTGTCGGTGAGGCCCGTCACCTTGATCTGGACCCGTTCCACCGAGGAATCCACGAAACGGGCGGTGCCCACGTTGGTGAGTTCCTCCCCCAGCACGTGCCAGGGCTCCATGGCGGCGCGCAGCTCGATCTCGATGTCGTCGATCTTCACCGTGCCGATGCGGGGAAAGCGGAACTCGATGAAGGGGTCCAGCCAGTCGTCCTGATAGGGAAAACCGGCTTCCCGCACGTCGGACAGGGCGTCCAGCACGTCGGCGCGGACGTAATGGGGCAGCATGAAGCGATCGTGTAGTTCCGTACCCCAGCGCACCAGCTTGTGGCGGTAGGGCTTTTCCCAGAAGCGGGCCACCAGGCAGCGCAGCAGCAGCATCTGGGCGGCGCTCATCTGCCAGTGGGGCGGCATCTCGAAACCCCGGAATTCCACCAGGCCCTGGCGGCCGCTGGGGCTATCCGGGGAGTAGAGCTTGTCGATGGAGAATTCGGAACGGTGGGTGTTGCCGGTGAGGTCCACCAGCAGGTTGCGCAGCAGCCGGTCCACCAGCCAGAGCTGGCTGGTCTCCCCCTTGGGCATTTGCTGGAAGGCAATCTCCAGTTCGTAGAGCTTCTCGTCCCGGCCCTCGTCCACCCGGGGCGCCTGGCTGGTGGGGCCGATGAACAGGCCGGAGAAGAGATAGGACAGGCCCGGATGGTGCTGCCAGAAGGTGACCAGGCTCATCACCAGGTCCGGCCGCCGCAGCATGGGACTGTCCTGGGGGGTGGCGCCGCCCAGGGTCACGTGGTTGCCGCCGCCGGTGCCGGTGTGGCGGCCGTCCAGCATGAACTTCTCGGTGGTGAGGCGGGCCAGCCGCGCTTCCTCGTAGAGGTCCCGGGTGTTGGCCACCAGTTCGTCCCAGCCTGTGGCGGGATGGATGTTGACCTCGATGACGCCCGGGTCCGGCGTCACCATGAGCCGCTGGATGCGGTAGTCCCGGGGTGGTTCGTAGCCTTCCAAAATCACCGGCATGCCCAACTCGCCGGCCACGTCCTCGATGGCCGCGGTCAGGGCCAGATAGTGCTCCAGCACCGACAAGGGCGGCATGAAGACGCGCAGCACGCCGCCCCGGGCTTCGACGCACAAGGCGGTATGGGGGACATCCACCCAGTCCCCGGCGCCATCCGCCAGGGCCTGGGGATGGACCTCCGGATGATTCGCCAACTCGGGCTCGAAGGCGGAAAAGCGCCGGGCGATCTCGCCGAAGCTGTCGGGCAGGGCCTCCCGGGGCGCGAACATGTCCAAGGGCCAGGTGGGCTCCTTCTTCTCCTCGGCCACCCAGGGCAGACTGGCCAGGGGCAGGCGCAGGCCCATGGGAGAGTCGCCCGGCATCAGGTACAGGCGACCCCGGCGGAATTCCCAAGGGCCGGTCCGCCACGTGCCGGCATGCCAGTTCCACGCCAGGGGCAGAGCGTAGCCCACCGGTTCGTCCAGTCCCCGGGACAGCTTCTCGGCCAGGCTGCGCCGTTCCACCGGATCTTTCAGATTGGCCCGGGCCGGGTCCAGGTTCACCGGGACTTCGGCTTCCTTGAGCAGGTAATAGAGGGCGTCCTCGTAGGCCGGCAGGGTGGACTGGCCCGTCAGACCGAGCCGGCGGGCCAGGGCCGCCATGAAGGCGGCGGCTTGCTGCCGGCCGTGGCCGTAATCCCGGCCTTCGTCGGCCAGCAGGTCCGGGGCCCGCCAGAGGGGCAGACCATCGGTTCGCCAGTAGAGGCCCAGGGCCCAGCGCGGCAGAGGCTCGCCGGGGTACCACTTGCCCTGGCCGGAAAAACGCAGGCCGCCCGGGGCGAAGCGCGTGCCCAGGCGCTTCCACAGATCCTGGGCCCGCTCCAGCTTGTGGGCGCCCAGGGCGGCACTGTTCCACTGGGCCGACTCCATGTCGTCGATGGAGACGAAGGTGGGTTCGCCGCCCATGGTGAGGCGCACGTCCAGTTCCGTCAGGCGGGCGTCCACGGCCCGGCCCAGGGCGTCGATGGCCGTCCACTGGTCGTCCCGGTAGGGCTTGGTGACGCGGGGGTCCTCGTGGATGCGGGTGACGGTGTTCTCGAAGCTGAACGTCACCTCGCACGTGTCGGTGGCGCCGGTCACCGGCGCGGCGCTGACCGGGTCCGGCGTGCAGGCCAGGGGGATGTGGCCCTCGC
>DAOQNK010000052.1:5409-15538 GCA_035332045.1 Thiobacillaceae bacterium | reverse complement strand
AAGCGCTCTCCCAGCTGAGCTATACCCCCACACGAGAGTCGCGCATTCTAGGGATGGGACGGAAAGTTGTAAAGAGGAAAACGCTCTGCACCGTAGAAATTTTCCTGTCGCGATATAGTCGATCCATGCGCATTGCCCTGATCACTCCCTACCCTCCGCAAGCCCGCAACGGGAACGCCCACACGGCTTCCCGGTGGCGCCGTTTCCTGCGTCGGGCCGGCCATTCGGTGCGCCTGTCAGAGACCTGGAGGGGCGACCCCGCCGACCTCATGATCGCCCTCCATGCCCGCCGCAGCCACGCGGCCATCGCGGGCTTCGCGGCGGCCCATCGCGATCGTCCCCTGATCCTGGTGCTGACGGGCACGGACCTGTATCGGGACATCCGATTCGACCCCCAGGCCCAGGCTTCCCTGGAATTGGCGACCCACCTGGTGGTGCTTCAGGAGCGCGGGATCCTGGAATTGCCCGAGCACCTGCGCGCCCGCGCCCGGACCATCCACCAATCGGCCCCCTCCCTGGTGCAGCGGCCCCGGCCGGTCCGGCATTTCGAGCTCTGCGTGGTAGCTCACCTGCGGGAAGAAAAGGATCCCTTCCGCGCGGCCCATGCCTCGCGGCTGCTTCCGGACTCAAGCCGGGTGCGCATCCGCCACGTGGGGGCTCCGCTGGCCCCGGGCATGGCCGACCAGGCCAGGAACCTGGAGGCCGCCTGCCCCCGTTGGCGCTGGCTGGGCGGACTGTCCCATGGCCGGACCCGGCAGTTGATCGCCCGCAGCCATCTTCTCGTCCTGAGTTCCCGCATGGAGGGTGGCGCCAACGTGATCTGCGAGGCCCTGAGTTGCGGCACGCCGGTGCTGGCCTCCTGCATCTCGGGCAATGTGGGCATGCTGGGCGAAGATTATTTCGGCTATTTCCCCGTGGGTGACGAAAGGGTGCTGGCCGATCTCATCGCCCTGGCGGAAAGCGCGCCGGGTTTTCATGGCCAGCTCGCCGCCCAATGCGCGGCCCGTGCGCCACGTTTCCACCCCGACCGCGAGGAGGCGGCCGTCGTCGCCCTGCTGGAGGAATGCGGATGAAGCTCACGCTGCTCGCTGTGGGTGACAAGCTGCCCGCCTGGGCGGAGGACGCCACCGCCGAATACCTGAAGCGCATGCCCCGGGAAGCCCGGGTGACCCTGGTCACGGTCAAGCCGGAAAAACGGGCCAGCCAGTCCCCGGACACCATTCGGCAAGCCGAGGCAGCCCGGCTCCTGGACAAGCTGCCCGCCGACGCGCGGCTGGTGGCGATGGACGAACACGGCCAACAAATCAGCACCCGGGAGCTGGCCGACCTTATGGCCCGCTGGCAGGCGACGGGGCGGGACGTCTGCCTGGTGATCGGCGGCGCCGACGGGCTCGCGCCAGCCATCCTGGATCGGGCCGACGTCCGCCTGGGCCTCTCCCGGTTGACCCTGCCCCATGCCCTGGCGCGGGTGCTGCTGGCGGAACAGCTCTACCGGGCCGCGAGTCTACTCAACCATCATCCCTACCACCGGGAATGAGTCGGCAGCCTATGATGAAGCCACTTCCTCTTTTCTCCCGCCATGAACACCACGATCCAGCACCTTCGCCGAGCACTCCCTAAACTGGCCCTCGTGGCGGCGCTGGTGGCCGTCGGGGGCGTGACCTGGCAACACTATTCGCGCCCCACGCCCCTGGAAGTCAGCGTGGCGGAGGTAGGTTGGGGCCGGGTGGAAGCGACGGTGGCGAACACCCGGGCCGGCACCGTCAAGCCTTGTCGGCGGGCCAAGTTGTCCCCCCAGGGCGGCGGCCAGATCGCCCGCCTGATGGTGCGGGAAGGCGACCGGGTGAAGGCGGGTCAGATCCTCATGGAACTGTGGAACCAGGATCTGAGCGCCCAATTGCGCTTGGCCGAGGAACAGGTGCTGACCGCCCGGGCCCATCGCGACGAAGCCTGCGCCGCCGCGGCGGCGGCCCGCCGGGAGTCGGATCGCCAGCGTCGCCTTGCCGCCCAGGGGTTTGTCAGCGCGGCTGGCGTGGACCGGGCCGAGAGTGACGAGCAGGTGCGGGCCGCCGGCTGCCAGGCGGCGGAGACCGACATCGGCGCCGCCCGGGCCCGGGTCGAGACCGCCCGGGCCGGCTTGTCCCGCACCGTGCTGAGCGCCCCTTTCCCCGGCATCGTGGCCGAGGTCACCGGCGAACAGGGCGAATACAGCACGCCCTCGCCGCCCGGCATCCCCACCCCGCCGGCCATCGATCTCATCGACGACGCCTGTCTGTTCGTCAGCGCTCCGGTGGACGAGGTGGACGCGCCCCGCATCAAAGTGGGCCAGGTCGCCCGGGTCAGCCTGGATGCCTTTCCAGGCAAACATTTCCCCGCAAGAGTGAAACGCATTGCCCCATACGTGTTGGAGGTGGAAAAACAGGCGCGCACCGTGGAAGTGGAGGTGCAGTTTGACACGCCCCGGGAAGCGGCCGGCCTCCTGGTGGGCTTCAGCGCCGATGCCGAAATCATCCTGGACACCCGGGACAAGGTGCTGAGGC
Source organism: Thiobacillaceae bacterium (assembly GCA_035332045.1). Classification (GTDB taxonomy): domain Bacteria; phylum Pseudomonadota; class Gammaproteobacteria; order Burkholderiales; family Thiobacillaceae; genus PFJX01. The sequence continues at coordinate 12,998 of DAOQNK010000052.1, read as the reverse complement.
TGCCCACCCAGGCGGTGATGGAAGGCGGCACGGCCCTGGTATTGCGCGAGGGGCGGCTAGAGGCCCGAAAACTCAAAACGGGCCTGGCCAACTGGGAATACACCGAAGTGGTGAAAGGCTTGGCCGCCGGCGACCAGGTCGTCACGTCCTTGAGCCAGGATGGCGTGAAAGCGGGCGCGGCGGCGGTGGCCAAGGCCCAGCCGTGATCAGGCTGGAAGACATCGCCCGGGATTTCCGGGTGGGCGATCAGGTGGTCCACGCCCTGGATGGCGTCAGCCTGGAAATTCCTCGGGGCCAGTTCGTCGCCATCATGGGGCCGTCCGGATCGGGCAAGTCCACGCTTCTGAACCTCCTGGGCCTGCTGGATCGTCCAACCCGGGGGCGCTATGCCCTGGACGGCCGGGATGTGACCGAACTGGACGAACTGGAAACCGCCCGGGTGCGGCGGGACAAGATCGGCTTCGTCTTCCAGTTCTTCCACCTCGTACCTCGTCTCGATGCCGCCGCCAACGTGGCCCTGCCCATGACCCTGGCCGGCGTGCCGCCCCGGGAGAGGGCGGCGCGCGTGGCGGCGCTGCTGGCGGACGTGGGCTTGAAGGACCGGGCCGAACACCGGCCGGCCGAGTTGTCCGGTGGCCAGTTGCAGCGTGTCGCCATCGCCAGGGCCATGTCCATGCGACCCGCCCTGCTCCTGGCCGACGAGCCCACCGGCAACCTGGACCGGGCCACGGGGCGGGAAATCATGGGGCTGCTGGAGAAGCTCAACGAAGCCGGCACCACCCTGATCGTCATCACCCACGATGCCGAGGTTGGCGCCCGGGCCACCCGGCGCATCGCCATGGAAGACGGCCGGATCGTGGGGGACGACCGCCCGTGACTCCCGCCGACAATCTCCGACTCGCCTGGTCTTCTCTGGCCAGCCAGCCCCGGCGCAGTGCCCTGATCGCCCTGGCCATGAGCATCGGGGTGGGGGCCGTGGTGGTGCTCACGGCCCTGGGGGAAGGGGCGCGGCGCTATGTTCTGGACCAGTTCGCCGGCCTGGGTACCCACCTGGTCATCGTCATCCCGGGCCGCGCGGAAACCACCGGCGCCACGCCGGGCGTGCTGTCCGGCCAGTCCACCCGGGACCTCACCCTGGCGGATGCCGAGGCGGTCCGGCACCTGCGCGGCGTCGCCCGGGTCGCCCCCCTCAATGTGGGCACGGCCCAGATCAGCCGGGGCGCCCTGAGCCGGGAAGCGGTTGTGCTGGGGTCCAGCGCCGAACTCTTGGAAGTGCGGCACATGCGACTGTCACGCGGCCGTTTTCTGAGTCCCGGCCCTCTGGATCGGGCCAGCCCGGTCTGCGTCCTGGGCGAGAAGGTACGTGCGGAACTGTTCGGCACCGAGGCGGGCATCAACGACTGGGTACGCATCGGCGACCGTCGCTTCCGGGTGGTGGGTATTCTGGCGGCCCAGGGCCAGCAGATGGGCTTCAACACCGACGAATCGGTGGTGGTGCCGGTGGCCGCGGCCCAACAGCTCTTCAACCTCTCATCCCTGTTCCGGATTCTGGTGGAAGCCGAGGGGCGCGCCGCCGTGCCCGCGGTGAAGTCGGGCCTGGAGGCCGCCCTCAAGGCCCGGCACGAAAACACCGATGATGTCACCGTCATCACCCAGGACGCGATCCTGGCCACCTTCGACAAGATCCTCACAGCCCTGACCCTGGCCGTGGCCGGCATCGCCGCCATCAGCCTGGTCGTGGCCGGCATCCTGATCATGAACGTGATGCTGGTCTCGGTGGCCCAGCGCCGCCACGAGATCGGCCTGCTCAAGGCCCTGGGCGCGCCAGGCGCCACGGTACGCCGCTTGTTCCTCGCTGAGGCCGCGCTCATGGCCGGTCTCGGCGCCGTGGGTGGCGTGGCCTTGGGGCAAATCGCCAGCGCGGGTCTGCGCGGCCTCTATCCCCAGTTGCCCGCCGTGGCTCCCGTCTGGGCACTGCTCGCGGCGGTGGGTACCGCGCTGGGCGCGGCGTTGCTGTTCGCCTGGCTGCCCGCCAGGCGGGCGGCCAGCCTGGACGCCGCCCAGGCCCTGGCGAGGCGCTGATGCGGTCGGCGGACCTGCTGCGCCTGAGCGGTGGCGCCCTGCTCAGCCACCCCCTGCGCAGCGCCCTGTCTGCCCTGGGCATTGCCGTGGGCGTCGCGGCGGTCATTCTGCTCACCGCCCTGGGTGAAGGCCTGCACACCTTCGTCATCGGCCAGTTCACCCAATTCGGCACCCACCTGATCGGCATCACCCCAGGCAAGACCCGCACCCATGGCGCCGAGGTGGGCATGTTCGGCAATACCCGCGCCCTCACCATCGACGATGCCTTGGCCTTGCGCCGGTTGCCTGACGTGCTGGCGGTGAGCCCGGTGGTTCAGGGCAACGCCGAGGTCACGGCCGAGGGGAGAGCCCGGCGGGTCAGTCTCTATGGGGTGGGGCCGGAATTCGAGGCGGTGTTCCGGGCCCGCATCGCCAGTGGCCGCTTTCTGCCCGCCGATGACCAGAGGGCGCCCCGGGCCTTCCTGGTGCTGGGCCCCAAGGCGGGCAGCGAGCTATTCGGCAGCCGGAATCCCCTGGGCCAGCTGGTCAGGGTGGGCGGGCAACGCTATCGGGTGGTGGGCGTCCTGTCCCCGAAGGGCCAGATGCTGGGTTTCGACCTGGACGATACGGTCTTCATTCCCACCGCCCGGGCCCTGGAGCTCTTCAATCGGGAAGGCGTGATGGAAATCGACGTGCTGCACCGCCCCGAAACACCCCCCGAGCGGGTGGAGGCGGACCTTCGCGGTCTCCTGGCGGCTCGCCATGGCGGCGAGGACTTCACGATCACGCCCCAGAAGCAGCAACTGGCGGTGCTGGATTCCGTGCTTTCGGTGCTCACTTTCGCGGTAGCGGCCCTGGGCAGCATTTCCCTGGCGGTGGGCGGCGTCGGCATCCTGACCCTGATGACCATCGCCGTCAGCGAGCGTACCGGCGAAATCGGCCTGCTGAGCGCCCTGGGCGCCCGCCGCGGGCAAATCATGGGCCTGTTCCTGGGGGAGGCGACAGGACTCGCCGCCCTGGGCGGGCTGGCGGGATTGATCCTGGGTGTGGGTCTGGCCCGGGGACTGGCACGCCTGGTACCAGCGCTGCCCGTGAGCCTGGCCTGGGACTACGTATTGGCCGCCGAATTGGTGGCCGTGGCGATCGGCATCCTGGCTGGGGTTGCGCCGGCCCGGAGAGCCGCCCGCCTGGACCCCGTGGAGGCCCTGCGGGCGGAGTGACGCGGCCTCAGTTCACCGTGAAGGTCAGACGGTTGCTGCGCATGCCGCCCGTCACCGGCTTTTCGATCTGGGAATCCGTGACCGGGCCGACGGGGACGGTGACCTGAACACCACCAGTGGTGGCCCCCGCGGGGACCTTGCTGGTGATGGTCGTGTCCTTCCAGCCCGACGGGGTGGCCTTGACGCCGTTGAAGGTCAGGCTGCTATTGCTGGCCGTGTTGGCGCCCAGGAATGTACCGGTTATCTTGACGCCGCTTCCCACCTTGCCCGACGCGGGGCTAAGGGTGCTCAATTGCGGCGAGGTCCTGAAGTAGTAGGCATCGAACCAGTCCAGGATGAAGGTACCCACCTGGGTGGTGGTACTTTGGGCGGTGGCGATGTTGTGGCCCACATTGGGGAACCAGACCATCTGGTGAACCTTGTCATAGAGATTCAAGGCATCGAAAAGGGCTTGGGCCTCATCGGGCTTGACCACATCATCCAGCCGGCCGTGCATCTGCATGACGGGGGCACCCACATCCGCGACACCGTTGCTGCCACTGGGCGTCATATAAGCCAACTTGCTGCGTTGGATGACGCCCCCCGCGGTCAAGGCCACGGCCCGGAACCGGGACCCGAGGTTTTCGGCGGTCTCCAGGGCGGTGGTGGCACCCAGGCTGTTGCCGTAGAGAAACAGGTTATCCCGATCCACCACGTCGCCGATATTGTCGATCAAGGCCTGGCTGGTGATGATGGAAACAGCGGTTTCGGTGCGCCGCACATTTTCCGGACTGCCACCGCATTGGCTAGTCTGATCCAGGCAGAGGACCTCTCCCGCGTGGGTCAACTCCACGGAGATGGTCATGTAGCCATTGGGGCCGAACCATTCCTGGCTTTTCTGGGATCCAAAGCCGACGGCGTTGCCACCTTTGCCATGATCCAGCACCACTGTGGGGAAGGGCCCGGTTCCGGCGGGCTTGACGATGAGGCCGGTCACCACGGTGTTCCAGCCGGGCTCGATGTAGGTGAAGTCCCACGCAGTCAGATCGGTTCCCAAACCGCCATGGTTGGTCAACGTCAAGGTACCGGGCAGGCTGACCGGCGGCGTGGCGGCCGAGGCCAGCGCACCGTAAAAAATCACCATGATGCTGAAGAATCGAACCAAGGCATGCCGCGATGGCGCGACTGCCTTCAGAATGCATGCTGCGATGGACGTGACCATGAGATTCCTTTCTATCCGCTCCCGAATTGCGGACCGGGATATTTTTCGCGGTCCGATCTTTGATTGCTGGGCTGCACAACGCTGTGCCATGACCGCCAGCATCCATTAGCAGAACCCATGCCAAGATAATTTATTTATTTTTATTCATATAGTTACAACTATTTTACCCCTGCCAGGCCCCAGGACGTAAAAAAAACCGACAGGACCCGGGAGGGTCCTGTCGGCGGGAGTTGATCGGATTACTGGCGAGCCAGGGTGACCATCACCGTGTCGCCACCGCCCGTCAGGGCAATGGCCGGGCTCAGGGTCACCGTGTAGCTCGTGGTGCCTTCGCTGACGCTCGCCGTGGTAACAGTATGGCCGGCCGGCGAATAGTGGTGCACGGTGGCGGTGACATGACCGGTCCAACCATCCTTCTTCACGTTCAGGCTTTGCAGGCTGGACGACTGGACGCCCTGGGTGGTGGTCGTGACGCTAACGGCACGCTTGTTGCCATCGGTCACGGAGTTGAATTGCTGGGTCTGCAGCGCGGTGGTGGCACCGGTGAGGGTGGCGTAGGCGCCCAGGACTTCCAGGGGCGCATCGCCGAAGAAGTTATAGAAGTCCTTCATGGAGGTGTCGGCGGAGGTACCCGCGACGCTGCTCCCCACATCCCAGCCGTAGAAGCTGACGCGGGTTTGATCGGGGGTCAGACCCAGGTTGTAGTACCAGCCGAGGTTATTGCCCAGCTCCCACACCGCGCGGCCGGCGCCCTCGCCCGCTTCGGCGGCGTTGATGCCGATGGTTTCGGTGGTCCACAAGCCTTTCAGGTTGCCCACGCCCAGCCACTTGTCAAGGATGGGATTGAGGTTGGTGGTGGCGCCGGGATAGTGGACGGTAATCAGGTCGACCAGTTCGTAGACCCGCTTGCCAGCCAGGCTGGGCGAATAGGTGCCGGTAACCTGATAGTTGAGCAGCATGTCCAGGAAGGCCTGGGCGTCCGAGGTACCGCCGTTGCCGATGGAACCCAGGGCCAGATTGACCTTGTCGGCGTCGCCGTAGGCGTTCAGGCTGGCCTGGTTGGCGGCTTCAACGGTGGGCGCGAGGTAGTACTCGACATAGAAGGGAATGAGTTCGGGATCGTAATACTGGCTGGCGCCGGGGATGGTGATGCCGCGGCTGGCCGCCCAGGCGCGCAACGTGTCGCTGAAATTTTGCTTGGTGATCTCGTTGCCCAACTGATAGACGATGCGCTTGGCGTCCGGATCCACGGTGGCGAGGGTCTGGATCTGGTTGATGACCGTGCTTTGCCAAGTGCCCAGGCCTCCGGCACGGAGCAGGTCGAAAAGGTCGCCCATCTTGCTGGTGTTGGTACCGTCGCCGTCGCCGCCGAAGCCTTCGATGGTGATGATGATGTCGCGGGCCTGGGTCCGGGTCTGAACCTCGGAAACCAGGTCGTTGATCTTGCCCGGGCTGTTCATCAAATTGAGGCCGGTGAGGTAGCCCAGCCAGGCGCGTTCGGTGCCGGCCCAGGTGGCGCCCGTCCACTGGGAACCGATGTACTGGGTCCAGGGTTTCGGGAAAGCGCTGTCGTCCAGGGTAACGTTGATGGTCGCGGCGTCGGTACCGGTGGTCTTGCCGTCGCTGGCGGTAAACGTCACGTGGTAGCTGCCCGCATTGCCACGACCGGGACGGGCTCGGAAGGTGCGGCCGTCGAAGGTCATCCAGCTTTGCAGGCCGGAAGCGGTAACGGTGACCGCGTCCCCATCGGCGTCGCTGGCGATGATGGGCAGGCTCAGGGCATAGGTTTCGCCCACGTTCCAGGCGCCGACGGGGGTCAGCACCGGGGCCCGGTTGGTGTCGGCCACCACCAGGGTCACCGTGGATTTGGTTTGCTTCACGCCGTCGCTGGCGGTGAAAGTCAGGGTGTAGCTGCCGGCCTTCGTGTGATCCGGTGTGGCGGTGAAGCGGCTGCCGTCGAAGCTCATCCAGCTGGTCTGGAGGCCGGTGGCGGTAATGGTGACCGGGCTGCCGTCAGGGTCCGTGGCGGTGACGGGCAAGCTCAGGGTACCGCCTTCGGACACGTTGAAACTGCCCATGGTCCCGAACACCGGGGCCTGGTTCACGTCGGTGACCGTGATGGTCATGCTGCCTTGGCTGCTCAGCTTGCCATCGCTGGCGGTGAACGTGATGGTATAGGACCCGCTGTCGGCATAGCCGGGGGTGGCCGTAAACGTGTTGCTCTTGAAGGACATCCAGGACTTGAGGGGCGACGCGGTAATCGTCACCACGTCCTTGTCGGCATCGGTGGCGGTCACGCCGAAGCTCAGGGTGGCGCCTTCCGCAACGGTCTTGCCGGACAACGCACCCAGGACCGGGGCCTGGTTGGTGTTGGTCACCGTGACAGGCACGGTGAGGGTGGATTTCCCGCCGGCGGCATCCGTGGCGGTCAACGACACACTGTAAGAACCCGCGTGGGTCAGGCCAGGCTTGAGGGTCAGGACCTTGTTGGATAAGGTCATCCAGGTCTTCAGGCTTTTTGCCGTGATTGTGACTGCGGTGCCTTCGGGATCTGTGGCGGAGACCGTGATGCTGGAGGTTTGCCCTTCGGCGATGGTCTGGGCCGGAATGGGGGTGAACGTGGGAGGAAGATTGGCGGCCAGACCGGTCACCGGCAGGGCCATCATCGCACCGATCCACAAACCGTTGTTGCGTGTCATCACATGTCTCCTCAAGCATAGGTCTACGTACCGATGCCAGGAGAAAGTCTTATCCGGAGTGGATGGCGGAGTGCCAGATGTCGCACGCATGAGACCATGCGTACCCGCTTGGCGATCCCGCTACCGTAGAACTTGCGTTCCTTAGGCCGGTGACTTTGCGCCCCCGCCTTTCGACGGGTTTGCCCTTGACAATCGGGTCCTGATCAATCGATCTCGATCAGAGACGTTTAAACCTTATCAAAATGAACTTCGCACGTCAAGAAGATATTTTCATCCTGATAGAGAGAGTTCATTTGTACCAGTGTGCCGAATCCTGTGGCGGAGGCGGTGAGATTCGAACTCACGGTAGGTTGCCCTACGCCGGTTTTCAAGACCGGTGCCTTAAACCGCTCGGCCACACCTCCGATA
>DAOQNK010000052.1:3754-5309 GCA_035332045.1 Thiobacillaceae bacterium | reverse complement strand
TGGTCAAGCTCAATGTCTTTCTGACGGACCTGGGGAATTTTGCCCGGGTGAACGAAATCATGGCCCAGTACTTCAGCCAGCCCTATCCAGCCCGGGCCGCCGTGGGTGTAGCCTCACTGCCGCGGAATGCGCTGGTGGAAGCGGATGGTGTCATGGTTCTGGGCTGAAACAGCCTCGCGAGGCAGAACACCAAAGGAATACCACGGCAACCCATCCCGCCAACTTGACGAGACCGGGAAAAGATAATGAACAAATCCAAGGGAGACACGCTCGGAGCGCCTGACCTGCTGTCCTTCGTTCTCGACAGACTCCAGGAGGGTGTGATGGTCACCGATATCGGGGGGCGCATCGTCGAGGTAAACCCAAGTTTCTGCCGCATGATGGGCTATGCCCGGGCCGAACTCCTGGACCGTACTTCAGACATGCTCCATGCGCCCCAGCATGATGCGGCCTTCTTTGCGCGGATCCGGGAAAGCCTGGACAAGACAGGCCAATGGGAAGGCGAAATCTGGAATCGCCGCCGCAACGGCGATATCCGCCAGGACCATCTGAGCATCCATGCCTACCGTCCGGATGCCGGCGAGCTGATGGGCTATGTGAGCTTCTATGGCGACCTGCCGGCTTCGCGACTGGCCAGTGAGCAACTCGAGCTTGTCGGCCATTTCGACGCGCTCACCGGCCTGGCCAAGCACAAGCCCCTGACTGACCACCTGCACCAGGCCTGCGAACAGGCCCGCCAGGAAAACTGGCTGCTGGCGGTGATTTGCCTGGACCTGGATGGCTTCAAGCTGGTCAATGACCATTACGGCCGCGCCACCGGCGACCTGTTGCTGGTCAGGGTGGCCCAGCACCTGCGCCAGACCGCGCCCGAACACGCCAGCGTGGCCAGGCTGGGTGGAGACGAGTTCGCTCTGGTCATCGGCAACCTGCCCAACATGGACGAAGTGGACTCGCTGGCCAACCGGATCATGACCGTGACCGAGGCCCCCTGCGAGATCGATGGCCGGGAACTTGCCCTTTCCGCCAGCCTGGGCGTCACCGTGTTCCCCTTCGACAACGCCGACCCCGAAACCTTGCTGCGTCACGCCAGCCAGGCCATGTTCCAGGCCAAGCAATCGGGCCGCAAACGGGTGCACCTGTTCGACGCGGAGCAGGATCAACTGGATATCTCGCGGGTTCAGGCGCTGGCCCGGTTGCATCAAGCCCTGGAGAACCAGGAATTCGAACTGCATTACCAGCCCAAGGTGAACATGCGCAGCGGCCGGGTAGTCGGCGTGGAGGCCTTGATACGCTGGCGGCACCCGGAACGGGGCCTGCTACCGCCTGGAGAATTCCTTCCCCTGGTCGAGGCCGACGATCTCATCATCGATATCGGCAAATGGGTACTCCATACCGCCCTGGCCCGCCTCGAAATCTGGGCGCAAGCGGGCCTGGACCTGAGTGTCAGCGTCAATATCGCCGCCCGGCAACTGCAACAGGACGACTTCATCGATCTTCTGCACCAGGCCCTGATCGATCACCCGGGCGTGCCGGATGGCCGGCTGGAACTGGAAAT
>DAOQNK010000052.1:0-3654 GCA_035332045.1 Thiobacillaceae bacterium | reverse complement strand
GCCTTCCGCCGCATCGTGGTGGCGGAAGGCGTGGAAACGGCGGAACAGGGCGTGCTCCTCTTGAGGCTGGGCTGCGACATCGCCCAGGGCTACGGCATCGCCCGCCCCATGCCCGCCGAGGCCGTAGCGGACTGGATCGCGACATACCAACCCGATCCGCAATGGCGCCTGTGGGCGGACACCCCTTGGGAAATGGTGGACTTCCCCCTGCTGGTGGCCCGATACGACCATGTGAAATGGGTCAAGCAGATCACCCTCTATGTGGAGGGCGCGGCGTTGCACTTGGCGGACCACGAAATCGTCGACCACCATCAGTGCCGTTTCGGCCGCTGGTACTACGGCCACGGGGAATCCCGTTATGGCGGGTTCCAGGCCTTCAAAGACCTGGAAGGCATCCATGCCGAGGTGCACCGCCTGGGCCCCGAGATCGTCGGACTCCGGGCCGCCGGCCATATGGAACAGGCCCGGGCCAGGCTCGACGACCTGCTCAGCCTCAAGGACCGTATCCTGGAAGGACTGGCCCGCTTGCAGGAAACGGTCGCGGCGCGAGGTGCCACACCCCTCGCCGGCGCCGCCCATCCCTGAGACGGATGGCCCCAATACCGAATCCGGCTGACGTTGCCCGGCGCCTGGGACTGGCCGGTCCAGGCGACCTGATCCTGCACCTGCCGTTGCGCTATCTGGATGAAACCCGTCTTGTCCCCCTGGATGAGGCGAGGCCAGGCGGCCTCACGCAAGTGGAAGGACACGTCCTCCACGCCGAAACCCAGCTGCGGCCACGCCGGCAGTTGGTGGTGGAAATCGGGGAAAACCCGGACCACGGCGCCCGCCTGTACTTCCGTCTGCTGCATTTCTACCCAAGTCAGCAAGCCCAGCTCAAGGTAGGCGCCCGGGTCAGGCTGCTGGGGGAAGTCCGGCCTGGCTTCTTCGGTCCCGAAATGGTCCATCCCCAGTTTCGGCTGGTGCGGGACGACACGCCCCTGCCCACCACCCTCACCCCCGTCTACCCGGCCGTGGCGGGCTTGTCCCAGAACGCCATACGCAAGGCCGTCGCCGCCGCCCTGGCCGGCGCCAACCTGGACGACAGCCTGCCGACCGGCTTGGCTGGCCACCTCGATCTGCCCGGGTTTCGCGAGGCCCTGGAAACACTGCACCACCCGCCGCCCGGCAGCGACCTGTCGCAACTGGAATCCCGGCAGCACCCGGCCTGGCGTCGCATCAAGCTGGACGAATTGCTGGCTCAGCAGCTTTCCCTGCGTTTGGCCGCGCGGCAGCGCCGTGAAGTCTCGGCCCCGGTGCTGGACCGGGACGACGGTCTTGGCGAACGCCTCCTCGCCACCCTGCCCTTCGGCCTGACCGGCGCCCAAAGCCGCGCCCTGGCGGAGATCCGCCGGGATCTGGCCCTGCCGCATCCCATGAACCGCTTGCTTCAAGGCGACGTGGGCAGCGGCAAGACCCTGGTGGCCGCCCTGTCGACCCTGCCCGCCCTGGCCGCTGGCGGCCAGGCCGCCGTCATGGCCCCCACCGAGATCCTCGCCGAGCAGCTCTACCTCAAATTCCGGGAATGGTTCGACCCCCTCGGCCTGCCCGTGGTCTGGCTGACCTCGGCCCTGAAAGGCGCCACTAAAAAACAGGTCCTGGCGGATCTGGCCGGTGGCCGGGCCCGGGTCGCGGTGGGCACCCATGCCCTCTTCCAAGCTGGCGTCGAGTTCCACGACCTGAAGCTGGCCATCGTCGACGAGCAGCACCGCTTCGGGGTGGCCCAGCGCCTGGCCCTGCGGGAGAAAAGCGGGCCCGCCGCCCGGCATACGCCTCACTTGTTGATGATGTCCGCCACGCCCATCCCCCGCTCCCTGGCCATGAGTTACTACGCCGACCTGGACGTCTCCGTCATCGATGAGTTGCCGCCCGGGCGTTCCCCCATTGCCACCCGGCTGGTCTCCCATGGCCGGCGTGACGAAGTGGTGGCCCGCTTGCGGGACTATTGCGGGACTGGCGCCCAAGCCTACTGGGTCTGCCCCCTCGTGGAGGAATCCGAGAAACTGCAACTCCGGGCAGCGGAAGAAAGCCATGGCGAGCTGACCGCGCAACTGCCGGAACTCGCCATCGGCCTCGTGCACGGCCGGATGAAACCCGATGAGAAGGCGGCCGTCATGGCCGACTTCAAGGCAGGCAGGCTGCATCTGCTGGTGGCCACCACGGTCATCGAGGTGGGCGTGGACGTGCCCAATGCCGGCCTGATGGTCATCGAGCATGCCGAACGCTACGGCCTGGCGCAGCTCCACCAGCTGCGCGGCAGGGTGGGGCGGGGTAGCCGGGAATCCACCTGTCTCCTGATGTACGGGGAGTCCCTCTCGGATACGGCGAAACAGCGCCTTCGCGTCATCAAGGAAAACACGGATGGCTTCGCCATCGCCCGGGAAGACCTCAAGCTCAGAGGCCCCGGCGAGTTTCTGGGCGCGCGCCAGTCCGGGCAGCAAATCCTGCGCTTCGCCGACCTGGATGGCGACCTGGACCTGCTGGAGGAGGCCCGGCGCCTGGCCGACGAATTGCTCGAGGGGAATCAGGAAGCGGTCCGTCTGCACCTTGATCGCTGGCTGCCGCGCGGACTGGATTACCTGCGGGCATAATGGCGGTTTTTCTTCGCGGACTGGATCGGCATGTCTACCAAGTGGCTGGCGTCGGCCTGGCCGGCGGGTCCCTGGCGACCCTGGCTCGTCGACCACGGCTCCCTCACCCGGCGCCTGCAAGGCCTATGCTCCGCCTTCCGGGTGCGCAGGTTGCGGCAGACCCTGGGCCGGCCTCACCTGGACGAGGCCGAATTGCTGGGCCTGACCCGGCCCCGACGCGCCCTGATTCGGGAGGTCCTGCTGGCGGACGCGGAGACCCCCTTGGTCTTTGCCCATAGCGTCATCCCGATGGAAAGTCTCAAGGGCCCCTGGACGTCCCTGGCGGGGCTGGGCAACCGTCCCCTGGGCGCCGCCCTGTTCGGCAATCCCCGCGTTGGCCGCCACGCCCTGGAATTCCGCAGGGTGGACCGCCGCCATCCCCTTTATCGCGAGGCGGTCCGCCATCTGGAGGCGCCGCCCTCCGCCCTGTGGGCCCGGCGTTCCCGATTCACCCTGGACGGCCACCCCTTGCTGGTGACCGAGGTCTTCCTGCCCGCCACCCTTCGCCTATGAAGCTCAGCGAACGTCTGACCGAATACGAAAAGCTGATGCGGCTGGACAAGCCCATCGGCATCCTGTTGCTGGCCTGGCCCACGCTCTGGGGCCTCTGGCTTTCCAGCGCGGGCAAGCCGGATGCCGTCGTGTTCTGGGTCTTCGCTCTGGGCGTGGTGCTGATGCGCTCCGCGGGCTGCGTCATCAACGACTACGCCGACCGGCACTTCGATCCCCATGTGGAGCGCACCCGGAACCGGCCCCTGGCGGCCGGCCGGGTCGGCGAACGGGAAGCGCTGATTCTGGCCGCCGCTCTGGCCCTCGCCTCCTTCCTGCTCATCCTGCCCCTCAGGAACGGCCTGCTCATCGAGCTGTCCTTCGCGGCGGCCTTCCTCGCCGCCTCCTACCCCTTCACCAAGCGCTTCTTCGCGGTGCCCCAGGCCTACCTGGGCATCGCCTTCGGCTTCGGCATTCCCATGAGCTACGCCGCCCA
>DAOQNK010000051.1:0-15575 GCA_035332045.1 Thiobacillaceae bacterium | reverse complement strand
CCGAGCTGGCGGCGGGCCTGGCCAACTGGGCGGCGTGGTATCGGGAGTACCACGGCCTGAAGGCCTGAGCCCTCACCAGGCGGTACCCCTTCAAGCCGTCGCGGGCTGGGGCAGGACGCCGTCCACCCGGAATATCTCTACCGGAAAGTCGAACAGCGCCCGGCCATAATGGGCGCGAAAGCGCACCCGTTCCGCATCGGTTTCGCAGGACCAGGCCTCCTGGAACAGAGGCGCCGCGGCCGTGAACGCTTTCGGCGTGAAGAGCGCAACGTTACCGCCACCTTGCGGGTCCCGGGCCGAGGCGTATTGGAATCCAGCCAGGCCCAGATCCCGCAACCGGGTACCCAGGTCCTGACTGGCGAGGTAATCCACCGGGTTGGCGAGTCGCTCCAAGTGGGCGGCGAAGGGCGGCTCCCTCAGGTCAAGGCCCGGGTCCGCCCGGTAGCCCGCCGCGAACAGGGTGTGCTGGGTAAGCAGGCGGCCCGGGGGTGGAACGGCCATGCCCTGCCAAAATACGAAGCGATAGTAGGCCGACTCGGCCATTAGGGCGGAGGTGTCCAGGGCGCCATAGAACAGGCTGGGTTCGTGCCTCCGGCCAAAGCGGGAGCCGTGTTTCAGGGGGGGATAGCGAAAAGGCGAGGCCAGCAGGTAGTGCAGGTTGCCCGCGCTGTTGGGCAAGGCCGGCTTGGTGGCTTCCAGCATTTCCTCCAGCAGGCCCTGACGCTCCAGGGATGACACCAGCCGGACGGTTGCCACCTGGGCCTGACTTTCCACCAGGCGCAGCAGCGTGCCGGCCACGACGCCAGGTCGGGCTTCGGCCAGGACGGGAGCCCAGTCCACCTGGGCGCTTGCCGACATGGGACGCTAGAGTTTGCCGCGCAGGGCGTCCAGATACTCCAGCACCGCGATCAGTCCCGGTACCGTCTTCACCTGCTCCGCCGGCACGCCACCGGTGTGGCGGTTCTCGGTGTGCATCCAATGGCGCATGGCCGCCTCCTCTCCCCCCACGAGCACGAAGAGAGCCCGGTAGCAACGGATGAACAGCAGAGCCAGTTCTCCGTCCTTGCCTTCCGGATCCAGGTGTCCACGGCTGATGCTGGAACGGTCCTTGCCAACGATTTTTCCCAGGGCGGCCTGGGTGAAGCCCAACTGCTTGCCCGCATTGGCGAAGGCTTCGGCCAGCACGCTGGCGCGATCGGGAGAGGGGAGGGTGGCCAGGCTCATAGGGTGGATTGAATGTGATATATGCACATATGTTAGGTTAAATTTGCATTACCGACAATTCATCGGCTTCAGGCCTGGGACAGGGCGCGAATGGCCTCCCGCTTCGCTGCGTCCAGCCCGTCCAGGTCGGCGTCCTTCAGCCAGCCTTCACGCAGCAGTCGTGCCAACACGAACACCAGCCGGGAATAGCGGAAGTCGTATTTCTCGTCCATATCTCGCCGCCATCGGGCCAGGTCATCCTCCAGTGCCCAGAGTTCCCGGACCGCCCGGACTTCCGCAGCCCGGCGGTTGAAGGTGTCCAGGAGGGCGGCCGATTCCCGCGCCAGGGCCGTGTCAAAGGCGAGCCGGGCGGCTTGTTTTTCCGTGTGGGTCCAGGGCAGGTCGCTCATGGGTGGTACGTCTGCAGAACCGCATATTGTGCGTAACGAGTGTTCATGGGCACGGGTATTGGGTGAATAACCGGGAAAGTTGGAGAGCGGTCTGCGACCGGCCTCCCCCCAGTTGCCAATGTAGGCTTGGGTGAATGCCAGCTCAAACTTAAGCCTTTTTGGCCAAATCCCGCTCGATGGCCCGGGCCGCCGCCAGACCCTGGGCGATGGCGGTGGGCACCGAAGGCTGGGGGGAGTCGGTGATGTCGCCAGCGGCATAGAGGCCGGGGGTGGAGGTGCGTTGCCAGGCGTCGGTGTGGATATGGCCGGTGGCGGTCAGGTCCGGGCGCAGATGGGGTTCGAAGCGTTCCAGCACGTCGGTGTTGGGCAGGTAACCGTACATCACCAGCAGCCAGTCGAACCGGGCGGTCTCCCCCGGCCAGGCGGCGAGCAGGCCGCCGCCCGCGGGCTCCAGGGTCTGGGGCCGGCAATCGGGGCGCAGCGTGACGCCGGGCAGACTGCCACAGGCGGCCAGGAAGGCGGCCCGGGCGGTGAAGCCGGCCCGGGCGCAGACCGTCACCCGGTTGTTGCGTTCGGCCAGGAAGAGCGCATGGTCCAGGGCATTGTCGCCGCCGCCCAGGATGAGCACGGCGGAATCGCGAATGCCGAAGCGGATGGTGTCCGACAGGGGCCCGATGATGACCCGGGGTGAGCGCCGGGCCAGCGCCTCCAGTTCGGGGGTGGCCCGGGGCCGCATGCCGGTGGCCAGGACCAGGGCGTCGGCGTGGAGGGGGCGGACCGCGGTCTCGCCCGTCAGGCTCAGATCCAGCCGGAAGCCGGCGTCCGAGCGTTCGACGCCCTTCACCTCGGCGCGGAAATGGGTGGGGACCGGCAGGCCGGCAAAGTGCTCCGCCATGCGCCGGGTCATTTCCTCACCGGTTTCGCCGGGGGAGCCCAGCATCCACAAATTGGGATGGAAATTGGTGCGCTGGGCCCCGCCCACCTGGCTGCTCCGCTCGATGACCAGGGGGGCCAGGCCGAAGGACAGGCAGGCATTGGCGCAGGACATGCCGGCGGGGCCGGCGCCCAGGATGGCGACGACGGGCGAGGCGGGGCGAGGGTCCGTTATCATGGACGCGAAACTAGCACAGCCACCATGCCCGCTCCACACGCGCCCCAGTCCGCCCGGCTGCCCCACCCCGATCCCGCCGCCCTGGCCCATAGCCGCCGCCTCGTCGAACACATCCGCGCCGAGATCACGGCCGCGGGGGGCTGGATCAGCTTCGCCCGCTACATGGAACTGGCCCTCTATGCCCCCGGCCTGGGCTACTACGCCGCCGGCGCCGCCAAGCTGGGGCCGGCGGGGGATTTCGTCACCGCCCCGGAACTCACGCCCCTGTTCGGCCGTACCCTGGCCCGCACGGCGGCGGCGGTGTTGGAAGAGACCGGCGGCGACATCCTGGAACTGGGGGCCGGCAGCGGTCGCCTGGCCCGGGATCTGCTGGGAGAACTCCTCCGCCTGGAGCGGCCGCCGGGACGCTATTTCATCCTGGAAGTCAGTCCCGACCTGCGGGCGCGGCAGCGGGACACCCTGGCCGAAGCGGGCCTGGCGGACCGGGTCGCGTGGCTGGAAGCCCTACCGGACGGCTTCACCGGCCTGGTGCTGGGCAACGAAGTGCTGGACGCCCTGCCGGCGCATCTGCTGCATTGGACGGCGGCGGGGGCGAGGGAGCGCGGGGTGGCCTGGGAGGCGTCCGGGGACGGGACTTTCACCTGGGCCGACCGGCCGCTGCCGGCGGGGCCCCTGGCGGAGCTGGCCGGGAGCCTGCCCGTGGCCGGCGACTATCTCAGCGAAGCCTGCCCCGCCGCCGCCGCCCTGGTGGCGAGCCTGGGCGCCCGGCTGGCGCGGGGCGTTCTGCTGTTCCTGGACTATGGCTTTCCGCGTGCCGAGTACTACCACCCCCAGCGTTCCATGGGCACCTTGCGGGTACATTACCGCCACCACAGCCTGGACGATCCCTTCTTCCTGCCCGGCCTGGCGGACATCACCGCCCATGTGGATTTCAGCCTGGCGGCCCGGGCCGGCGAGGCTGCCGGCCTGGAACTGCTGGGTTATGCCAGCCAGGCCCAGTTCCTGCTGGACGGGGGGTTGCTGGATCGGATGCTGGAGATGGAACCCATGACGCCGGACTACCTGCGCGCCGCCTCCGCCGTGCAGAAGCTGATGCAACCCTCGGAGATGGGGGAGCTGTTCAAGGCCATCGCCCTGGGGCGGGGGGTGGAAGGCGAACTGCCCGGCTTCCGCCAGGGGGACCGGCGCGGGGCGCTGTAGTCTTGAGCCTATTTCGGCAGGAATCTTGCCCTGCGGCATGATTCCTGCCGAAATAGGCGCCTACTTGTCCCGCCGCTTGCGCGGCTCGTAGTGGACCACGGCGCGCATGATGGCGGAGTAGGGAAGGTGATCAATGTCGCCGAACTTCTCCACGGCTTCCAGCATCAGCTCGGCCACGTCGGCCTCGACGCCCTCCCCATGGCCCAGGGCTTCCTTGAGGCCCAGCACGCCGCCGCACTGGGCGCGGATTTCCTTGCCGAAGGGCCAGGGCTGCTGGGGGTCCATGTGCAGGGCGAAGCGGGCGTTCTGGTGCAGGGCCGCGTGGAAGGCCCGGCACCGGGCATTGGCCTCCCGCTCCGAGCAGGCGATGGCTTCCCGCTCCGCCAGAAGCAGTTTGCGCGCCTTGAAGCAGGCCACGCAGCGGGACAGCAGCGCCCGCTCGAAGGGGCAGGGCAGGTCGATGGCGGTTTCCCGCGCCTGCCGGTAGGCGTCCTCGTTGTAGCCGCTCATGGCTGTTGCCGGCTCAGTAATCGTCCCCGGCCAGGGAGGCGTCCAGTTCCCGGGGCTGGGACAGGGTGTCCTCGGCGGCCAGTTCGTTATCGGCGAAGATCATCTTGATGACCTGGCCGGCTTTGGGGTCCAGGCCCTTCCGCAGTTCGTTGGCGGCGGCCTTGGCCTCCTTGAAGGACTCGGCCTGGCCCTGCTTTTCCAGGATGTTCAGGGGGCCGATCTTGTAGATGTAGTAAGGCATGGTGGCTCCGACAAAAGTTGAGCGTTATTGTCGGGATATGACCCGGTCAAGACAATAGGCCGATTGGAAGGGGTCGCCCCCTTCCCGATCGGATCAGGCCAGCTTGCCGTGGCAGTGCTTGAACTTCTTGCCGGAACCGCAGGGGCAGGGGTCGTTGCGCCCCACCTTGGCGTACTGGCGCTCGATGGGTTGCTGGCCGGCGGGCGCTTCGTCGGCGTCGGCGGCGAGGGCCTCGTCGTAGTCGGCGTGGTGGTACTGGACGTTGCTGACCGGGGCCTCCTGGGGCTCCACGGCCTCCACGTCCGTCTCGCTGCGGATCTGGACCGTGAGGGTGATCTGGGTGACCTCCCGGGAGATGACGCCCAACATGCGCTCGAACAACTCGAAGGCTTCCCGCTTGTATTCCTGCTTGGGGTTCTTGGCCGCGTAGCCGCGCAGGTGGATGCCCTGGCGCAGGTGGTCCATGGCGGCCAGGTGCTCGCGCCAGTGGCCGTCCAGGCTCTGCAGCAGCATGGCGCGCTCGAAGTTGCGCAG
The DNA here is from genome assembly GCA_035332045.1 of Thiobacillaceae bacterium. Lineage (GTDB taxonomy): Bacteria > Pseudomonadota > Gammaproteobacteria > Burkholderiales > Thiobacillaceae > PFJX01. Next base: position 10,366 of record DAOQNK010000051.1, on the reverse strand, counting down.
GGTCTCGGCGCCGGCCAGGGCTTCCTTGGCCGCGTAAGCCTGGTGGGCCGCCTCGATGATGCGGTCGCGCACGCCTTGTTCGTCCAGGCGTACGTCGGCGTCGAGCCATTGCTGGACGGGGCAGTCCAGCAGGAATTCGCCGGTCAGGGTCTGGGTCAGGCCGGCCACGTCCCATTGCTCGGCCATGCTGCCCGGGGGAATGTGCTCGTTGATGGTGTCGTTGAGCACCTGGACACGCATGGCGACGATGCCTTCGGACACGTCGGCGGCTTCCAGCAGTTCGTTGCGCTGCTGGTAGATGACCCGGCGCTGGTCATTGGCCACGTCGTCGTATTCGAGGAGTTGCTTGCGGATGTCGAAGTTGCGTTGTTCCACCTTGCGCTGGGCCGACTCCAGGGAGCGGTTGACCATGGCATGCTCGATGGCTTCGCCCTCGGGCATCTTCAGGCGCTCCATGATCATCTTCAGGCGTTCGCCGCCGAAGATGCGCAACAAGGGGTCGTCCAGGGACAGGAAGAAGCGGGAGGAACCCGGGTCGCCCTGGCGGCCGGAGCGGCCGCGCAGCTGGTTGTCCACCCGGCGGGATTCGTGGCGCTCGGTGCCGATGATGTGCAGGCCGCCCGCCTCGATGACGGCGGCGTGGCGCGGCTTCCATTCCGTCTTGAGGGTCTCGACGCGGGCGTTCTTCTCGTCCTCGTCCAGGTTCTCGGCGGCGCGGATGAGGTCGATCTCCTTGGCGATGCTGCCGCCCAGCACGATGTCGGTGCCCCGGCCCGCCATGTTGGTGGCGATGGTGATGCCGCCGGGCAGGCCGGCCTGGGCCACCACCTGGGCTTCCCGCTCGTGCTGCTTGGCGTTGAGCACCTGGTGGGGCAGATTCTCCTTGGCGAGCAGGCCGGAGAGGAACTCGTTCACCTCGATGGAGGTGGTGCCCACCAGCACCGGCTGGCCCCGCTTGTGGCAGTCGCGGATGTCGTCGATGACCGCCTTCCACTTCTCGTTGGCGGTGCGGTAGACCAGGTCGTTCATGTCCTTGCGGACCATGGGCCGGTTGGTGGGGATGATCACCGTCTCCAGGCCGTAGATCTGCTGGAACTCGTAGGCTTCGGTATCCGCCGTGCCGGTCATGCCGGACAGCTTCTTGTACATGCGGAAGTAGTTCTGGAAGGTGATGGAGGCCAGGGTCTGGTTCTCCCGCTGGATGCCCACGCCTTCCTTGGCCTCCACCGCCTGGTGCAGGCCGTCGGACCAGCGCCGGCCCTGCATCAGGCGGCCGGTGAACTCGTCGACGATGATGACTTCGCCGTTCTGCACCACGTAATGCTGGTCCTTGTGGTAGAGCACATGGGCGCGCAGGGCGGCGTAGATGTGGTGCATCAGGGAGATGTTGGCCGGGTCGTACAGACTGGTGCCCGGGGCCAGCACGCCCAGTTCGGTGAGGATGCCTTCCACCTTCTCGTGGCCGGCCTCGGAGAGCAGCACCGAGTGGGCTTTTTCGTCCACCGAGTAGTCGCCGGGCGGCGGCGGCTCGTCGGGCTTGGGTTCGTGGGCCATGCGGACCAGACGGGGCGGGACCTGGTTGATCATCTGGTACATGGCGACGTTGTCGTCGGCCTGGCCGGAGATGATGAGGGGCGTGCGGGCCTCGTCGATGAGGATGGAGTCCACCTCGTCGACGATGGCGTAGTGGAGGCCCCGCTGCACCCGCTGATCGGGCGAGAACACCATGTTGTCGCGCAGGTAGTCGAAGCCGTATTCGTTGTTGGTGCCGTAGGTGATGTCGGATCCGTAGGCGGCCTGCTTTTCCTCGTTGGCCTGCTGGGACAGGATGACTCCCACGCTCATGCCCAGGAAACGGTAGATCTTGCCCATCCATTCGGCATCGCGGCTGGCCAGGTAGTCGTTCACCGTCACCACGTGGACGCCCAGGCCGGGCAGGGCGTTGAGGTACACCGCCAGGGTGGCCATGAGGGTCTTGCCCTCGCCGGTGCGCATCTCGGAGATCTTGCCGTTGTGCAGGGCCATGGCGCCGATGAGCTGGACGTCGTAGTGGCGCATGCCCAGTACCCGCTTGGCGGCTTCCCGGACGGTGGCGAAGGCATCCGGCAACAGGGCGTCTAGGCTCTCGCCCTTCTCCAGGCGGGCGCGGAACTCGGCGGTCTTGCCCCGCAACTGCTCATCGGTGAGCTGCTCGAAGGCGGATTCCAGGGCGTTGACCTTGGCGACGGTGCCCCGGTACTGCTTCAGCAGACGGTCATTGCGGCTGCCGAAGACTTTCTTGAGTAGGTTGGAAATCATGAAAAATGAAGGAGATAGGAGAGATTGGCGAAATCGGGCAATGCTACCATACCCCGGTTAAAGCCTTTCTTAAGAGCCCTTGGCGTTCCCTTCCTCTACTCTTGTCCGCGTGCGCGGCTTGCTCCAGTCGGACCGGGCCTTCGCCGTGGCGCTGCCGGAGGCTGAACGGCTGGCCCGCCTCAACCGGTGCTTCGCCGCCGCGTTGCCCAAGGCGGTGGGCCGGGTCTGCGTGGTGGCCGCCATCCAGGGCGATACCGCCCTGGTGCATTGCGCCAACGGCGCCGCCGCCAGCCGGGTGCGCGCCCAGGCCAAGGGCCTGGCCCGGCTCCTCGCCGAGGCCGGCGAACCGGTGGCGGCCGTCAAGGTGAAAGTGCGGGCCGACTGGGCTTTTCCCGAACTCCCGGCCAAGCAGGACATGCCCAGCGCCGCCCTGGAGGCTTTCAAGGACCTGGAAAACCACCTGCCCGAGGGCGATCTGCGGGACGCGGTGGAGCGGCTGCTGGCCAGGAGGCGCGGCGTCTGAGCCCGTTCCCCCGGTTACAATTCCCCCATGATCCCGAGCTGCAACATTTTCCTGGTGGGCCTCATGGGTGCGGGCAAGACCACCATCGGCAAGCTGCTGGCCAAGCAGCGGGGCCTGGAATTCATCGATTCCGACCAGGAAATCGTCGCCCGTTGCGGCGTTTCCATTCCCACCATCTTCGAGATCGAGGGCGAGGCGGGCTTCCGCAAACGGGAAGCGGCCATGATCGATGAACTCAGCCAGCGCCGGGGCATCGTGCTCGCCACCGGCGGCGGCGCGGTGCTGATGGAGGAGAACCGGACCCATCTGAAAGCCCGGGGCACCGTGGTCTACCTGCGTTGCCAGCCCCAGGAGCTCTACCTCCGCACCCGCCACGACAAGAACCGTCCCCTGTTGCAGACCGCCGATCCCCTGGCCAAGCTGCGGGAGTTGTACGGCATCCGCCATCCCCTTTACATGCAGGCGGCGGACATCGTCCTGGAATCCGGCCGGCAGAGCAGCCAGAGCCTGGTGCAGCGTCTGGAGAACAACCTGAACCTGGCGGCCATCGGCAAGGGCGATCCCTGCGTGGCCGCTCCCCCGGCATGAAGCCGGCCCCGGGCCAGCCGCGACGGGCCTGACCTTGGGCGCCAGCGTTTCCGCTCCCCACTCTCCCTGGCTGCCGCGGCTGCTCGCCCCCCTGGTCCTGGCCGGCGCCGCCCTGGGCCTGTCCCGTTATCCCTTCGCCCCCGCCGAACTGGGCATGGGCCTCGCCGTCTATGCCGCCCTGGGTTTCTGGCGGCCCCATCTCATGCTCTTCCTGCTGCCGCCCTGGCTGGCCCTGGTGAACCTGGCGCCCTGGAGCGGCAGCCTCTACCTGGAAGACTATGACCTGTTGTTGGCGGTCACCCTGGGCGTGTTCCTGGGCCGGGGTCTCTATGCGACGCGCATCCGCCTGACCCTGGGGGAGTGGATCTTCCTGGGCCTGCTTACCCTGTCCTACGGGATCAGCCTGGCCCGGGGCCTGCTGCCCCTGCCGGCCTGGAATCCGGTGGAGCTGTCCACCTACTACAGCCAGTGGAACGCCCTGCGCCTGTCCAAGGGATTCTTCTGGGCCCTGGCCCTGTTTCCCGGGCTGGTGGCCCTGTTCCGCACCGACCAGAAGCGGGTCCGGGCCAGCCTGGTCTGGGGCCTGGCCGTGGCCGGCGGCGCCGTCGGCGTGGTGGCCATGTGGGAGCGCGGCGTGCTCAATGCTCTGGCGGAGTCGGGCAGCCCCTACGTGATCCTGTCCAGCCTGCTGGATTTCACCACGCCCTACCGGATCACCGGTCTGTTCTCCGAGATGCACACCGGCGGGGAGGCCATCGACGGCTTCGTCGCCCTGGTCTGGCCGTTTTCCCTGCTGGCCGCCGCCAACCACCGCTCCAAGCCCCTCCTGCTGGTGGGCGGGGCGCTGCTGGCGGGCATTCTCTACGCCGGCGTCACCACTTTTTCCCGGGCCACCTACCTGGCCTTCCTGGCCGGCTCCCTGCTGGGCGGCCTGCTCTGGTTCCTGTCCCGGCGCAAGCGGGAGGGCACCTCCAGGGGCGCCATCCACTGGCCGGCGATCCAGGCCCTGCCCGGCGTTCTGGCGGCGCTGGTGCTGGCCCTGGCCTTCACCCGGGGCGGCGTCCAGGCCCTGGGCGTGGGGCTGGCGGGTTGGGCCGGCTGCCTGATGGCCGGCCATTTCGCCAGCCGGGGACGGCCCTGGGCCTGGCGGGCCCTGGCCCTGGCCCTGGTGGCGGTCTCCGGCTGGGGCGTGGCGGAAAGCATGCTGACCAGCAAATGGGTGGACAACACCGCGCTCGCGGCGGCCCTGATGGGGGGCGGGTTGGCTTTGGTGTCGGGTCTGGGCGGCTTCAGCGCCGGCTGGCGGCTGAGTCCCTTCATCGGCGGGCGGGGCGTGGCGATTGTCATGCTGGTGGTGGCCAGCGCCGTCGGCATCATCACCCCTGCCCTGCTGGGAAGCCGTATGGACACCCGCATGTCCACCACCAGCTCCGACATGGACATCCGCTATGCCCACTGGCTGGATGCCATCGACATCATGAACCGGGACTGGGCCACCACCCTGTTCGGCATGGGGGTGGGCCGCTTTCCCGCCACTTTCCTCTGGGCCCATTCCACCGGCAACATGGGCAGCTACCGCTTCCTGCCCGATGGCAAGGGGTATTACCTGGCCCTGGGCGGCGGCCAGGACCTGCGTTTCACCCAGCGGGTTTCGCTGCCGGCCTACCAGCCCTACACCCTGTCCATGGACGTGCGGACCGCCGACCCCAAGGCCTGGCTCCACGTCATGCTCTACCGCCGCAACATCATCCTGCCCAACGAGTGGCCCGGGCAGCACATCAAGTTCGAAAGCCATGTGGAAAACACCGGCGGCCAGTGGCAGCACATGGTCTGGAACTTCAACGTCGGCCCCCTGGGTGACGGCGCCGAGTTCGGCCGCCAGCCCCTGGTGCTGGAACTGATGAACTGGCGGAAATACGACTACGTCACCCTGCCGGGCACGGTGCTGGACATCGACAACGTCAGTCTGAAGGACGCCCGGGGCCGGGAACTCCTGGCCAACGGCGATTTCAGCCGGGGCCTGGAACGCTGGTTCCCCCACTACGACTTCAACCACCTGCCCTGGCACGTGAAGAATCTCTGGGTGAACGCCTATTTCGACCAGGGGCTCCTGGGGGTGCTGGCCCTGGGCGGCTTCCTCGCCACCACCATCTTCGCCGCCATCCGCCGGGGCCTGCAGGGCGACCCTTGGGGGCTGGCGGTGAGCGCCTCCATGGCCAGCTTCCTGGCGGTGGGCCTGTTCGGCGGCTTGCTGGACATGCCCCGCATCATTTTCATCTGCTACCTGATGCTGTTCGTCACCGCCCTGTCCGGTCCCATCCGCAGGCGTCGGCTCGGGCCTCGCGTTTCCCGCGCCCTAGCGCCGGAAGCGACCCAGGACCAATAGCCAGGTCAGAGTCAGGGCCGGCCAGAGGGCGCCCAGGTGCAGGGCCAGGCCGGTGATGTTCAGGGCGCTGACCGTGGGCAGGGGCGTGCGGGCCAGGATCAGGCGGGTCAGCAGGGTCAGCAGCAGGCAGCCCAGGGCCAGGACCCGGCGGTGCCGGGACGCGGCGGGCAGCAGCAGCAGCCAGAAGGCCAGCAGAAACGCGGCCAGGGTTTCCAGGGAGAGGACGCCGCCCACCACCGTCAGGCGCAGCAGGATGGTGGCGGCCAGCAGCTTGGTGAAGAAGGCGCTGAACAGCAGCAGGGCCATGGCCCCCACGTAGCGCCCCGGACGCACCAGGCAGGCGACGAAGGCCCCCACGGTGGCGATTTCCAGGAATTGGGCCAGCAGCCAGGGCAGGTTCAGTCCCTCCAGGCTGTCGGGCAGCCGGTCGAAGGGACGCAGGTGCAGGTGCAGCCAGCCGATGCCCGGCAGGGGCAGCAAGGAGAACTGGGTGGCGAACCACAGGCCCAGCAGAGCCAGTCCCAGGGTGGCGCCCCGGTCCGCCCGGAACCAGTCGGCCCGCCAGCGCTCCGCCGCCGTCAGGGCCCGAAGCCAGCGACCGTGATGCAGGGCCAGCAGGGCCCCTGACAGGGCGCCCAGGCCGTTGACCAGCATGTCCAGGTTGGAGGCGATGCGGCCGGGCACCAGTTGCTGGCCGCTTTCCAGGACGAAGCTCAGGGCCAGGCCCCCCAGAGCACCCAGGGCCATGCCCGTGGCCCGCCTGCCCGGCCGGGCGAACCAGAGGGCCAGGGCATAGCCCAGGGGCAGGTAGACCAGCAGGTTGGTGGCCAGATCGGTACGGGTGATGTAGCGGGGCCAGGGGGCGCTGAGGAAGGCCGTGGACCAGTTGGACAAGGGCGCCAAACCCGACATGGGCAGCAGGCTGGCGACGGCGAGGAAGGCGCAATACAGCAGGAGAAAGCGCTTCAGCCGGGCCCGGCGGACGGGCGATGCCGCGTGGCGGTCCATGTCAGCGCGGTGTCGTCATGCCGGGGCGTGGTGCCGCCGGGCATGCTGGCCGGGCCACAGGGAACCCACCACCATGCCGGCGATGGACAGGAGCAGGCCGGCGAACTGGGGTGGCCAGAAGCCTTCCGGATCGGCGTAGGACAGCCCCAGCCAGGTGGCGATGCCGAGGAACATGGCCAGGTAGGCGCCCAGGGTGGTGGCCCGTTTCCAGTAGACCCCCGCGGCCAGGGGCACGAAGGCGGCCACCAGGGTCACCTGATAGGCGTTCTCCACCATGGAATAGATGCTCATCTCGCTGTTCAGGGCGAAGAGGACGATGCCGCAGGTGAAAGCCACCACCACGCCGCGCATGGTCCAGAGCTGATGCTTGTCGCTCTTGAACTGGATGAAGACCTTGAGGATGTTCTCGGTGAAGGTGGCCGAGGGCGCCAGGATGGTGCCGCTGGCGGTGGACATGATGGCCGAGAGCAGGGCGCCGAAGAACATCACCTGGGCGAGGAGGGGAGTGCGGTCCAGGATCAGGCTGGGCAGGATGCGCTGGGAATCCTCCTTGAGCAGCTTGTCCACCATGTCGGGCATGAGCAGGAAGGCGGAATAGGCGATGAAGATGGGCAGGAAGGCGAACAGGAAATACAGGCTGCCGCCCAGCACCGAGCCGCGCACGGCGGTCTTCTCGTCCTTGGCCGACATGACCCGCTGGAAGACGTCCTGCTGGGGGATGGAGCCCAGCATCATGGTGGTCCAGGCGGCCAGGAAGGCGATGATGTCGCGCGGGTTGGCCTCGGGCAGCAGGTTGAACTTGCCGTGGTCCGCGGCGTGCTGGATGACCACCATGGGACCGCCGGCCATGTCGCCCACCAGCCAGGCCACGTAGACGATGCCGACGATGATGATGCTCATCTGGAAGAAGTCGGTGAGGGCCACCGACCACATGCCGCCGAAGAGGGTATAGAGCAGGACGATGGCGGCGCCGATGACGATGCCCGTGTGGCTGTCGATCTGACCACCGGACAGGATGTTGAAGACCAGCCCCAGGGCGGTCATCTGGGCCGACACCCAGCCCATATAGGAAAGGATGATGCACAGGCTGGTGGCCACCTCCACCACGTGGTTGTAGCGGCGCTTGTAGTAGTCGCCGATGGTGAGCAGCTTCATGCGATAGAGCGGCCGGGCGAAGAGCAGGCCCACCAGGATCAGGCACAGGCTGGAACCGAAGGGGTCGGCGACGATGCCGTGCATGCCTTCATTCAGGAAGGTGGAGGAGATGCCCAGTACCGTCTCCGAGCCGAACCAGGTGGCGAAGACCGTGGCGGTGACGATGTAGATGGGCAGGGAGCGGCCCGCCACCACATAGTCCTTGGAGTTCTTGACCCGGGTGGCCGCGTAGACCCCGATGAGGATGGAAAGCAGCAGGTAGAGGATGACGAACCAGACGAGCATCTCGGCGGCCTTTCGTTCTTGTTCAGCGCAGTGGGGGTGCGGCCCGGATGCCGATTCGACCTCGGCCGGCCCTCGCGGTCTCGACCGCGCTCCCGGCCAGCCAGCCGCTTCGCTACATCGGGGAAACGGCGCGATTATCTGCGATTTCCCGGCGTATGGAGGCCATCAAAGGCGCCCCGGGCGCCGCCGGGCGGGCGGATGCCGGGTCTTCCGCCTTCGCCGGCACGGTGCTCAAGAATGTCGGGCATAGGCGGCTTGGAGGGGCGTGGCTGCCACAGACCGGAAGTCCGGTACAGAAAGCCCTATCAATAATTAAATTAATAATTTCTAATACACGCTTTTTGCCCGACAGAAATTGTCGGGATTTCCACCGAGGGGACACATGAAACACATCAGCAAGCTGGGGGCCCTGGCCCTGTCCGGCTGGGCCGTGGGCGCCCAGGCCACCAACGGCATGAACATGGAAGCCTGGGGCGCCAAGTCCGGCGGCATGGGCGGCGCCGCCTTCGCCATGGATTCGGGCAACTCCGCCCTGATGAGCAACCCGGCCACCCTGGGCCTGAAACCCGCCGGCAAGAGCGACCTGGGCCTGGGCCTCACCCTGCTGATGCCGGACGTGCAAGCGGGCGCCGGCCCGGTGAACGTGGATTCCGACGGCACCGCCTACTGGATGCCCACCCTCTCCTACATCCGCCGCCAGGGCGACCTGGCCTTCGGCGTCGGCCTGCTGGCCCAGGGCGGCATGGGCACGGAATACGGCGTCGGCTCCCCCCTGTTCGCCATGGGCTGCCCGGCCTCCACCTTCGTCGGCCCCCTGGCCACCGGCTGCGCGCCGGGCGCCATGCAGCCCATGAGCGGCCAGGAGATCCGTTCCGAAGTGGGCTTCGGCCGCCTCATGTTCCCCCTGGCCTGGAACGTCCGCCCCGATCTCACCCTGGCGGCCCAGATGGACCTGGTCTGGGGCAGCATGGACCTGCAGATGGACCTGGACGGCCAGAACCTGGCCGCCCTCATGGCCATGCCCGGCCGCGTGAGCGGCAGCTTGGCCGGCGCCCTGGGCGGACTGGGCGACCTGCACTACGCCCGCTTCAACTTCACCGATGACAGCGCCGTGACCGGCAGTGCCAAGGGCTACGGCTGGGGCTACAAGCTCGGCGCCCTGTGGAAGGTGAACGAGCAGCTCAACCTGGGCGCCACCTACCACGCCAAGACCCATCTGGGCGACATGAAGACCGACGAGGCCAGCCTGCGGGCCGTGGGCAGCCTGGGTGACACCGGCGCCATCCCCGGCAGTGTCACGGTCGTGAATTTCCAGTGGCCGGAAATCTACGGCGTGGGCATGGCCTGGGACGGGGGCGGCAAGTGGTCCATGGCCGCCGACGTGAAGCGCATCCGCTGGGCCGACGCCATGAAGGACTTCACCCTGCGCTTCGTCAGCGCCGGCGGCGACCTCACCGCCAGCATGCCCCAGAACTGGAAGGACCAGACGGTCCTGGCCCTGGGGGTCCAGTACAAGCTCAGTCCCAACCTGGCCCTGCGCGCCGGCTACAACCACGCCTCCAACCCGGTGCCGAACAGCACGCTGAACCCCCTGTTCCCGGCCATCATCGAAACCCACTACACCCTGGGCTTCGGCTATCGGCTGGATGCCACCCGCACCCTGGCCGCCTCCCTCGCCCTGGCCCCGGAAGTCAGCCAGACCAACCCCCAGGGCGTCACCTCCAGCCACAGCCAGGCCACCCTGCGCGTCAACTACAACCACAGCTTCTGATCCCCCGTGGTTCCCCCTCTCCCGCCGGGAGAGGGGGGCCGGGCCATTCGCCACCTCCGTCATCCCGGCCAGCGCCGGCTAGAATTCGAAGGCCCGCCAACCCCATTCGCCGCCGCCGCGCGTTTAACCGCCTACCCATGGACGATCTCCGCACCGACGAGGCTCTCATGCTGGCCTACCGCGATGGCGACGCCGGGGCCTTCGAAACGCTGTACGGACGCTGGCGCGGCCGCCTGTACCGCTACCTGGCCCACCAGGCCCGGGACGAGGCGGACGAGCTGTTCCAGGACGTGTGGCTGCGGGTGGTGGGCGCCCGGACCCACTACGAGGTGGCGGCCAAGTTCTCCACCTG
>DAOQNK010000050.1:12365-15998 GCA_035332045.1 Thiobacillaceae bacterium | reverse complement strand
GTCTGATGTGGCGCGCCACCAACGCGGACGGCACGCTGACCTACAGCTTCGCCCAATCCGTGAATGCGATGTACCCCTTCTACACCATCCGTCTGGTCGGTGGCTCCATGTTCTTCGCGGGCATGCTGCTGATGGCCTTCAACGTGTGGAAGACCGTCGCCGCCGGCAAGGCCGTCAATGACGCCCGCATCCCCGAAGCCGTCGCGGCTTAACGGACAAGGAGACACGCATGTTTTCGCACAAGTTGCTTGAAAAGAACATCGGCCTGCTGTTGGTGCTGACCTTCGTCGCCGTCTCAGTCGGCGGCCTGGTCCAGATCGTGCCCCTGTTCTTCCAGAAGTCCACCACGGAACCGGTGCCGGGCCTCAAGCCCTACACCGCGATGCAACTGACCGGCCGCGATATCTACATCCGGGAAGGCTGCTACAACTGCCACTCCCAGATGATTCGCCCGTTCCGCGCCGAGACCGAACGCTACGGCCACTTCTCCGTGGCCGGTGAGTTCGTCTACGACCGGCCGTTCCAGTGGGGCTCCAAACGGACCGGGCCTGACCTGCAACGGGTTGGCGGTCGTTATTCCGACGACTGGCATTACACCCATATGATGAATCCCCGCGACGTGGTGCCCGAGTCCAACATGCCGGCGTATGCCTGGCTGGCCGAATCGCCTGCCGACGCCGCCAACATCCAGGCCAAGATGCGGACCCTGAACATCGTCGGCCATGGCTACAGCGAGCAGGAAATCGCCGATGCGCCCAAGATGCTGGAAGGCAAGACCGAAATGGATGCGCTGATCGCGTATCTGCAGGTCCTCGGCACTTCCGGACCCAAGGCCAAGTGATATGGACGCGGGTTTCTTCGGCTCGGTGATGACCGTCCTCTCGTTTGTGATCTTCGTGGCCATCGTCTGGTGGGCCTACCACAAGGGCAACAAGCAGAAATTCGAGGACGCCGCCAACCTCCCCTTCCGGGAGGGGGCCGAGGAAGTTCGCAAGCCGGACTGAATAGGAGATTCACATGATTGCTGGATACGCAATTCCCGACTTTGTCAGCGACTTCTGGTCCTATTACATCGCTGCCGCCACCATCCTGGGCATTCTGTTCTCGCTCTGGATCCTGCGCAGCCAAACCACCCAGAAACTCGCCCCCGGCGAGCAGGCGGAACTGATGCACCATGCCTGGGACGGGGACCTGCAGGAGTACAACAACCCCCTGCCCCGCTGGTGGATGTGGCTGTTCTACGGCCTCATCTTCTTTGGCATCATTTACCTGGTTCTCTACCCCGGCCTGGGCAAGTTCTCCGGCGTGTGGAACTGGTCCTCCGCCGATGCCTACAAGCAGGAAAAGGAGCGGGTGGACGGCGAGTTCAACAACGTGCTCAAGCCCTTCATGGGCCAGGACGTCATGGCTGTGGCCGCCAACCCCGACGCGAAGAGCATGGGACAGCACCTGTTCCTGACCTATTGCTCCCAATGTCACGGCTCCGATGGCAAGGGCGCCAAAGGCTTCCCCAACCTGACCGACGCCCAGTGGCTGTTCGGCGGCTCACCTGACGACATCAAGGCCAGCATCGCCAATGGCCGTCTGGGCGAAATGCCGGGTGGCCTGGCGGGTGATGCCCAGGGTGCGAAGGAAGTCGCCAACTATGTGCTGTCCTTGGGCGGCAAGCCCCATGACGCCAATCTGGCTGCGGCTGGAAAAGCCAAGTTTGCGGCTTGCGCCGGCTGCCATGGCGAGGACGGCAAGGGCAACAACGCCGCCGGCTTCCCCAACCTGACCGATGATGCCTGGCAGTATGGTGGCAGCGAAGCCGCCATCGTCGAAAGCATCATGAAGGGCCGCAAGGGTGGCATGCCTGCCCAGCAGGAAGCCTTGGGCGATGCCAAGGTGCATCTCCTGGCCGCCTATGTGTGGGGCCTGGGTGGCGGCGTCAAGCCTGCCGCCGTGGCGCCCGCGCCGGCCGCCATGCCGCCTGCAGAGGCGCCCGCGCCGGCACCGGCCAAGTAAGTTCCAGGCCGGTCCGAATGGGCCGGCCCTCGGAATCCAGCCCATTTATTTCATGAGTGGGCTGGATTCCGGGCTTGGGAAACTTCCCCAGATTATTCCGGCAAACGCCAGCCAGTCATTTCAGGCCAGCGCCATTGCCGGCGTACCCCCGGCGCCGCTTGAATTCCGTTGAGAGAGCCGCATGTCCAGCCAGAAGCAGCCTGAGATTCCCGTCATCAAGAACGCCAGCGGCGAAATGGAGGTATCGCTCTATGCGGTGCACCAGAAGATCTATCCCCGCGCGGTCTCGGGCATCTTCAACTACTGGCGCATCGCCCTGGTGCTCTTCACCCAGATCATCTTTTATGGCTTGCCCTGGCTGAACTGGGGTGGCCGCCAGGCGGTCCTTTTCGATCTGGGCGGCCGTAAGTTCTACCTTTTCGACTTGGTGTTGTGGCCTCAGGACTTCGTCTGGTTTGCCGCGTTGCTGATCATCTCTGCCCTGGGCCTGTTCCTCTTCACGGCGGTCGCCGGCCGTCTCTGGTGTGGCTACGCGTGTCCCCAGACTGTCTACACTCAGCTCTTCACCTGGGTGGAACGCTGGTTTGAGGGTGACCACAACAAGCAAAAGAAGCTGAACGACTCGCCCTGGAACGGTAACAAGATTCTGCGCCGGGGGGGCAAGCATGTGGCCTGGGTCTTGTTGTCCTTGTGGACCGGCTTCACCTTCGTCGGATACTTCACACCCATCACCGTGCTCGGCCAGGAAGTGGCCGCTTGGACGCTGGGCCCCTGGGAAACCTTCTGGATATTCTTCTACGGCTTCGCGACCTGGGGATTCGCCGGGTTCATGCGCGAGCAAGTATGCAAGTACATGTGTCCGTATGCCCGCTTCCAAAGCGTAATGTTCGACCAGGACACCTTGGTCATCACTTATGACTATCGCCGCGGGGAAAGCCGTGGTCAGCGCAAGAAAGGGGCTGACTACAAGGCCCATGGCCTGGGTGACTGCGTGGATTGCGGCATTTGCGTACAGGTCTGTCCCACGGGTATCGATATCCGCAACGGCCTCCAGTACATGTGCATCGGCTGCGCCGCCTGTATCGACGCCTGCGACCAGGTCATGGACAAGATGGGTTATCCCAAGGGATTGATCCGCTACTCCACCCAGAACGCTGTGGATGGCAAGTACGAAGACCGGGATATCTTCAAGCACACCATGCGTCCCCGCACCCTGTTCTACACGGTGGTACTGTTGGGTATCTGCGCGGCCTTCGTCTACACCCTGGCGACCCGCATCCCGCTCCGGGCCGATGTGATTCGGGACCGCCTGACCCTGTCTCGGGAAGCCGAGAACGGCCAGATCGAGAACCTGTATCGTCTCCAGATCATCAATATGGATGGCAAACCCCACCGTTACGCCATCCAGGCCACAGGCATCCAGGGACTCAGCGTGGCATCCGGCTCCAGTGTCGAAATCCCCGCGCTGGGCACTGTGGAACTGAACGTCACATTGCGTGCCGACAGGCTTCAGCTGAGCAAGCCTAGCCATCCCGTCTTCTTCACCATCCAGGCCGTGGATGCACCGAACCTTGTTCGGGAAGCCAAGTCCAGTTTCCTGAAATAAGGCCGACGACATGAGCTCTC
>DAOQNK010000050.1:0-12265 GCA_035332045.1 Thiobacillaceae bacterium | reverse complement strand
TTGTTCGGGAAGCCAAGTCCAGTTTCCTGAAATAAGGCCGACGACATGAGCTCTCCTGCCAGCATCAACCACCCTGACAATCACAAGCCCTGGTGGCGGGAACCCATGGTCTGGCTCATCGCCGGACTGCCCGCCCTCGCTGTGGTGGCTGGCATCACCACCGTTTTCATCGCCGTGGACAATGCCGACGGGCTGGTGGACGAAGAACATCAAACCCAGGGCATGACGACCACGGAATTGAAAACGCCCGAGGATGACAAGGCCGCTCGTTTGGGTGTCTCGGCACAGCTCGCCGTGAGCGCGGACGGCCTCGTCCAAGTCCAACTGGATGGCCTTTCACAGGCGGCCCGACCTGAGTCACTGTTCATGACCGTTATTCATCCCACCCAGGCCGACAAGGACCGGACCATTACGCTGCATCGCACGGCGAACGCTGGTTACCAAGGGATGCTGCCGCCCGAGGCGACAGGCAAGCGTCGCTACATGATCGAATCAAATGACCACAGCTGGCGCCTGGTCGGGGATAGCGGTGCCATCGGCACGGCATTCACTCTGGCCGCCAGGACAAACCCTTCTACACCCCACCCGTAAGGCAAACGAAAGGAGCTTGATATGAACCCGGTATGGCAAGAACTGATCGGCACCGACATCGGCCTTCTCAGCCTGTTCACAATTGGCTTCATCATCGCCATGGGCCTGTTCATGTGGGCCAAGTTCAGCAAGATGAGCAAGTAATCGAACGTTGAGACTGACCTCGGGCAGGCCGCCGCATCCAAACCGTGGCGGCTTTCCCCTATAGGGTCTACCTGCCCCGTCAGCCGGTACTCAGCAGTGTATCCAGACCGCGCCGGCTAGCGGGGTAGTCTTCCTTGTCCAGGAAGTCCTGGATAAGGAATTTTTCCATGCGTGGATATAACGCAATCGCTTCGTCCAGTTGCGGATCATTGCCCTTGGCATAGGCGCCGATGGTGATGAGATCGCGGCTGCGCTGATAGCGGGCGTACAAAGCCCGGAATTTCCTGACCTGCTCAAGTTTGTCCTTGGGCAACAGTTCGGTGATGGCCCGGGAAACCGATGCCTCGATGTCAATGGCGGGGTAGTGTCCCTGGTCGGCCAGTTGCCTGGACAACACCACGTGCCCATCCAGAATGGCGCGCGCGGCATCCGCCACGGGATCCTGTTGATCATCACCTTCCATCAACACAGTGTAAAACGCCGTGATGGAACCCCCTTCCCGGCGGCCATTGCCCGCCCGCTCCACGAGTTGGGGCAACTTGGCGAACACCGAGGGAGGATAGCCCTTGGTAGCGGGCGGCTCCCCTACTGCCAGGGCGATCTCCCGCTGGGCCTGGGCAAAGCGGGTCAGGGAATCCATGATGAGCAGCACGTTGAGGCCCTGGTCCCGGAAATGCTCGGCAATGGCCGTGGCATAGGCCGCCCCGTGCAGACGAAGCAGAGGCGGCGAGTCGGCCGGCGCAGCCACCACGGCGGCCCTTCGGAGCCCCTCTTCGCCCAGGATGTTCTCGATGAAATCCTTGACCTCCCGGCCCCGCTCGCCGATGAGGCCCACCACGACCACGTCGGCCTCTGTATATCGGGCCATCATGCCCAACAACATGGACTTGCCCACGCCGCTGCCGGCGAACAGACCCATGCGCTGACCGCGCCCCACGGTGAGCAGGGCATTGATGGCGCGCACCCCTACATCCAGCACATCCTTGATGGGCTCCCGCTCCATGGGGTTGAACGGCCGTGAATGCAGGGGAGCGCGGCGGGAGGCCTCCACCGGACCCTGGCGATCCAAAGGTCGGCCCGCGCCGTCTATGACCCTGCCGAGCAGTTCCGGCCCCACCGGAACCTGCCGGATGCGATCTTCAATACGACGTCGCCGGTAATAGGGGCGGTTGATGCGAGGCGGATCGAACCCGCAGACCGCGGTGGTTTCCACCGTGGCGCCAGGACCTAGGCCATAGACATCGGTGGACGGCATCAGATATAGCCGCTCCCCGGAGAAGCCCACCACTTCAGCGTCTACTTGCTGCCCACCGGGCATGGTGACCCGGCATGACACGCCGGTGGCCACCTTGAGACCGGAAGCCTCCATGATCAGTCCAGCCACCCGGGTGAGTCGGCCCGTGGTCCGCCACGGAGATATCTGACAGACCGCTTCCTGGCAGTCACGCAAATAGGTGATCAGGGCCGAAGATGAGGGAGTCAGCTCAGCCATGCGTCATCGACGCCCAGACACTCGGTGATTTCTTTCCAGCGGCTGAGCAGACTGCCGTCGAGTTCGCTGTAGCTGCTCTCGAACCGGAAACTACCCGGCTCCAGCTGGGTATCCGCCACAACCTTCCAGCTCAGGTGGCCATGCTCATGGGCCAGCCATTCCCGGACCATGTCGACATGGGATGGATGCGTCGCAATCTTGTGGTGGCCATTCAAGGCGGGGATGGAAAGCAGGGCTTCGCGTATGCCCTCCAGGATCAACTCGGGTTTGACGACGAAGGCACGGCGCACCACTTGCTGGGCCACAGTCAGGGCCAGCGCCAGGATCTCACGGGCGATTTCTTCGTCCTGGCTAAGGCGACCGGCCTCCAAGGCCTCCACCAGGGCGCCGAGTTGCCGCGCATAGTCTTCCCCGGCTTGGCGGCCGACCTCCAGGCCGGCCTTGCGGCCTTCCTCCAGCCCCAGGTTGTAGCCCTCCCGCCAGGCCTCCTGGTGAATGTGCTCGATCTCCTCGGCGGTGGGCAAAGCCACTTTGCCTATGGCCTCGCCCTCGGCAGCCTGAGCGACACCCAAACCGTCATGCCCATCCTCGAAGGAGGCAAGTTCCCAGCGCTGATAGGCGGTGAGCTGCTCTTTGGGAATGACCTTGGACACCGGCTACCCCATCCGGCAGTGACAAGACGAGCAATTCATCATTCCACCAGACCCTCTTCGCCGCCCTTGCCACCCAGCACGATCTGGCCCTCGTCCACCAGCTTGCGGACGATCTTGAGGATTTCCTTCTGCTCGGCCTCCACCTCGGAAAGCCGGACCGGGCCCTTGGCCTCCAGATCCTCCTTGAGGGCCTCGGCGGCCCGGGACGACATGTTCTTGAAGATTTGGTCCTTGAGTTCCTGGGTCGTGCCCTTGAGGGCAATGATGAGGGTTTCCGACTGGACCTCCCGCAGCAACAACTGTACGGAACGGTCGTCCAGGTCCAGGATGTTGTCGAAGGTGAACATCTGGTCCTGAATCTTCTGCGCCAATTCCGCGTCGTGTTCACGGATGTTGGCCAGGACCGAGGCTTCGACGGCGCCCCCCATGTAGTTGAGGATGTCCGCCGCGGCCTTAACGCCCCCCAGGGAGCTTTTCTTGGTGACTTCGCCCCCGGAAAGCAGTTGGGTCAATACCTCGTTCAATTCCCGCATGGCCATGGGCTGGACGCCTTCCAGCGTAGCGATGCGGATCATGACGTCATTACGCAGGCGTTCCGGCAGCAGGTTGAGGATTTCACTGGCATGGTCCCGTTCCAGATGCACCATGATGGTGGCGATGATCTGGGGGTGCTCATTGCGGATCATTTCCGCGACACTGGCGGAATCGAGCCATTTGAGGCTCTCGATACCGGCGCTCTCGTTGCCTTGCAGAATGCGATCGATGAGGTGGGCGGCCTTGTCGTCGCCCAAGGCTTTCTTCAGCACGGAGCGGATGTATTCGTCGGAATCGGCCAGACTGACCCGGCCTTCGGTCTCGCCGATGAAGGAATGCAGCACCGTCTCGATCTGCTCCCGACTGACGTTGCCGATATTGGTCATGGCCATCCCCAGCTTCTGGACTTCCTTGGGGCCCAGATACTTGAAGACTTCCGCTGCCTCCTCGCTGCCCAGAGCCAGCATCAGAATGGCGCACTCGTTGAGGCTGGTGTCGCTCATTCCTTATTCATCCATTCCTTGACGATATCCGCGGTCACCTTGGGATTGGTCTTGGAGAACTCCTTGGCCCGGGTCAGGGTATCGGCATAGCTGAGGTCTGGGGCGGGTCCACGCAGTCCTCCCAGCCCCTCCCCTTCTCCGTGCGCCAGGCTCCCGGGTGCGCCAGGCAAGGTTTCCGGTGGCTTGACCAGATCCCGCAAGAGGGGCCGCAGCACGCCGAATACCAAGTAAAAGGCCAGGCCAAAGACAATCAGGTTCTTGACCAGCGACTTGGCCATGGCCACGTTGTCCGGATCTTTCCAGAGCGGGATGTCGATTTCGACTTTGGTTTCCGTGAAAGCCGCATTGACGACGTTCACGGAATCGCCCCGCTGCTGGTTGAAGCCCATGGCTTCTTTCACCAGCTTGTTGACGTTCTCCAGTTCCTGGGCGGAAAGCGGCGCGGGCTTGCCCGGTTGGCCGTCGGCGCCCGGCCCGCCCGCCTTGTAATTGACCACCACGGCGACAGACAGCCGCTTCACACGGCCCACGGGCTCCTTCACATGGCGGATGGTCTTGTCGAGTTCGAAATTGACGGTGCTTTCCTTGCGGCTGGAAGACCCGCCCCCTCCCTGGGCCTGGCTGCCGCCGGCCCCATTCGGCCCGGCATTGGCGCCCGGCGGCGCGTTGAAGGGCGCGCTGGCGGCACCGGGCGGCTGATTGCTCAGTGCACCGGGGATACCCTGGGCCTGGTTCCCGCCTCCGGAATTGCTGTCGTCCATCGATTGCTGACTGCGAATGGCTTGAGTATCGGGCGTGGGATTAGGCTTGAAACTCTCGCTGGTCGCCTCGGATTCCGAGAAATCGAAATCCGCCCGGACTTCGGCCTTGACATTGTCCTTGCCCACGATGGGCTCGACGATGGCCTCGATGCGTTGAGCGTAATAGGCCTCCATCTGGCGCACGAAGTCCAGCTGGCTGGAATCGAGACCTCGCAGGGCCTGACTGTCGGATCGGGACGTGAACAGGTTGCCGGCCTGGTCCACCACGGTGACGTTGCCGGGTGGCATTTCCGGCACGCTGCTGGCCACCAGATGGACGATGGACTGCACCTGGCCGGGCTCCAGGGCCCGCCCGGAATGCAGATTCACGAGGACGGAGGCGGAAGGCGCCTGCTTGTCACGGATGAACACCGAGGGCTTTGGAATCGCCAGATGGACCCTGGCCGACTCCACCGGCGCCAGGGACTGGATGGTGCGCGCCAGCTCCCCCTCCAGGCCGCGCTGGAAGGCCAGCTGTTCCTGGAACTGGGTCATGCCCAGCTTGGGCGAATCCATGAGTTCGAAGCCAACCCCGCCGCCCTTGGGGAGCCCCTGGGCAGCCAGCTTGAAGCGCAAATCGTAGACCTGATCGGAGGGCACCAGCAGCGTGCCGCCCGCCTCGGTTTTGTAGGGAATGTTCATCTGCTGAAGGCTGGCGGTAACGGCCCCCGCGTCCTTCTCGGACAGATTCGAGAACAGGACCCGGTAGTCCGGTGCGCTGGACCAAAGCACCAGCCCCACCACCACGGCGATGACCGCCGCCAGGGTTGCCGCCAGCCCCATCTTCCGGGAGGCGGGAAGCTCGTTGAAGCGGTGGGCGAAGTTGGAAAGAAGCTGCTGGGGCTGCGAGGCCATCCGTCAACCGCGCCTGGTCAGACCTGCATGTTCATGATTTCCTGGTAGGCGGAAACCAGCTTGTTGCGCACCTGAACCATGGTCTGGAAGGACAGACTGGCCTTCTGCAAGGAGAGGACCACATCCTGGAGGTTGACGTCGGGATCGCCCGCCTCGAATTGGCGGGTCAATTGCTTGGCATCCAACTGGGCGCTATTGACCTCTTCCACAGCGGACTTGAGCATGGCCGCGAAATCCTGGGTGGCGTCGGCGGCCTGGGGCGCGGGCGAAGAGGAGGCTTGCGCCGCAACGGCACGAAGCTGGTTGACCATCTGATCGATATTGCTCATCGCCTTGCCTCCTGCTACCGATTATAGGAGGTCGTCTCCATCCAGAAAGCCCGCTTCACGATACTGCTTGAGCTTGTGGCGCAGAGTCCGCTCGCTCATGTTCAACGCATCCGCCGTCCTACGCCGGGAGCCGTCCATCCGCTTGAGGGTGCCAAGGATGGTTTCCCGCTCCACGTCTTTCAGTCCGATCTCGCCAGGCACTTGAGCCACCTCCGCGACCGGAACGGCCCTGGGCAACATGAGATGCTCGGGACGGATTTCCGTGTCGGTGGCGAGGATCATGGCCCGCTGCATGACGTTACCTAGCTCGCGGATGTTACCGGGCCAGGTATACCCCGTCAATTCAGCCAGGGCCGCGCCTGACAAGGCAAATCCCCCCCTGCCCACCAGCTTCTCGGCACGCTTGAGAAAGAAGCGGGCAAGGGGTTCGATATCCCCCGGCCTGCGCCGCAGCGGGGGGATATCCAGGGGGAACACGCTCAGCCGGTAATATAAATCTTCCCGGAATTTGCCCTCACGGACCCATACCGCCAAATCCCGGTTGGTGGCAGCGATGACACGCACATCCAACGGTACCGGCGTTCGCCCGCCCACCCGTTCCACTTCTCTTTCCTGGAGCACGCGCAACAGCTTGGCCTGGAGGTGCAGGGGAAGTTCGGAAATCTCGTCGAGCAGCAACACGCCGCCGTTGGCCTGTTCGAATTTTCCAGCCTGGGTCGTGGACGCGCCCGTGAAGGCGCCTTTTTCATGGCCGAAGAGCACCGACTCGAGCAGGTTTTCCGGAATGGCGGCGCAATTGACCGCCACGAAAGCCCCTTTCTGACGAATCGAGTGCTGGTGGATATAGCGGGCGAATACCTCCTTGCCCACCCCCGACTCCCCGGTCAAGAGGACCGTGGCCTCGCTGGCCGCCACCCGCCGGGCGAGTTCCAGCAAGGCCTGGCTGGCGGAATCCTCGGCCACCACGCCTTCCCCCATGCCGGCATCCGCCTGTCGGTAATGTCTGGCCACGGCGGCCAGAAGCCTGTCGGGCTCGAAGGGCTTGGGGAGATAGTCCGCGGCGCCATCCCGCATGGCCTGGACAGCCCGGTCTATCTGGCCAAATGCCGTCATGAGGACCACCGGAATATCCGGCCGGCGCGCCTTCAGGGTACGCAGCAGGGAATGTCCATCCATGCCTGGCATCTGGACGTCGCTGAGGACCAGACCGGGGTTACCCTTTTCCAGCCAGGCCAGCGCCTGTTCCGCATCACCCGCGGCAATGGCGGCATAACCCGCCAATTCCAGGGTATCCGAGAGCGCCTCGCGAAGCGCCGCGTCATCCTCCACGACCAAGACGGGCAGGACTTCAGCCATCGACTCGCTCCCTGGTGGCGAAGGGCAAATAAAGCGTGAAACGGCTGCCGCCCGCATCGCGACGGGCCCATTCCACCCAGCCGCCATGGGCCTCGGCCACCTGGCGGACAATGGCCAAACCCAGGCCGCTACCCTCGCCCCGGGTGGTAAAGAAGGGCTCGAACAAACGTTCTCGGGCTTCGTCGGGAATCCCGGCGCCATCGTCCTCCACCTGGAAGGCAGCGAAAGGACTGCCTTCCCCCCGCACGCACAGGCTGACATTGCCTCCCGTTCCGGTCGCCTGGAGGGCATTTTCCAGCAGGTTGATGAGGGCGCCGGAAATCGCCTGGCGATCGCCCCGGAGGGAGACATCCCCCACGGCGGATTCCAGGTGCCATGCCACACCCTTGCCATGGGCCTGGGGTTCCAGGGTCTGGCCCAGCTCTTCCAGAAGAGGAGGCACTGGGAAGTCGGTCTCGCTCAAGCGGGCACCCCGAACGAACAGCAACATGTCTTGAACGAGCCGCTCCAGATAGCGCAAGCGGGACAGGGCCTTTTCGGCGAATCGGATGCGGTCCGCGTCTTCCAGAAAAGGCCTGGCCAGATGGCCCGTATAAAGCAGCGCGGTAGCCAGGGGAGTGCGCAATTGATGGGCAACCTGGGCCGCCATCTCACCCAAGGCCGACAGGCGCTCGCGTCTGGCCAGTTCGCCATTGGCATCGGCCAGCTCGGAAGTCAGCCGGGCCACCTGCGACTGGAGTTCCAGATAGGTGCCCGCGAGCATTTCCGAGGTTTCGCTGAACAAGGCGAAAGCCTGACGGAGGCTGGCGTCGGCGGGAGAATCCGGCGGTGGCGTGGAAGACGCTGGCATGGGCCCGGATATTAAACTATCGGCGTACTAAAGTTTTTTCGACCAAGGCCGATGATGGCTCGAGAAACCCAGCGGCACGCATGGAAAGGCCGCGCGACCAATCGAGGTGGACATGTCGGATTTGTTGAGGCGCATTGATGCGCGTACCAAGCTCGCCGGCGCGAACAAGCTGGAAATCCTGCTCTTCACCCTGGGCACGGACGTCAGCACGGGACGCAAGGAGACCTTCGGCATCAATGTCTTCAAGGTGCGGGAAGTCATGCGGATTCCGGAGATCACCCGGGCGCCCGACATGCCGGCGGCGGTCGAGGGCATGGTCAGCCTGCGTGGCGTGCTGGTGCCGGTCGTGGATCTGGCCCGTTATATCGGCATTTCCACCGATGCCCCGCCGGCCATCATGATCGTCACGGAATACAACGGCCATACCCAGGGCTTCCTGGTAGGGGAGGTGGACACCATCCTGCGGCTCGACTGGGCGGAGATGAAGGTGCCACCCAGCATGTTGACCGCCCGGATGGGCGGCCTGGTCACCGCGGTCACCGAACTCAAGGACAGCCGCCTGGTCATGATGCTGGATGTGGAAAAGATCCTGGCCGATACCTCTCAGATCGACGACAGCCATCTCTTCGCCACCCTCGCCCCTCTGGACAAACCCAACCGCACCGTACTTTACGCCGACGACTCCTCCGTGGCCCGCAAGCAGGTGGAGCGCACGCTCGAAGCCTTGAGCGTCAACGGAATCAGCGCCATCAATGGCCGCCAGGGCTGGGAAGAACTGCAGAAGATCGCCGCCCAGGCGGAGATCGCCGGCAGAGCCGTCTCCGACTATGTTCAGCTGGTGCTGACCGATGTGGAAATGCCTGAGATGGATGGCTACGTGCTGACCAAGAACGTCAAGTCCGATCCACGCTTCGCCGGGATTCCGGTGTTGATGCACTCCTCCCTGTCCTCGGACGCCAACAAGCAACTCGGTTTCTCCGTGGGTGTGGATGAGTACGTGCCCAAGTTCGAGCCCCACCGGCTCGCAGAAGTGTTGAACCGCCTGCTCAAGTAAGGGGAACGGAAGCTCATGAATCCGCTCGAGCCCAACAAACTGCTGGAAGCCGTGGATGCCCGCACAAAACTGGCGGGCTCAAACAAAATGGAGTTGCTGCTGTTCTCCCTGGGCACCCATGAGACCTTCGGCATCAACGTTTTCAAGGTGAGGGAGGTCTCCCCCACGCCGCCGATCACGCTCACGCCCAACATGCCCGCCGGCGTGGAAGGCGTGATCTCCCTGCGGGGCAGCATCATCCCGGTCATCTCCCTGGCCCGCTTCATCAAACTGGAGGGGGCGCCGCCCGGCATCGGCGAAACCATGATCGTCACCGAATTCTCCCGCCACACCCAGGGCTTCCTGGTCCAGGACGTGGACCGGATCATCCGGGTCGACTGGGACAAGGTGAAGCCGCCTGAAAACATGCTTGCCGGCCAGGACGGCATGATCACCGCCATCACCGAACTGGAGGATGGCCGCCTGGTGTCCATCCTGGACGTGGAACGGGTCTTGGTGGAAGTCCTGGGCGAAAAGGCCATGCCCCAGCTTCCCCAGCTCGACCCTGGCAGGGAGGCCACGATCTTCTTCGCCGACGACTCGTCGGTCGCCCGAAAGGAAATCGTCTCCGTCCTCGACAAGCTAGGCGTCAAGTACATCCAGGCCAACGACGGCCTGGAGGCCTGGGACAAGCTTTCCAATATGGCCAACCGAGCCAGTTCCGAGCGTTCCGCAGTCCGCAACCATGTCCAACTGATTCTGGTGGATGCCGAAATGCCGGAAATGGACGGCTACGTTCTGACCCGCAATATCAAATCCGACAGCCGTTTCGAAGGCATTCCGGTGGTCATGCATTCCTCCTTGTCCTCGGAAGCGAACCGCACCATGGGCCAGAAGGTGGGTGTGGACGCCTACGTCGCCAAGTTCGACCCCGCCGTGCTGGCCGACACCTTGGTCGCGTTCCTTAAGCGATAGCCCACCGATGGTTACAATGCTCCGGGTTAGCGGATAAGAGGACTGACGATGGCCGACAAGAACCTGAAATTCCTGGTGGTGGACGACTTTTCCACCATGCGCCGCATAGTGCGCAACTTGCTGAAAGAACTGGGCTACACCAATGTGGACGAGGCCGAGGATGGCGCCGTTGGCCTGCAAAAGCTCAAGGGTGGCGATTTCCAGTTCGTGGTCACGGACTGGAACATGCCGGTGATGACCGGCATCGACATGCTCAAGGCCATCCGCGCCGATCCCACCCTCAAGCATCTGCCGGTATTAATGATTACCGCCGAGGCCAAGAAGGAAAACATCATCGAGGCCGCCCAAAGCGGGGCCTCCGGATACATCGTCAAGCCGTTCACGGCCGCCACTCTCGAAGAGAAGCTGGGCAAGATCTTCGAGAAATTCGGGATGTGACTCGGGCCGTACCACCCATAAGGAGCAACGATGATCGGCGACTCTCCTGAACTGGAAGCCTTGTTTGACAGCATCGCTTCCGTCGCGCCTCCCGAGCCGACCAAGA
Organism: Thiobacillaceae bacterium; assembly: GCA_035332045.1. Lineage (GTDB taxonomy): Bacteria > Pseudomonadota > Gammaproteobacteria > Burkholderiales > Thiobacillaceae > PFJX01. Next base: position 1,606 of record DAOQNK010000050.1, on the reverse strand, counting down.
CGGAACCCAAACCCGAGAAGGACAGCGATACGCCGGAACTGGAAAACCTGTTCGACAGCATCGCCAAGGCCGTATCCCAGGGCGAGGCGGGCGAGAGCGAGGGCGCCTGCCCTGAGCGGGTCTTCTCGCAACTGGGCCACATGACCCGGGGACTGCACAATCTTCTGCGTGAGTTGGGCTACGACAAGACCCTGGAAAAGGTCGCCACCGAACTGCCCGACAATCGGGATCGCCTGAACTACATCGCGGTGATGACCGCCAAGGCCGCCGAGCGAACCCTCAATGCCGCCGAGATTGCCCAGCCCATACAGGCTCGCATTGGCGAGAGCGCCAAGGACCTATCCGGCAAATGGGACAAGCTCTTCGCCAAGCAGTTGGGGGTGGTCGAATTCAAGCAACTGGTGCAGGACACCCGGGCCTTCCTATCCGACGTACCCGGCAAGGCGGAATCCACGAATGCTCAACTGATGGAAATCATCATGGCCCAGGATTTCCAGGATTTGACGGGCCAGGTCATCAAGAAAGTGCTGGAAGCAGCCCAGAACCTGGAATCCCAGCTTCTGGCCCTGTTGATCGAGACCACCCCCGAGGAAAAACGCCAGGCTGTCGATCCTGGCCTGCTCAACGGCCCGGTGGTGAATGCCGCCGGCCGGTCCGACGTGGTGACCAGCCAGGAACAGGTGGACGACCTGCTGGAAAGCCTGGGTTTTTAAGGGGAAACGACCATGAGCGACTTCGCCGGAATGGAAGAACTTCTGCAGGATTTCCTGCTCGAGGCCGGGGAACTCCTGTCCCAGGTGGACAACAAGCTGGTGGAGCTCGAGAAGCGGCCCGAGGACCGGGAGTTGCTCAACGATATCTTCCGGGGCTTCCATACCATCAAGGGCGGCGCGGGCTTCCTCAATGTGGAAAACCTGGTCAATCTCTGCCACCGCACAGAAAACCTCTTCGACAAGCTGCGCAACGGCGAACTCCATCTTTCCGCCGAACTGATGGACATCATCATGGCGGCCACCGCCACGGTGCGCGACATGTTCGGCTCCCTGTCCCAGAGCGTCCAGCCCCATGCCGCCGATGCCAGCCTGATCAACGGGCTGGACTTGGCCCTGGCCGGCAATCTACCGGGACCCAAGGCGGCGGCCGAGCCCGCGCCGGTTCCCGTGGCCGCGCCCGAACCCGCGCCTGCAGCCGCCTCGCCGGCCCCCGGCGGTGAAGACATCAATTGGGACGCGCTCCATGCCGCCCTGACCGGCGCACCCATCCCCCAACCCGCTGCCGCCCCCGTCGAGTCCCCTGTCGCGAAACAATCGGAGGCCACGCCCATCCAGGCCGCACCGCCCGCGCCCAAACCGGCTCCCGCCCAGGACCTGCCCACGCCTTCCAGGTCCTCCTCCTCGAATACCGGGCCGACCCAGAACCTCCAGAAGGAAACCACGATCCGCATCGACACGGCGCGGCTGGACCAGGTGCTCAACCTCTCGGGCGAGATCGGCCTCACCAAGAACCGCATCGCCAACCTGAAGACCCAGATCATCCACGGCCGCAACGACCAGGAAACCCTGAAGGCCCTGGACACCGCGGTCAGCCAACTGGATCTGCTGGTCTC
>DAOQNK010000049.1:12567-17082 GCA_035332045.1 Thiobacillaceae bacterium | reverse complement strand
CCAGGTTGGCGTCGCCGGCCAGGGCGCGGAAGTCGAAGAAGATGCTGGCGTTGAGGAGCACCGGCGCGTCGCCTCGGAACAGCCAGTCGGAGAAGGTGCTCTGCCATTCCTCCAGGGACAGGCACCACTTGGGGTTGCCCGCCATGATCTCGCCCTTGCAGAGGGGAAAGCCGCAGGCGGCGAGGCCCTCGTTGACCTGCCGGGCCACCGGCAGCAGGCGCTCGCGGATGGCGTCGGCGGTCACGCCCTCGGGGGGGATGAAGATGACGCCGTTGTCCTGGTCGGTGAGCAGGGTCTGCTCCAGGCGGCCTTCCGAGCCCAGGGCCAGCCAGCACCAGGCGATGTCCTCCAGGCCGGCGTCGGCGAAGGCCAGGTAGAGGACCCGCTGGGAAAGCTGGTCGTTGAGTTCGGAGATGAGGCGGGTGAGCTGTTCCGCTTCCAGGCCCTGGGCCATGAGCATGCGGGCCAGGCGGCGGATGTCCTCGGCGGCGTCCACCAGGGTTTCCAGGTTCTCCGCCTCGGCCAGGGCGGCAGCGATGTTGCCCACGCCCAGGCGTTGCAGGGCGAACAGGTCCTTTTCCGAAACCACCCCCAGGATGCGGCCGTCCGGCCCGGTGACCACCACGTGGTGGATGAGGCGCTGGGCCATGGCCAGGGCGGCCTCCATGGCGGTGGCATCGCCCCCCAGGCAGAAGGGGCTGGGGGTCATGACCGCGCTCATGGGCCGGTCCAGGCCGCATTCGGCCACCGCCACCCGGTCCCGCAGATCGTTCAGGGTGAACACCCCCACCGGCCTGTTCTCGGTGTCCGCCACCAGGATGGAGCCGATGCGGTGCTGGCGCATCAGGCCCAGGGCGTCGCGCAAGGCCAGTTCCGGCGGGCAGGTGATGGGCGCCCGGCGCAGCAAGGAGGAGAGGGGGGTGGTCAGCGTTTCCGGAAGGTGGGCCATGGCTCGACCTCGCGTTTTGTGCGGTGCATCATGGTGCCATGGCGCGCAGCTCGCGCCAAGCCCCCAGGCGTTGGGCGGCTTCCCGAGCCAGATCGAGGAACCGGGTGGCCTCGCCCAATTGCCCGGCCGCTTCCAGGGATCGGGATTTGCCCCGCAGCAGCCGGGGCTTGAGGCCGTGGGCGCCGAACCGCTCCACCAGTTCCAGGGCGTGATCCAGCCAGACCAGGGCTTCGGCGGGGGCCTGGCGAAACCGGGCCTCGGCGTGGCGGGCCTCGGCCATCGCCGTCTCCGCCGGGGCGTGGCGGCGCAGCCAGGCCAGGGCCTGATGAAGTTCGCCCGCCGCCACGGCGCCGGGTTCGGACCAGTCGGCCAACAGGCTGGCCTGGGCCAGGCGGGCCGGATCACCCGCCCTTCGGGCGGCATCCAGGTGGCGCCTGGCCGCCTCCGAATCGGGGCGGTCCAGGACGAAGGCGAAGCTGGCCCGGGCCGCCAGGTCGTCCTGGTGCCGGGCCCACAGGGGGCCGGCCGCGGCCAGACAAATCAGGGCGGCTTCCTCGGCGTCGGCCCAGGCCAGGCAGCAAGCCCGGCAATAAAGCAGGGGTGCCGCCCAGGCGGCGGGCGTGGCCTCGTCCGCCGCCGGCAGGGCGGCCAGGGCTTCCTCGTGGCGGCCCATGGCGATCAGGGTTTGGGCCAGGGCCAGGGCGGCCTGGAAACGGGCATCGCCATGCCCGCGGCGGGCCAGTTCCGGCAGACGCCAGGCGAAGGAAAAGGATCGGGCCGGGCCGAAGTCGCGCTGGAGCTGGGCCCAGCGGGCGTAACGCCGTTCGAATTCCGGGGTGTCGGGCGCGGCCATGGCTGCCCGGGCCGGGTCAGACGCTCTCGTCCTTGAGGTCCCGGGCCAGCAGCGCGGCCACGGCTTCCCGGGGCGGCATCTCCTGGCGGAGGATCTGGTCCACCGCCTCGGTGATGGGCATCTCCACGCCCATTTCCCGGGCCAGGGCCGCCACCTCGATGGCGGTGGTGGCGCCTTCCGCCACATGCCCCAGCTCCCGCAGGGCGCCTTCCAGGCTTTCCCCGGCGGCCAGGCGCAGGCCCAGTTGCCGGTTGCGGGAAAGGTCGCCGGTGCAGGTGAGGATGAGGTCGCCCATGCCGGAAAGACCCATGAAGGTCTCCGGCCGGCCGCCCAGCTTGAGGCCCAGGCGGGTGAGCTCGGCCAGGCCCCGGGTGACCAGGGCGGCCCGGGCGTTGAGGCCGAAGCCCAGGCCGTCGGCGATGCCGGCGGCGATGGCGATGACGTTCTTCACCGCGCCCCCCAGTTCCACGCCCACCACGTCGGTGCTGGCATAGAGGCGCAGCTTGGGATCGTGGAGCTGGCGGGCCACGGCGCGGGCAAACCCGGCGTCGGGGCTGGCCAGCGTCAGGGCGGCGGGCAGGCCCTGGGCCACTTCCTTGGCGAAACTGGGGCCGGAAAGGACGGCGGCGGGAGGATGGTCGGGCCAGGTTTCGGCCAGGACTTCATGGGGCAGCCTGCGGCTGCCGGTTTCCAGGCCCTTGCAGAGCCAGACCAGGGGCTGGCGGATATCGGCCTCGCGCAGGGACAGCAACAGGGAACGGAAGCCATTGCTGGGCACCCCGGCGATGAGCAACGCCGCGTCCCGCGCCGCCGCGGCCAGGTCGCTGGTGGACTCAAGGCCCGCCGGCAGTTCGAAGCCGGGCAGGTAGCGGTGGTTTTCCCGGGCCTCCGCCATGGCCCGGGCATGGTCCGGCGAGCGGGTCCAGAGACGCACCGGCGACCGCCCGGCCAGGCGGATGGCCAGGGCGGTGCCCCAGGCCCCGGCGCCGAGAACCGCGATGCCCAAGGTGGCGACCCGGCGGCTGGCTTAGTTGGGCTGCTGGCCCTTGGCCTGCTGCTGCTGCATGTAGAGCGCCTCGAAGTTCACGGGTTGCAGCATCAGGGGCGGGAAGCCGGCCTTGAGAACGGCGTCGGAAACGGCCTCGCGGGCGTAGGGGAAGATGATGTTGGGGCAGCCGATGCCCAGGGCCGGCTCCAGGGCTTCCTGGGGAATGTTCTGGATGCGGAAGATGCCGGCATGCTGGAGTTCGACCAGGAAGGCGGCCTTGTCCTTGATCTTGGCGTTGATGGTCAGGGTCAGGATGGTCTGGTAGATGCCGTTGGCCGCGTCCACCGGCGCGCTCTGGGTGTTGAGCTGCATGTCAATCTGGGGCGGGTCCCGGTCCAGGAAGATGGCGGGGGCATTGGGCACCTCCACGGACAGATCCTTGACGTAGATCTTCTCGATCTGGAAGACGGGCATGGCTTGCTGTTGGGGCTGCTGGTCGGTCATGACGGGGTCCGGAGTGGAAGGAAAGATGGCGGATTATAGCCGTTCGCCATGACGGCTCCGCGAAATCCAGCCCTCGGCGGCGCCGATATCAGACCCGCGCCAGCCAGGCCTGCAACTGCTGGGCCGGTAGGGCGCCGGACACCCTGTCCACCTCCCGGCCGGCCTTGAAGATCGCCAGGGTGGGAATGCTGCGGATGCCATGCTGGGCGGCCAGGCCTTGCTCGGCCTCGGTGTTCACCTTGGCGAAGCGCACCTTGCCCACGTACTGGCCGGCCATCTGGCTGAAGGTGGGCGCGAATTGCTTGCAGGGACCGCACCAGGGCGCCCAGAAATCCACCAGCACCGGCAGTTCGTTTCGTTCGATGAATTTGCCGAAGCTGGCCGCGGTGAGTTCGACGGGATGGGCGGGCAGCACCTCGGCGCCGCATTTGCCGCATTTGGGGTGCTGGGCGAGGCGATCGTCGGGGACGCGATTGACCGCGCCGCAGTGGGGGCAGACGAGTTCCATACAAGGCTCCGGATGAATTCAGATCATGGGAGCCAGATGGCGCCTGGACGGGAAAAATCAATGCCCTCCCGGGGTCGGGAGGGCGGGGATCAGGCGGCCAGCAGCGGGTCCAGCTCGCCGCCCGCATCCAGGGCGGAGATGTCGTCGAAACCGCCCACGTGGCGATCGCCGATGTAGATCTGGGGGACGGTGCGGCGGCCGGTGATGCGCATCATCTCCTGGAGTTGGGCGGGGTCCAGGTCGACGCGGATCTTTTCGATATGGGTCACGCCCTTCTTGGTCAGGAGCTTCTCGGCCATGATGCAATAGGGGCAGACGGCGGTGCAGTACATCTTCACGGGAGGCATGTCTCTTCCTTTATCTGCTGCTGGGTGGATCACTTTTCCTTGGGCAGGCCCGCCTGATCCCAGGCGACCATGCCGCCGGCCAGGTTGTGCAGGTTCTCGAAGCCGGCCTTCTTGAGCTGGCCGCAGGCATGGGCGGAACGGTTGCCGCTGCGGCAGACGGCGACGATGGGCTTGTCCTTGAACTTCTCCAGGTCGCCGATACGGTTCTTCAACTGGCCCAGAGGGATGTGCTTGGCCTTGGCGATGTGGCCGTCGGCCCATTCCGATTGCTCCCGCACGTCCAGGACCAGGGCGTCCTCGTGGTTGAACAGCATTACCGCTTCCTGGGGGCCGATCTGCTTGACGCCGGAGAGGCGGCCGAACAGG
>DAOQNK010000049.1:0-12467 GCA_035332045.1 Thiobacillaceae bacterium | reverse complement strand
CCCTCCTGGAAGCCCAGTTTCTTGAGCAGTTTTTCCGGCGGGCAGAAGCCGGTGAAGCCGGATTGCAGCAGGTTGAGGCCGATGAAGGCGGTGAACCAGAGCCAGGACAGGCTGGCCATGTCCACCTGGCCGGTGAAGTGGGCCAGGGCCAGGGACAGCAGGATCATGATGCCGGCCAGGATGCGGATGAGGCGTTCGATGGTCATGGGAAGTACTCCTTACGGTTTCAAACGGTTTTCTGGTTGCGCTGCCCCGCAGGGGGACGCCGGAGGAGTAAGCGCTGAAGCACTAACTCCTCCGCTGCCACAGGTAATACATCAGCGGGATGACCACCAGGGTCAGGGCGGTGGAAGCAAAGGTGCCGAAGATCAGGCTCACCGCCAGGCCGCCGAACACCGGGTCGGTGATCATGATGGCGGAACCCAGGATGATGGCGAGCGCCGTCAACAGGATGGGCCGGAAACGCACGGCGCCGGCTTCGATGACGGCCCGTTCCAGGTCGTAGCCCTGCCGGCGGTAGTCCAGGATGAAGTCGATGAGCAGCAGGGAGTTGCGCACCACGATGCCGGCCAGGGCGATGACGCCGATCATGGAGGTGGCGGTGAAGGCCTGGCTGGTGGCCCAGTGGCCCGGGAACACGCCCACCAGGGTGAGCGGGATGGCGCCCATGACGATGACCGGCAGCATGAAGGACTTGTAGTAGCCCACCAGCATCAGATAGATGAGGATGAGGGCGACGATGAAGGCTGACCCTAAGTCCCGGAAGACGTCCAGGGTCAGGCGCATCTCGCCGCCCCACAGCAGGGTGTAGTCCACCACGTCCTTGGGCGCGGCTTGCGTGAAGCCCAGGTTGCCGGTGGTGAAGGTGGCCCCGCTGGGCAATTTCTTGCCGTCCAGCATCTGGTCCAGGGCCAGCACCGCGAACACCGGGCTGGATTGCAGCAGCTCGCCGCCGATCATGACCATGGGATGCTGGTCCCGGGCGTAGAGGGGCTTGGCCTGGGTGACCTTCTCCACGGTGGCGATGGCGGCCAGGGGCACCTGCCTGCCATGGGGGTTGGTGACCCGCAGGTTCATCAGGGTCTCGGGGCCGGCCCGCAGTTCCCGGGGCAGGCGCACCTTGATGTCGATGGGCTCCCGGGCGTTGTCCACGTGCAGGGTGCCGATGGCGAAGCCGGACACGTAGCTGCGCAGCAGCTGCGCCACCTGGCCCGGGGCGACGCCGGAGAGCAGGGCCTTCTCCGCGTCCACGCGGACGTGGAAGCTGTCGGCGTTGGCGGTGACCGAGTCGTCCACGTTGATCATGCCGTAGATGCCCGCGAAGGCCTTGTCCACGTCGGCGGCGGCGGCCCGCAGCACGTCGTAGTCGGGACCGTACAGCTCGGCCAGGATCTGGGCCTGGACCGGCGGACCGGGGGGCGTCTCGTAGATCTTCAGCTTGGCCGTGGGGAAAGCCTTGCGCACATCCATCAACGCCTTGTTGAGCTGGTCGGCGATTTCGTGGGAGGCATCGCCGCGATGGTGCTTGTCCACCAGGTTCACCCGGATCTGGGCCAGGTTGGTGCCGCGCTTGATCATGTCGCCGCGTACCAGGGCGGCGAAGTCGATGGGCGCGGTGAGGCCCAGGAAGGTCTGGTAGTCGGTGACGTGGGGATGCTTGCCCACCACCGCGCCCACCGCCCGGGCCACCCGGTCGGTGGCGTCCAGGGCCGTGCCGGCGGGCATGTCCACCTGGAGCAGCAGGGTGTTGGTGTTGTCGTTGGGCAGCATCTTCAGTTCCACACCCAGGGCGGACAGGGGACCGTTGAGGCCGGCCGGGCGGATGAACTGCCAGGCGGGCATGAGCATGGCCCCGCCCAGCAGGCCCAGCACCACCAGGAAGGTGACGTTACGCTTGGAAGCGGAGCGGATCAGGGGGGTGATGACCGCCACGTAGGCCTTCTGCAACACGTCCGGCTTGGCTTCCCCGGCGTGGTCCGACCCGGCCCAGGCCGCCTCCCGCTCCGCCTTCTTCGCCAGCCAGAGGCGGGACGCCCAGGGCACCACCATGTAGGCGATGAGGATGGAGGCGATCATGGCCACCGGGACGTTGAAGGGGATGGGCGCCATGAAGGGCCCCATCATGCCGGTGACGAAGGCCATGGGCACGAAGGCCAGGATCACGGCGATGGTGGCGATGTTGGTGGGGTTGCCGATCTCGTTGGTGGCGATGACCAGGGTCTCGGCGAAGCTCTTCCCACCGCCGTGGTGCTGGCTGTTGTGTAGGTGGCGGTGGATGTTCTCGATGACCACGATGGCCGCGTCCACCAGCAACCCCAGGGACAGGATCAGGGCGAACAGGGTGATGCGGTTGATGGTCTGGCCGAAGGCCAGGCCCACCGCCAGCACCACGAACAGGATCAGGGGCACGGTGAGGGTGACGATGCCCGCCTCCCGCCAGCCCAGGAAGATGACCAGGATGACCACCACGGAGGCGATGGCTATCCCTAAGTGCATGACCAGTTCGTTCACCGCCGCGTCGGCCTTGGCGCCGTCGTTGCGGGTCACGGCCACGTCCACGCCGGCGGGGATGGCCTGCTTCTTCAGGTCTTCCAGCTTGGCCAGCACCGCGTCCGCCACCACCACGGCGTTGGTGCCCGCCTTCTTGGCGATGGCCAGGGTCACCGCCGGTTGTTCCCCGGCGGACTTCTTGCCGGCGGCGGGGCCGTAGGCGAAGCGGGTGGTTTCCTCGATCTCGGCGGGGCCGTCCTCGATCTTGGCGATGTCCTGGAGGTACACCGGCCGGCCCATGGGCGAGACGCCCACCACGATCTTGCCCACTTCCTCGGCGGAACCCAGGAAGCCCGCCAGGCGAAGGGGCCGGCTCTGGTTGTCCTGCACCAGGTCGCCCAGAGGGGCGGCCACGTTGGCACCGCGCAGCATCTGGTCGATGCGGTCCAGGGAGAGGCCGGCCGCGTCCAGGCGCTGGGGATCGATCCAGACGTTCACCGCCCGCTGCCGGCCGCCGACGATCTGGGTGAAGGACACGCCGGGCACGTTGCGCAACTGCTCCAGCAGGCGCTGGGCCACGTCGCGCAGACGGTAGTCGTCGTAGACGCCGGAACTCAGGGTCAGCGTCATGATGGGCACGTCGTCCACGTTGATGGGCTTGACCATGGGCTCCATGGCGCCGGGCGGAATCCGGTCCATGTTCTGCATGAGCTGGTTGTAGAGCTTCACCAGGCTGTCTTCCTGGCTCTCGCCCACCTTGAACTGCACCGTCACCAGGCCGAAGTCGTTGCTGGCGTAGCCGTAGGTGTGCTCCACCCCGGACTGGGCGTTCATGATGGCTTCCAGGGGCTTCACCACCAGGTTGTGGATCTCGGTGGCGGAAGCGCCCGGCTTGGCGACGATGATGTTGGCCGCCGGCACCACGATCTGGGGGTTGTATTCCCGGGGCGTCACCACCAGGGCCAGCAGGCCGGTGAGGGTCACCGCCAGGATGAACAGGGCCGTGAGCTTGGAGGTGAGAAAGCCCTTGGCGAGCTTGCCCGCCAGGTTCATGGGCGAATCATGTTCGGCGCTGCTCATGATTTACCCCTGGATCTTGTCGCCGTTGTTGACCACCTGGGCGTTGCCGGTCACCACCTTGTCGCCGGCGTTGAGGCCGGACAGCACCTCCACTTGGCCGCCGTCCTTCCGGCCCAGGCGCACCATGCGGTACTGGGCGGCGCCCTGGGCGTCCACCACGAACACGCCGACGATCCCGGCCCGGTCCAGCACCGCCGCTTCCGGCACCGCCAGGACGGTGCGCTTGCCGGTGGGGAACTGGATGCGGGCGAAGGCGCCGCTCTTGAGGCCCGGCGCGGCGATGTCCAGCTTCACCGTGTAGGTATGGGTCATGGGATCGGCGGCGGGGGCGAGCTGGGCCACCTTGGCGGCCACGGCCTTGTCCTGGCCGTCCACTTCCACCATGACCTGGGCGCCCGCTTTCAGCGTGCGATAGAGGTCTTCCGACACGGCGCCGCGCACCTGCAGGCGGGCCGGGTTCTCCACCAGGAGCACGGGATGGCCGGGGGCGGCGATGTCGCCCTCGTTGGCCAGCTTGCTCGTCACCACGCCGTTGATGGGGGAGGTGACCGTGGCATAGCGCATCTGGCCCTGGGCCGTGCCCAGGCCGGCCTTGGCCTGGGCGGCCCGGGTCACCGCCATCTCGTAGTTGAGCTTCATCTTCTCGTAGTTCTGGCGACTGACCACGTCTTCCTTGTACAGATTCTCGAAGCGCTTGTAGTCGGCTTCGGCGTCCTTCATGGCGTCCTCGGCCTGCTTCAGGCCCAGGCGGGCCTGCTCCACGGCGCCTTCGATGTCCAGGGGATCGATGCTGAACAGGCGCTGGCCCACTTTCACCGCCTGGCCTTCCACGACGGCGATGTCGCGGATGTAGCCCATGAGGCGGGAAGCCACGCGCACGGACTCCAGGGCCTCGACGCTGCCGGGCACGGCGGTGGTGGCCAGGCCTTCGCGCAGCTGGATGACGGCGGTCTGGGCCTGCACCGTGCGCGGGGCTTCCTGGGCGGTCTTGCCATGCTCCTCGCCGGAGCAGGCGGCGAGGCCCAGGGCCAGGGAAAGGGCGATGAAGACGGGCTTCAGGGTTTGCGTGTTCATGTCCGGCTCCGCATCAGAGGGTATCGGCGAGTGTGGCGACATCCAGCACGCCCACGGCGCGCTTTAGTTCCGCCCGGTTGACGGCGAGTTCGTATTGGGCAGCCACCAGGTCGGCATTGGCCTTGTCCAGTTGGGCCTGGGCGCCCAACAGTTCGATGAGGGTGCCCATGCCGTTCTCGTAGCGCTTTTTCACCAGGCGCTGGGCTTCCCGGGCCTGTTCCTGCACGGCCTCCCGGGCGGCGATCTTTTCCTCGGACTCCAGGGCCTTGCGCTGGGCTTCGGTGACCTGGTAACCGATGCCGTCCTCGGCCTGGCGCAGCTTGGCGGCCAGCTCGGAACGCTGGGCCTCGGCCCGGTCGATGGCGGCGTTGGTGGTGCCGCCGTCGAAGGCAGTCCAGGACAGCACACCGGCCACGGTGTAGGAGGACGCGTCCAGGCCCAGGTTCTTGTCGTTCCAGTCCTGGCGCAGCATGACGTTGAACTGGGGCTTCTTGCCGGCCCGGGCGGCGCCCACCTGGGCGGCGGCCCCTTCCACCTGGCTGCGCAGGGCGCGCAGGCCGGCATGGTCGTTGAGGGCTTGAGCGCGCAGGTCGGTGGCGCTGCCGGCCAGCAACTTGGGATTCACCGACGCCCCCACGTCCAGGGGCTCGTCCAGGGATTTGCCCATGAGCAGGGCGAGCTGGTTGAGGGCCGACTTCTCGGCGTTGCGGGCCTCCAGGCCCTTGACCTTCACCTCTTCCAGGTTGGCCTTGGCGGACAGCACGTCGCTCTTCACCACCATGCCCTGCTTGTGCAGCTTCTCGGTCATGCGCACGTATTCCTCGGCGGCGGCCTTGGCCTCGTCGGCCAGCTTGATGTAGGCCCGGGCCGCGTGCACGCCCTGGTAGGCCATCAGCACATGCTTGGCCAGTTGCTGCCGGGCCGCCCGGTCGCCGGACTGGGCGGCGCGCACGTAGGCCTTGGCGGTGTCCACGTAGCTTTGCACCATGCCGCCGTTGTAGACGGGCACCAGCAACTCGACGCGGGTATTGAAGTTGTTGACGGCGTCGGGATTGTTGAGGGTGCTGAGGTTGGCCGGGTAATTCCCGAAAGGCCCGCCCGCGGGGGGGCCGAAATCACCGAAGCTGACGTTGCTCTGGCCCAGTTTCATACCGAAGGCATTCAGCGGGTCATTGCTCCGGCTGGCGGCCAGCAACAGGTTCAGGCGCGGCAGCTTGTTGCCCTCCGCCTGGCGCAGGGCGGCCTCCGCCTGATCGATCTGGGAGCGGCTGATGGCCAGGTCGGGGTTCTGGGCCAGGGCGCGCTCGACGCATTGCGTGTATTCGAGCTTTTCCGCCCAGGCCGGGGAAGCCAGGGCCACGAAGGCGGCGATCGCGGTCGATCGCCATAGAATGAATTGATCCATGCAACGCTCCTTGCTGAACGTCAGCCCCGCGCCGCAAGTGGAGAGCGCAGGTATATTAGATGCGACTAATATATCGCATTAGTTTTTCTTATGCAAGGATAAGCGCAGCTATTGTCCCGCTGCGCGGGGGAAATCGGGGCTATTTCGCGAAACCGCAAAATACGTCGCGCATCATGCCGATGAGTTGCAGGGTGCGGGTGTCGCCCACCCGGTAATAGACCCGGTTGGCATCCTTGCGGGTGCGCAGCACACCCTTGTCGCGCAGGATGGCCAGGTGCTGGGAAATGTTGCTCTGGGACGTGCCCACGTTGTCGACGATGTCCTGGACGCTGACTTCCTTGTCGCCCAGGACGCAAAGGATCTTGAGGCGAAGGGGATGGGACATGGCCTTGAGGGCGCGGGAGGCCTGTTCGATGTGTTCGTCCTTGTCGATGAGTTCGGTGGACTCGATGGTCATGCTGTCTCCGTGCTGCGAATGTGTAATTGAGCGTCGGCGCGGTCACATAGCCCTGTGCTCGGCCCAGCGCGGCGCACTGCGCAGTATATCGCTAATGTATTCAAATATACTAAAATACGCCGCGAAAAAAGCAGCCCAAAAAAGATAAAATTAAACAATGTCAAAATCTTCCCTCAAGCCCGTACTGCTCATCATCCTGGATGGTTTCGGCTGCCGACAGGCCGACGCCTTCAATGCCATCACCTGCGCCAGCAAACCCCACTGGGACGCGTATTGGAAAACCTGTCCCCACACCAAGATCCAGGCCTCGGAAGCCGCGGTGGGACTGCCTGCCGGTCAGATGGGCAACTCCGAGGTGGGGCACCTGAACATCGGCGCCGGCCGGGTGGTGTATCAAGAGTTCACCCGCATCGACCGGTCCATCGCCAACGGCCATTTCCAGGCCAATCTGGCCTTGCTGGACGTGATACAGCAGGTGAAGCAACAGGACACCGCCCTGCACATCTTCGGCCTGCTGTCGGACGGCGGCGTCCACAGCCACGAGAATCACATCCACGCCCTGCTGGAGATGGCGGTCCAGGCCGGCCTGAAGCGGGTCTATCTGCACGCCTTCCTGGATGGCCGGGACACCCCCCCCAAGAGCGCGGAGGCCTATCTGCGCAACCTGGAGGACAAGATCGCCAGCGTGGGAGGCGGCCGCATCGCCTCCATCGTCGGCCGCTATTACGCCATGGACCGGGATCGGCGCTGGCCCCGGGTCAAGGTGGCCTATGACCTGCTGACCCTGGGCAAGGCGGAGTTCACCGCGCCGGACGCGGTGACCGGGTTGGCCAGGGCCTACGAGCGGGGCGAGACGGACGAGTTCGTGAAGACCACCGCCATCGTGCCGGCCGGCGAGGAAGCCATCCGCATGCACGATGGCGACGCCGTCGTCTTCATGAACTTCCGCTCCGACCGGGCCCGGCAGATGACCCGGGCCTTCACCGCCCCGGATTTCGCCGAGTTCGAGCAGGAGTACCGGCCCAAGCTGTCCCGCTATGTCACCCTCACCAGCTACAGCGACGAGTTCGACGTGCCGGTGGCCTTCCCGCCCGAGCGGGTGCGCAACGGCTTTGGCGAGTACATCGCCAATCTGGGCCTGCGCCAGTTGCGCATCGCCGAGACGGAGAAGTACCCCCACGTCACCTACTTCTTCAACGGCGGCGAGGAGACGGTCTATCCCGGCGAAGACCGCATCATGGTCAAGTCGCCCCAGGTGGCCACCTACGACCTGAAGCCGGAGATGAGCGCCCACGAGGTCACCGACAAGCTGGTGGAGGCCATCCAGAGCCGCAAGTACGACGCCATCATCTGCAACTTCGCCAATTGCGACATGGTGGGCCATACCGGTGTGATGGAAGCCGCGGTCAAGGCGGTGGAGGCGGTGGATGTCTGCCTGGGCCGGGTGGTGGAGGCCATGAAGGCCATCGGCGGCGAGGTGCTGATCACCGCCGACCATGGCAACGCCGAGACCATGCTGGACACGGTGACCCATCAGCCCCACACGGCCCACACCATCAATCTGGTGCCCCTCATCTTCGTCGGCCGCCCCGCCCATCTCGCCGATACCGGCGCCCTGGAGGACATCGCGCCGACCCTGTTGAAGATGATGGGCCTGCCCCAGCCGCTGGAAATGTCCGGCCACGCCCTTGTCGATTTCGATCAATGACGTGGCTCGCCGCCTCCCGCTGATCTTCCTGCTGGCCGCGGCCACGGCCGTGGCCGCGCCGGACAACGGCAAGCAAGAGGAATTGAAGGAGCTGCGCAGCCGCATCCAGTCCCTCCAGGAGGAACTGGAACAAGCCACCGAGGACCGCTCCGAAGTGGCCGACGCCCTGAAGAAATCCGAGCGCCGCATCTCCGATGTGAATCGGGGCCTGCGTGACCTGGAACACCGCCAGCGTTCCCTGTCCCGGGATCTGAAACAGCTGAACGAGGACACCCGCTCCACCCAGGGTGAGATCGCCGAACAGCAGAAGCGTCTCGCCGTCCTGCTCAAGGAGCGCTACATCCAGGGCAGCGGCGACGCTCTCAAGCTGATGCTCAACGGCCAGAACCCGGGCGAGGTGGCCCGCAACCTGGAGTACTACGGCTACATCGGCCGGGCCCGCGCCGATCTCATCCGCCAGCATCGGGAATCCCTGGCCCGCCTTCGTTCGCTCCAGGACAAGACTCGCCAGCAGAACGACAGCCTTACCCAGGTAAAACAGGAACGGGTGGCCCAGAAGAAAACCCTGGAAGCGGAGAAAGGGGCGCGCCAGGAGGTGCTGTACAAGCTGTCGGAACAGATCCGCCACCAGCGCAAGGAGATCGACACCTTGGCGCGGGACGAGAAGCGCCTGACCCGCCTGATCGAAAAACTCGCTCGCCTCGCCGCCGCCTCGGCGGCCAAGCCCGCCGCATCCCAGAAGCCTGGCCAGAAGGTGGACAAGGTGGCCGACGCCAGCCTGGCCGGTCTCGACTTCGTTCGCCTCAAGGGCAAGCTGGCGTTGCCCGTGGCCGGGGAAATCCTGCACAAGTTCGGCGCCAGCCGCGACGGTGGCGGCCCCGCCTGGAAGGGCCTGTTCATCCGCGCCCGCCAGGGCCAGGAAGTTCGCGCCATCGGCAGCGGCAAGGTGGCCTTCGCCGACTGGCTGCGCGGCTTTGGCAACCTGTTGGTCATCGACCATGGCGATGGCTATCTCAGCCTATACAGCAATAACGAAAGCTTGTATAAACAGCCGGGCGAGCCCGTGCGCGCGGGCGATGTGGTGGCCGCCGTGGGCGCCACCGGCGGCCAGGATGAACCCGGCCTCTACTTTGAATTGCGCCACCAGGGCAAGCCCTTCGATCCCCTCGCCTGGGTCCGTTGAACTTTTGGCGATCCGCACCATCCAGAGGCAGCATGACCAGCAAGCTCAAACAATTCGGTCTCATCGGCATCGGCGTCGTCTTCGGCGCGGCCCTGACCCTCAATTACTCCGCCGTCGCAGAACGGGAGCCTGAACCGCTGCCCATCGAGGATCTGCGCGCCTTCAGCGAGATCTTCGGCAAGATCAAGAGCGACTATGTCGAACCCGTCGAGGACAAGAAGCTCATCACCGAAGCCATCAACGGCATGCTCTCGGGCCTGGACCCCCATTCCGCCTATCTCGATGGCGAAGCCTTCAAGGAACTCCAGGTGGGCACCCAGGGCGAGTTCGGCGGCCTGGGCATCGAAGTGGGCATGGAAGACGGATTCGTCAAGGTGGTCTCCCCCATCGAGGACACCCCCGCCTTCAAGGCCGGCATCAAGAGCGGCGACCTGATCATCAAGCTGGATGACAGCCCGGTGAAGGGCATGACCCTCAATGACGCCGTCAAGAAAATGCGCGGCAAACCCGGCACAGACATCGTCCTCACCGTGGTGCGCAAGGGTGAGACCAAGCCCCTCACCATCACCCTGACCCGGGCCGTCATCAAGATCAAGAGCGTCAAGCAGAAACTGGTGGAACCCAATTTCGGCTATGTCCGCATCACCCAGTTCCAGGAACACTCCGGCGACAATCTGGTGGCCGCCCTCAAGGACCTCCAGGACCAGAACAAGGGCAATGCCCTCAAGGGCCTGGTGCTAGACCTGCGCAACGACCCGGGTGGCCTGCTCAACACCGCCGTGGCGGTGGCCGGCGCCTTCCTCAAGGGGGGCGATCTGGTGGTCTACACCGATGGCCGCACCGAAGACGCCAAGATGCGTCTCACCAACAGCCGTGAAAACTACCTGCGTCCCGCCGAGAGCGACTACCTGAAAAACCTGCCGGCCTGGGCCAAGACCGTGCCGCTGGTGGTGTTGGTCAACGGCGGCTCGGCTTCCGCTTCGGAGATCGTCGCCGGCGCCCTCCAGGACCACAAGCGCGCCCTGGTGGTGGGCACCCAGACCTTCGGCAAGGGCTCGGTGCAGACCATCCTGCCCCTCAACAACGGCACCGCCATCAAGCTCACCACCGCCCGCTACTTCACGCCCAATGGCCGCAGCATCCAGGCCAAGGGCATCACCCCGGACATCGTCGCCGAGGAAGGCACCATTTCCACGGGCGAAGGGGCGAAGCTGGAAGTGCGCGAGGCCGATCTGGACAAGCACCTGACCAACCCCCTGGACGGCGACGCCGCCAAGGAAGTGAAGACGAAGGAAGACAAGGCCAAGGATAGCGGCGCCAAGAAGGATCCCAAGGCCAAGCCAGAACCTGGCGAAGTGGTCAGCAAGAACGACTACCAGTTCAACCAGGCCCTGATCCTGCTCAAGGGACTCTCGCTCCTGCAAGGCAAGAAGGACTAGGAGGGCTGGATGGGATCTCCCTGCGATATCCAGAAGCGCCGCGAGATCGTCTTCCACCCCACGCCTCCAGGCCAGGCGGAGCGTGCGCTGGAGCTCCTGAACGGCCTGCCCGGCCTGACTGTCACCAGCCTTGGTCCCCTGGCACTGCAACTGGAATATTGCGTGGCCGACTACACCCTTCAGGACCTGGAGTCCGCCTTGGCGGACCAGGGCTTCCATCTCGAAGGCAGCCTGCTCCTCCGCATCCGCCGCTCCCTGGCCTACTACAGCGAGCGGGTGCAGCGGGAGAACCTGGGCAAGCCCGAACGGCGCACCAAGAACTACCAGGCCCACATGGAGGCCTGGAGCCACCGCCCCCACGGCGACCATGACGAAACGCCGGAAGAGTGGCGCCAATACAAGTGATTAGCTCCGCCTGAAACGCAATGCCCCATCGGGGGCCAAGTCGAACATGGGCCCCCAGGCGACTTCCCAGTAGTAGCCATCCAAATCCGCGAAGTAGCCGCTGTAGCCACCCCAGAAGGTCTCTCTGGGCGCCCGGGTCGCCTCACCCCCCGCGGCTAGGGCGCGGGCATAAACCGCATCCACTTCTGCCTTGTCTCGGCCGTTGAACGCCAGGGTGATGCCGGAGAATGCCGCCGACGTATCGGGAATGCCGATGTCCTCGGCCAACTTGTCCCGGGGATAGAGGGCGAGCCAGGTGCCAGGCAGTTCGAAAAAGGCCACTCCGGAATTGTCCGGGTTGGGGTCCAGGCCAAAGACGCCCCGGTAGAAGGCCGAGGCCCGGGCCAGATCGGCCACGCCCAGGGTGATCAGGCTCAGGCGGCCGATGCCGGAGAGGCCAGGCCTTTGAGCATCAGGTTCCACTGCTCCTCCCAATGGGCCAGAGGTGGCCGTTTGAATCCGCTTTTCACGAACTGCTGCCAACGCCCCTGAACCCAGGCAAGGAGCATATTCGCGCTTGCGCCGGCATCCAGGGCCGGCGACAAGGCCCCCTGGCTCGCGGCGATGCGCAGGCTCTGCTTGAGGCTGGCCTCCACCCGGTCCAGCATCTGGTTCACCCGGGCCTGTAGACGCTCGTTCTCGTTCACCAGGGCCTCGCCGGTGAGCACTCGGGTCATGCCCCGGTTCTTTTCGGCGAAGCCCAGCAGGAGCTGGGCCACGGCCTTCACCTGTTGCAGCCCCTGGGCCTCCTCGCCGGCGATGCGGTTGATAAGGCTGAACAGGGTTTGCTCGATGAATTCGATGAGACCTTCGTACATCTGGGCCTTGCTGGCGAAGTGGCGGTAGAGGGCCGCTTCGGAGACCTCCACCCGGGCGGCCAGGGCCGCCGTGGTGATCTTCTCCGCCTGGGGGGTCTCCAGCATGCCCGCCAGGGTTTGCAGGATCTGGATCTTGCGTTCGCCGGGTTTGCTCATGGGAAGGTCAGGGTAGGGCCGCGCAGGCGGCGGAAACGGGTTCGTCGGCCAGGAAACACTCGGTATGGCGGGGACCGTCGAGGAACATCTCCACGTCGTATTCACCCAGGGCCTGGGCCAGCCTCCGCTCGAAACCGGCCGGGTCGGCCACCCCCTCATAGACCTCCATCCACAGCCCGGGCTCGCCACGCTTCTTCTTCAGGATGCCGGCCA
>DAOQNK010000048.1:0-17122 GCA_035332045.1 Thiobacillaceae bacterium | reverse complement strand
GCAGGATCTTCAACGCCCTTGATGCACGCTTTTTGAGCCTCGCGAGTATACGGTAATTATCTTCATGCAACCAACCGGCAAGATCGCTGTAACAAAAGTCGCCATCGGTCCGGAAGAGGCGGGCCAGCGCCTGGACAACTTCCTGTTCCGCCGCTTGAAGGGTGTGCCCAAGAGCCGGGTCTATCGCATGCTCAGGGAAGGGGAAGTCCGGATTTCCGGGCGCAGGGCCAAGCCTGAGTACAAACTTCTGGAGGGGGACGAGGTACGCATCCCGCCGGTGCGCGTGGCGGAACGCGCCGAGGTGCCGATGACGGTGAGGATTGCCAGGCCCCTCCTGGACCGGGTGATCTATCGCGACGACAGCCTGCTGGTGATCGACAAGCCGGCGGGCCAGGCCGTCCATGGCGGCAGCGGCGTAAGTCTGGGCATCATCGAACAGTTGCGCCTGGAACTGCCGGAAGCCCGCTTTCTGGAACTGGCGCATCGCCTGGACAAGGAGACATCCGGCGTTCTGGTACTCGCGCTGAAGCGATCAGCCCTGGTGGAATTGCACCGCATGCTTCGGGAGGGCGAGGCGAAGAAGACCTATCTCGCCCTGGCGGTGGGTCAATGGCGGGATCCGGTGCGACACATCAAGTTGTCGCTGCAGAAATACCTGACGGACGAGGGCGAGCGGCGCGTCGCGGTGGATGCCGATGGCCAGCGCGCCCATACGATCTTTCGGCTGGTCAGGCGGGTCGCGGAGTTCAGTCTCTTGGAGGCCGAACTCAAGACCGGTCGGACCCATCAGATACGGGTCCATCTGGCGGCTTCCCAACACCCTATTGCGGGCGATGATAAATATGGCGATTTCGAAGTGAATCGGGCGCTGCGGAAGCGCGGTCTGCGGCGCATGTTCCTGCACGCGGCCCGGTTGGAGATGCGCCATCCCTTGACCGGCAAATCCCTTTCCCTGGAGTCACCCTTGGCGGGCGATCTCGCCGAGTTCCTCGCGAGCCTGGAAGCCTCCCCGGCCGCTTGAAAATCCTAAGGTGTCGGGAGCAGGGGATTCGGGCCGGCTTCGCGGCCTTGTCCCCGCGCGGGCATCTCCGCCGGAAGCCTGCCGCCTAGAATCGCCTTGATCCAGGGCAGGGCGGGGGCCACCAGGGTGGCGCCACCGATGGCGCCAAAGCGGGTGGCGGAGCAAGGCGGCGGAACGAGCTTGGTGTTCTGGTCGCAGCTCAGGGGGGTGGCGCCATTGAAGGTGCCCACCGCGGCGATGTGGAGGCTGCCCTCGTATTCCACAAACAAAGGACACCCGGAATCTCCGGTGGCCAGCTGGGCCTCGTCCTCCGGGCCCAGGCTCAGATTTTCCGGGACATCGGGTTTGAAGACGTTGCTCGCGGCACTGGGCCCGTCGAAATCGAAAATGAGCACTTCTTGCTGGCCGCTGCCCTCATCGTCCAGCAAGAAGTCTTCCACCCGGTTGCGGCCCGTGCGACGCACTCCCGGATCGGCCTTCTTGTGGATGACGCCGCTGGCGGGATCGCCGCTCGCGCCGTAGCCCACCAGGGTAAAAATGTCGTGACGGGCCGGGACAACGGGCAACAGCGGATAGGTTGGCACGTTTGCCGGCGCTGGCCGGCCCAGGCGGATGACCGCCAAGTCGTCGTTCCAGCCATGGCGGCTGTTGGCGGGCGTTCGGCCGGTCTCGAAATCGGGATGGACGAAGATGGCCTCCACCGGCAGGTCCACGGACTGCTCGTGGCCCAGATGAATGCGGATGCTCAACCGCTCAGGTTCCTCGCGATAGCGATTGACTACATGGGCGGCGGTCAGCACATGCCGGTGGTCCAGCATGGCACCACTGAATGTGCCTGGTGTGTCCCGCAAGACGACCACCACGCCCGCCCAGGGGGATTGGGGGATGTCGGGATCCACCCCCCGGCCGCCCATGATGGCGGAGGCAGGTAAGGCCATCAGCGCGGTAGTCAACACGGCGATGCGCTGGATCGCGACTTTGAGCGGCATGGTCGATTCTCGGGTCAGGCACGGTCATTATGTTGCGTGCTTTCCGGGCGGTGTAAATAAAAGGGCCGCCCTCAGGCGGCCCTAAACCAGCAGACAGGTTTATTGATTTGGCTCAGTCGCCCCCATTGGGTCCATTGTGGCAGTCATAGCAACCCACCTTCTGGCCCACCGCGTAGGTGACGGTACCCTTGTCCTCGACCTGGAAGGTCCGGGCCTTCTTCACCGTGGACAGATCGCTGCCGCGGTAGTCGGCGCCGTGGCAGTAGGCGCAGGCGGATGTCTGGCCCTCGGGCACCAGGTCGTGGTGGCTGCTCACCCACTGGCTGCCGATGGTGTGCATGCCATGGGGGCCACCGTCCTTGGTGAGGGGAACACTGGTGTGGCAGTTGGTGCACTCGTGGAGAGTACCGGCGTAGCCCTGCAGACTGATCGACTGGACGTTGTCGTTGTCATGGGAGCTGGGATACTCGGCATGGGTGGAGCCGTGGCAGGCCTCGCACTGAACATTGCCGTGACCCTTGCTGAACCGGTAGAGGCTGAAGCCGGTGGAGGGCACGTTGGGGTTGGTGGCGAAGCGCTGATCCAGCCAGACTTTCAGGATGCCCGTGCTGCTGACGGCGGAGGTTTCCCGCTTGCCGTCGTGGTGGCAGGCCTGGCAGTTGGGCTGTTGCAGCCAGCCGGTACGCTTGGTGCTGCCCACGTTGGACATGGTGGAGTGGCAGCTCTGGCAATTGATGGTGAAGTTGCCGCTGGTATCCACCACGTTGCCCATGGCGCCCCGCAGGCACTTGGTTTCGGAGCCGGGGTGGCACTGATAGCAGGCGGAACGGTTGTTGATGCTGTCCAGGGGCAGTCCGCTGACCGGATCTTTCACCAGGCTATGCTTTTTGTGCATGTCGGCGGTCAGAGCGCGAATCTTCGGAAGGCCGGAGCCGGGCAGGGCGTTGGACAAGTGGCAGCCGGCGCAGAGGACCGGGGTGCCGGCATCCGCGGTGGGCAGCAGGCCGCTGCGGTTGTAGCCCTTGGTGCGCAGGGCACTCTTGTAGAGGCTCTGGGAAAGCTGCTTCTCGTCATGCAGCTTGAGGATGTTGCGACGATAGTCCTTTTCCGGGTTGGGATCGTTGACCCAGCCACCGGTGGGCTTGGCGGCCGCGCTGGTGTTGGAGCCGTGACAGGCCTTGCAGGTCATCTCGTCGGAGACGGGCAACACGACATGGGTCTCGGCCAGCAACGTGCCGCTGGTGTTGCGGGCCACCACTTTGACCATGGGATAGGGGTTCTTGGCAAACGTGTCGTCATACGGCGTGATGGGAATGCCGTCGGCGTAGAATTTGCTGTCGACGCTGTCCAGGGTCATGGTCTGGGGGGTGTAGGAGGCGGTGGAGTAGCCCGCCAGGCCCGCGTCCGCCGGAAGGCTGGCGCCAAAGAGGGGCTGGGCGTATTGCCAGAAATTGGTCTTGGTGGAGGAAATGCTGTTGATCGAACCCGTGGCGTCCGCCACGGCCTCGAAGGTCACGTTCACGCCGCTGGTGACCAGGTCGCCGGTGGTGGCGTTGATGACCTGGGCCTTCAGGTTATTGAAGGGCGGAAGAATGGAGAAGACCGAATAATCGGCGTCCATGCAGTGCATGCCCAGGTCGTTCCAGGCAATCACCTTATAGGTTGTGGTGGCCGCGGCAGCCAACTGGGTGGTTTTCTTGGCCTTCGACTTGCTGCTGGCGCGGGATGTCGCCTTGGCACCGTCCTCGTGGTCGCTGGCTTGGGCGACAGGCGTTGTCATGATCAGCAGGGGGGCGATCAAGGCCGCCAGCCCCTTACCAAGAGTGAATTTGAGTTGACGCATAAGACCTCCTACCAGAAATAGTGCGTTGCACGCCCATTGCCCCCACTTTGGGATCATGGTTGTATGCATAATAAGTGTGAAAAATGCACACGTCAAATAATTTTTTGCGAGTTCCCTGGAGCCACAAGCTTGCATTCGATTTCGGGACCGCTATGATTTTTATGAATTAATTAGTGGTTCTCGCATAGGGGAAGTCCTGAACTTTTCTTGATCGTCAGTAGTTGTAAAAATTACACACATGCTATGATGCCCGGCCATGAATGCTAATCCTCAAGTACTGCTGTCCACCTCGCCTGGCCTTGTCCAGGCCGCCCAGCGGCTGCTTCGTCCCCTGGCCCGGCTGATGATGTGCTTCGGCATGAATTATCCGAGCTTCGCCAACCTGGCCAAGGGCGTCTTCGTCGATGTCGCCGCCAGGGATTTCCCCGATAACGGCGCGCCCATCACCGACAGCCAGGTAAGCCTGCTATCCGGCGTCCATCGTCGAGAGGTCAAGCGGCTGCGCGCCGAGATGCTGCAGCAGCGCATCCCTTCCGGGGTGGCTTCCATGGGGGGGCAGATTGTCGCCAGGTGGTGCGCTGATCCTCGTTATCTCGATCATCAACACCGTCCCGCGCCGTTGCCCCGGTTGGCCAGCAAGGGAGGGGAGCTGTCCTTTGAAAAGCTGGTGGAAGGCGTAAGCAAGGATATTCGTTCCCGCGCGGTCCTGGAGGAATGGCTACGTCTTGGGGTGGCCTTCCTCGACGAGCAGGACCAGGTGAACCTGGTGGAGCAGGCGTTCATTCCCGCTCGAGGGCTGGAGGAAAAAACCTTCTTCCTCGGCAAGAACATTTCCGACCACCTGTCAGCCAGTGCCTTCAACCTGCTGGATGGCCAGCCCCCCTTCCTGGACCGCTGTGTCTATTACGATGGCCTGAGCGAGGAGTCGCTGGAAGCGCTGCGCTCCCTGACCCGAGAGCTGGCGGTGACCGCCATGCAGGAAGTCAACAGGCGCGCCATGGCCCTGCAGCAGGCGGATGCCGAACGGGGTCGCGGCGGGCAGCGCATGACCTTCGGCGTGTATTTCTACGGTGAACCGACCGGAGACCAACAGGGGCTCGGGAACGCCGGTCCATGAAGGCCCGCGCCTGTCTCGCCGGGCTGCTGATCGCGGCGGGCATCCAATCCGGATTCGCCAACCCCTGTGCCTATGTTCCGGGGGCGTCGACTTTCCTGGATGGCGGCACGGGGCGACCCGGAGCCCAGGACGAAAGCGGCGAGGGCACTGGCCAGGGCGGGACGGGCCATGATGGCTCCGGCATGGGCGGAACCGGCCGCCGCGCCCAGGGTGGCATGGGTGGTACGGGCATCCATGACGGATCGGGGGCCGGCGGGACGGGACAACGTGCCGACGGTGGCATTGGCGGTACAGGAACGCGGGCCCAGAGCGGCGGCATGGGTGGCACCGGAAAGCCGGCTCAGAACGGCGGCATGGGTGGTACCGGAGCGCAGGCTCAAAGCGGCGGCATGGGTGGCACCGGTATCCAGGATGGCAGCGGTTCGGGCGGCACCGGCCGGCGCGTCGACGGCAGCGGAAGTGGCGGAACCGGCGTGGTCGGCGTGATCACCGGGTTTGGCAGCATCTGCGTGGATGGCCTGGAATTGCATTACAACCCCGCCACACCGGTGATGTTCGATGGCCTGCCTGTCGGTACCAGCCAGTTGGCCCTGGGCCAGTGGGTCAGTGTCGAAGCCACCGGCCAGGGTGACAGCCTCCTGGCGGGCAGCATTGCCATCGAGCATGCGGTCAGCGGGCCGGTAAGCTGGATCGCGCCGGGCGGCGACAGTCTGATCGTGCTGGGGCAACTGGTAAAAACCGTGGCCACCGCCCAGGCCGGACCCTCCACCATGGCGACCCTCAAGCCGGGGGATGCCGTCACCGTCAGCGGCCCCCGCGTCCCTGGCGGCGGCATCCTGGCCACCCGCATCGAACCGGCGGCGCCCGGCGCTCCCCTCGTGGTGGCCGGCGTGGTGGACGCGGTGGCTGGCAATACCGCCTATATCGGTGGTCAGGCCGTGATGACCGTTGACGCCCTCAAGGCCGGCGACAGCGTTCGGATTACCGGTCGCATGGAGCAGGGTGTCCTGCGGGCCGTGGATGTGACGAAGAATCCCGAGCTGGCCTTCTCTGGCCGGGTGGAACGGGTGGTCCTCCAGGGCGTGGCGCGGGAAAATGCCGCCGGGAATCTTTCCCTGGGCTATGCCAGCGTCAGCTTGCCCGCCGGCATGTCGGCGGGCGGAGTCCAGGGGCAACTGGTCCGGCTGGAGGCCCGGCGCCTGCCGGACGGTCGTCTGGAGGCTCGCAAGATCGAGACCGTGCCCCGGCCAGTCACGGTGCGCGAGTCCCAGGTCCGACCCGTGCCGGCGGCTACGCTCAAGGAAAAGAAGCGGGAAGCCCACAAGCGGTCGGTCCGTGACGACGAACCGGGCGCGCCGGCCCAGGGCGATGGGCAGGCCATCGACAAGGTGGAGCAGCTGGAAAGCGCCGAGCGGGTAGAACGCGTGGAGCGGGCAGAGCGGCCGGAACGTCCGGAAACCGTGGAACGTCCTGAGAAGGTGGAAAAGCCGGAGACCGTGGAGAAGCCCGAGAAGATCGAGATACCTGAAAAAGTGGAGAAGCCAGAGAAAGTGGAGAAGCCCGAAAAAATCGAGAGGCCCGAGCGGGCCGAGCGCCGGGAGGATTGAGGCCATGCATCAAAGACTCCTGCCCCTGTCCTTGCTGCTGCTGATCCTGTCCTCCCCTGGTCGGGCGGGGGACCTGACCCTGACCACCGGCATCGACTACAGCACCGGAAAGTACGGCACCGCCAGCGCCACCGACATCTACTATGTGCCGGTTACCGCCAAGTACGAGTTCGGCCGAACCACCTTGAAGGCCACGGTGCCTTACCTGCGCATCACCAGCGGCGCCGGACCCCGGACCACCGCCGAAGGTCCGGGCGATGTGGTGACCAGCCTCGCCTACAGCGTCTTCGAGAAACCCAGGGGAAACCTGCTGCTCGACGTGCTGGGCAAGATCAAATGGGGCACGGCCGATGCGGGCAAGGGTTTGGGCAATGGCAAGAACGCCTATTCCCTCCAGTTCGATGCCTATTACCTGGCGGGCGCCCTCACTCCCTTCGCCACCCTGGGCTACCGGGTGCCCGAGGACCCGCCCGGCGTGGTGCTTGAGAATGCCTGGTTCGGCACCCTGGGCCTGGGCTACAAGATTTCCAGTGTCAACAGCGCCGGATTCATGTGGGACCTGCGCCAGGCCAGCCGCTCGGCCGGCGGCGGGGCGGTGGTGGACGCGGATGGTCGACCGGCCTCGAGTCTGGCGAGCAACGACGCCACCCTCTACTGGGTGCACAAGTTCACCCCCGACTACAAGATACAGGTCTACACCTCCCGGGGCTTCAGCGATGCCAGCGCCGGCCACGGGTTCGGCATGATGATCTCGGGTCGGTTCTGATGGGTTGGCTTCACGCTGCCGACATGGAATGGAGTCAAGATTCCGGCAATCCTGCCGTAAGCAGGGCCATGACTGGCATTCTGGGTTAAATTTCCCCATTCACCTCACACACTCATCGCCATGCGCCGCCGCTTCCATCAAGGCTTCACCCTTCTCGAACTCCTCGTGGTGCTGGTCATCATCGGCTTGCTGGTGGCCTATGTGGCGCCCCGTTATTTCTCCCAGGTGGGCAAGTCGGAAGTGAAGGCCACCCGGGCCCAGATCAAGGCCCTGGAGGATGCCCTGGACCAGTACCGGCTGGATGTGGGCCACTACCCCAGCAGCGAACAGGGCCTGGAAGCCCTCAACACCCAGCCCGGCGGCGAAACCCGCTGGCAGGGTCCCTACCTGCGCAAGGCCGTGCCCAAGGATCCCTGGGGCAATGCCTACGTCTACAGCGCGCCGGGAGAACATGGCGAATATGACCTCTCTTCCCTGGGCAAGGACGGACAGCCCGGCGGTCAGGGCGAGGCGGCCGACATCACCTCCTGGCAATAACGCCTCCAGAAGCGACCGTACCTTCCATGCTCTTCGAGATTCGCGCCCTGGGGCCGCAAGGCCGCAAGACCTTGACGGTGGAAGCCGCCGGGGCCGGCGAGGCGGCGGAGCAGGCCCGAGGCCAGGGCTATCAGGTTCTTACCGTGGCACCCCGCGTCGGCGTCGCCGCCCGCTGGAAGGCCCGCCGTGGCCGTTTTCCCCTGGTTCTTTTCAGCCGGGAACTCATGGCGCTGCTGGCCAGCGGCCTGCCGCTCACTGAAGCCTTGCAGACCCTGGTGGAAAAGGAGACCCGGGCGGAAACCCGGCAGGTTCTTGAAAAAGTGGTGAAGCATCTTTTCGAAGGCGAACGTTTCTCTGCCGCCATCGCCCATTTTCCCGAAGCCTTCCCGGCCTTGTACGTATCGGTGGTCCGGGCCTCGGAAAAAACCAGCGGCCTGGGCGAGGCCCTGAGCCGCTACGTCGCCTACCAGGAGCAGGTGGAAGGGGTGCGCAAGAAAGCCGTGGCCGCGGCGGTCTACCCTCTGTTGCTGCTGGTGGCGGGGGGCCTGGTGGCCCTCTTCCTGCTGGGTTACGTCACACCTCGCTTCGCGGGCATCTATGAAGGCAACATGGAGCGCCTGCCTTTTGCTTCAAGGCTGCTCATGCAGGCCGGCGGCTTCATCGAGGCCCACGCCGCCACGGCCCTGGCGATCCTGGCCGGATTCCTGGCCCTGCTGTATTGGGCGGCCACCCGTCCCGCCACCCGGGCCTGGATATCCCGCAGCCTGTGGCGCATGCCCGGCCTGGGCGAGAACCTGCGCGTCTTCCACCTCACCCGCTTCTACCGGACCGTGGGCATGCTGCTCCAGGGCGGCATCCCGGTGGTCCAGTCCCTGGGCATGGCCGAAGGCCTCCTGCATCCCGAGCTGCGCCTGCGCCTGGATACCGCCACCCGCATGATCCGGGAAGGCCAGTCCCTGTCCCGGGCCATGGAGAGCAGCGGCTTGTCCACCCCGGTGGCGGCCAGACTCCTCAAGGTGGGGGAGAAATCGGGCCGCATGGGCGACATGATGGAAGCCGTGGCCCGCTTCCACGACGAAGAGCTGGCGCGCTTCGTGGAGTGGTTCACGCGCCTGGTGGAACCCCTGCTCATGGCCATCATCGGCCTGGTCATCGGCGTTATCGTCGTGCTGCTCTACCTGCCCATCTTCGAACTGGCCGGGAGCCTGGAATGAGCACCCAAGTCATCGACTCCGCCCTGGTGGCTCGGGCCCGGGCCGAGGCCGCCGGCCGAGGGGTCAGCGTCCTGACGGCGCTCAGGGAGAGTCTGGCCCTGCCCCAGGAAGCCTTCCTGGCCAGCCTGGCCCAGGCCTTTGCCTATCCAGCCCTGGACATGGCCAGGCTGCGGGACATGCGCCCGGCCTTCGACCTCATTCCCTTCGCCCAATGCCTGGACAGGGAATGCGCGGCTTGTTTGGATGAGGCGGGCGGCGTCTGGTTCGTATTCGCCGACCCCCTCGATTCCACGCTGGAGGAGTGGGCCCAGCACCGCCTGCCCGACGGTTTCACCGCCGCCCTGGCCTTGCGCGACGACATCCTGGCCTGGCTGCACCGCCTGGAATCCGGCCTGCGGGCCATGGACGGCGTGGGTTCCCTGGCGGGAGAGGGGGGGACCGGTGATGCCGTGGAGGAAATCTCCCTCCAGGCCATCGGCGCCGATGCCTCGCCGGTGGTCAAGCTGACCCATTCCACCCTTTACGATGCCCTCACCACGGGGGCCTCTGACATCCACCTGGAGAACGACCCGGCGGGCCTGGCCATCAAGTACCGAATCGACGGGGTGTTGACCCAGATCGCCCACGCCCCGGGACGGGAGATGGCGGAACAGGTCATCTCCCGCATCAAGGTCATGGCCGAGCTGGACATCGCCGAGCGCCGGGTGCCCCAGGATGGCCGCTTCAAGGTCAACATGCGCGGCCGGGAGATCGACCTCCGGGTCTCCATCATGCCTGGTGTGTTCGGCGAGGACGCGGTGTTGCGGGTCCTGGATCGGCAACAGCTCTCCGACGAATTGAAGGGCATCACACTGGAACGGCTTGGCTTCGACGTCGACACCCTGGCCCGGGTGCGGCGCCTGGCCCGGGAGCCCTACGGCATGGTGCTGGTCACCGGTCCCACCGGCTCGGGCAAGACCACCACGCTCTACGCCGCCCTGTCCGAGATCAACACAGGCCGGGACAAGATCATCACCATCGAGGATCCGGTGGAGTACCAGCTGGGCGGGGTCCTGCAGATTCCCGTGAACGAGAAGAAGGGCCTCACCTTTGCCCGGGGCCTGAGGTCCATCCTGCGCCACGACCCGGACAAGATCATGGTGGGCGAGATCCGCGATCCGGAAACCGCCCAGATCGCCGTGCAATCGGCCCTCACCGGTCACCTGGTGTTCACCACCGTCCACGCCAACAACGTCTTCGACGTGATCGGCCGCATGATGCACATGGGCCTGGACCCCTACAGCTTCGTTTCTGCCCTGAATGGGGTACTGGCCCAGCGCCTGGTGCGGGTCAACTGCCCCCATTGCGCGGAGCCCTACACGCCTTCCGCACCACTGCTGGCCGACTCCGGCCTGGCCAGCGCCGAGGGCTTCGACCTGCGCGCCGGCCGGGGTTGCGGCCAATGCCGGGGCACCGGCTACAAGGGCCGCAAGGCCATCGCCGAGATGCTGCTGCTCACCGACGAGATCCGCGAGCTTATCGTCGCCCGCGCGCCCATCCGCGCCCTCAAGGAGGCGGCCTTCCGCTCCGGGGTCAAGTCCCTTCGCGAGGCGGCCCTGGACATGGCGCGACGCGGCGAAACCACCCTGGAAGAGATCAACCGTGTCACTTTTGTCGCCTGACAACGCGTTCGCCCTGCTGCCGGGCCGGGTCATCCTGCGGACCGGGGGGCGGCTGCTGGAGGAGTCCGCGGGGGAGGGCTGGGATGGCGCCCTGGATGGCCTGGTCGGGCTGCTGAAGCGCATCCGGCCCCGGGGCGGCTTGCGCGCCGTGCTTTCCCAGCATTTCTCCCGGGTATTGCTCCTGCCGCCGCCGCCGATCCGCCTGGCCGCCGCCGAGATGGATGGCTGGGTGGCCGCCAGCCTGGCCGAGCGTTATGGCGCCGAGGCCGCCGGCTGGCGAGGCATTTGGCAGGACGTTCCCCCTGGCCGCCCGGTGCCCGTGGCGGTGGCCGAAGCCGGCCGGCTCGACGAACTGCTCCGCCGCTGCGGCGAGGCCGGGAGCCGAGTGGCGCGGATCGAGCCCTGGTTCGTCGCGGCCTGGAATCGGCACCACGGCCACCTGGCCCGCAAGTCCGGCTGGTTCGCGCTCTTGGAACCGGGCAGGGCTGCCCTGGCCCGGATCGAATCCGGACTGCCCTTGGCCATGCGTATCGGCCACACCAGCGCCGCTCCCCTGGACGATCTGGCCGCCCTGGTGGCCCGGGAGCGCCTCAATACCACGGACGTCACCGGCGAACTCTGGCTGGCCACGGCCGGCGTGGCGGTGGCGCCGGGTGCCGCGCCCGCCGGCTGCGCCCTGCGCCTGCTGTCTCCGGCCGGGGCCGATTTGAGCGCGTTGCTGGCATGAAGCTGCGACTGGATTTCGCCCACCCCCGGCCTCGTCCAGCCTGGCCGGCCTGGCTGCTCCTGGCCCTGGGTCTGGCGGCGGCCGGCGGCGCCGGCTGGCGCCATCAGGCCGAATCGGCCAGGCTGGATCAGGCCAAGGCCCGGATCGCGGCTCTGACCCCGAAGTCCAGCCGCCCCGCGCCCCGGCAGGGGAGCGGCGGAGAAGGCCGAGCCGGCGCCGGTTTGGCCAGCACCCGCGCCTTGCTGGGCACCGACTGGGCCGCCTTGCTGGATGGCCTGGAAACCTCCCGGCCACCCCAGGTCGCCCTGCTGTCCATCGAGGCTGAAGCCGGCCGCGCCGGACTCTCCCTGACCGCGGAAGCCAAGGACCATCGCGTCATGCTGGCCTATGTGGAGGCGCTGGAAGCCCTGCCGATCCTGGATCAGGTTGCCCTGGGGAACCATGCCGACCAGGAGAGGGAAGGGGAAAAGGCCGTGCGTTTCAGCCTGAAGGCCCGCTGGCTCAGCCAGGAGGTGAAGCCATGAGCGCCACCTCGCCCCTGGCCTGGCTGTCCTGGGCCTGGTCCCGCCTGGGCCGTCCCGGCCGGCTGGGCGCCCTGTTGCTGGTGGCCGCCGGCCTGGCAGGTCCCCTGGCCACCGATCCCCTGACCCAGGAAGCCGACGCGCTGAGTGCCCGGGCCGAGCGCCTGGCCCGCCGGCCGCCACCACCCCCGGCCGCCGTCAGCCAGGACTGGCTGGCGCATCTGCCCGCCAGCCATGCCGGCCAGGCCCACCTGGCCCGGTTGTTCGCCGCCGCCGAGAAGGCGGGGGTCAGCCTGGAAGAGGGCCGCTATCGGGAATCCCGGGATCCGGAATCCGGCCTCGAGCGTCTGGCCATCGTCCTGCCGGTGACCGGCCGCTATCCGGCCCTGAGAGCCTTCCTGGCCAACGCCCTGGAGGGCGAGCCCAGCCTGGCTCTGGAAGGCCTGCGCCTGTCCCGGGATGGCATCGGGGAAAGCGAAGTCCAGGCCGAGGTGCGTTTCGTCCTGTTCCTGGGAGGCCGGCCATGACCCGTCGCCAGCTCCTGCTGGGCCTGGCCCTGCTGGTGGCCGCCGGCCTGGCCTTCCTGCCGCCGCCCCAGGAGCCGGATGTGGAGATCGTGGCCCCGGCGCGGCCCAAGGCGGCCGCGAGACCCGCGCCCGCGCCAGCGCAAGCGGTGGCCCCGGCCTCCCTGAAGCCGGCCTTTGCCGCCGAGGCCGGTGCCGACCTGTTTGCGGCCCAGAGCTTCCGTCCGCCGCCCCCACCGCCGCCCAAGGTCGTGCCGGCACCGCCGCCGCCGCCCATGGCACCGCCCATTCCCTACGGCTACGTCGGTACCTGGACGGAGAATGGCCAGGAAACCGTTTTCCTTTCCCAGGGGGACCGGGTGCTCCATGTCCGCCGCGGCGTCTCCCTGGCCGGGGGATGGCGCCTGGACGACGTGCAGCCGGGCGCCCTGCAATTCACCTATGAACCCCTGAATCAACAGAAGACCCTGAGGATCTCGCCATGAAGAAAACCCTGCTCTGGCTGGTCTGCGCCAGCCTGCTGGCGGCCTGCGCCAGCGACCGCGCCTTGCGGGACAGCGAGCGGCTGGTGGCCGAGGGCCGCGCGGAGGAAGGCCTGAAGCAACTGGAGCAGCTGGTGCGGGACGAACCCGGCAACCTCCAGGCCAAGGCCGCCTATCTGCGAACCAAGGAGGGGATGCTGCGGGATTTCCAGGCCAAGGCCGAGGCCGCCCTGAAGGCCGATCGCTTCGACGAAGCCGCCGCCGCCTACCGGGAGATGCTGCGCCTCCATCCTGAAAACTCCCGGGCGCCGGCGGGTCTGGCCGACGTGGAGACCGCCCGGGTCAACCGGGGCCTCCAGGCGGAAGCCGAGGCCCTGGTGAAGAAGGGCGAGTTCGAAGCCGCCCGCTTCAAGCTCCGGGCGATCCTGGCCCGGGAACCCGGCAACGCCGCCACCAAGGCCCTGCTCAGGCAGGCCGACGAGAAGGCCGGCAAGCCCCAGGGCGTGGAGCAGCCCCAGCTGGACGCCAAGTTCCGCCGCGCCATCACCCTGGAATTCCGCGATGCCTCCCTGCGCAGCGTCTTCGATGCCCTGTCCCGGCAGTCCGGGCTGAACTTCGTCTTCGACAAGGACGTGCGCACCGACGCCAAGGTCACCGTCTTCGCCCGGGACACCGCCATCGCCGACGCCATGGACATGCTGCTGACCACCAGCCAGCTGAACCGCAAGATCCTCAACAAGAACACGGTCCTCATCTATCCCAACATCCCCGCCAAGCAGCGGGACTACCAGGACCTGGTGGTGAAGAGCTTCTTCCTCGCCAACGCCGACGCCAAGACCACCCTCAATCTGGTGAAGAGCCTGGCCAAGACCCGGGACGTGTTCGTGGACGAGAAGCTGAACCTGCTGGTGGTGCGGGACACCCCCGAGGCGGTGCGCCTCATCGAGCGCCTCATCGCCGTCCAGGACCGGCCGGAGCCGGAAGTGATGCTGGAGGTGGAAATCCTGGAGGTGAAGCGCAGCAAGCTGCTGGAACTGGGCTTACAGTGGCCGACTTCGCTGAGCTTGCTTAGTAAGGAAGAAATACCAACGCTAACCTCTGATGCTTCTGGTGCAACAACAGTTACTGGCAAGACATTCATTGATGTACCGAACACTCTAAATCGATTGCTAGGGGTCGGTTCACGCGACATTCTTATGAATACTGCCCCGGGCGCATCACTCAACCAGACCGACGGCGACGTGAACATCCTGGCCAATCCCCGCATCCGGGTGAAGAACAAGGAGAAGGCCAAGGTCCATGTGGGCGACAAGGTGCCGGTCATCACCTCCAACGTCACCGCCACCGGCGTCACCTCCGAATCCGTCAGCTTCCTGGATGTGGGCCTCAAGCTGGACGTGGAGCCCCAGGTCTATCTGGAAGGCGACGTGGGCATCAAGGTGGGCCTGGAGGTGTCCAACATCGTCCAGCAGATCAAGACCGCCACCGGCACCCTGACCTACCAGCTGGGCAGCCGCAACGCCACCACGGTGCTGCGCCTCAAGGACGGCGAGACCCAGGTGCTGGCCGGCCTGATCTCCGACGAGGACCGCTCCAGCGCCAGCAAGGTGCCGGGCCTGGGCGAGATTCCCCTCCTGGGCCGGCTGTTCTCCAACAACCGGGACGACAAGAGCAAGTCGGAGATCGTCCTGCTCATCACCCCCCGGGTGGTGCGCAACGTGGACCGGCCGGACCTGCCCCAGGGCGAGTTCTTCGCCGGCACCGAGGCGGCGGTCTCCGACCAGCCCCAGCAGGTGCGGCCGCCGGCGCCGTCCACCGGCGCGATCCTGACTTCGCCCCGGGGCCGTCTGCCGGGCCGCATCGTGCCGGCACCCGAGCCGCCGGAGCCGGACCCCGAGCCCGAGCCACCCGCCCAGCCTGAAGCACCGCCGGTTCCGCCGCCGGGTCCGGTCCCCGGGGCGCCGATCCGCCCGTGAGATGAAACGTTCGGCCGGCTTCACCCTCATCGAGCTGGTGGTGGCGGTTGCCATTGTCGGGGTGCTGGCCCTCATGGCCGCCCCCCTGGTGGAGGTCACCGTGCAGCGTCAGAAGGAGGCCGAGCTGCGTCTGGCGCTGCGCCAGATCCGGGGCGCCATCGACGCCTACCATCAGGCCGTGCTGGACAAGAAGATCGAGGTGGCCGCCGATTCCAGCGGCTATCCCCCCGACCTGGACAGCCTGGTCAAGGGCGTGAAGGACATCACCACTCCGGATGGCAAGAAGCTGTTCTTTCTGCGCCGCCTGCCCAAGGATCCTTTCAATCCTGACGAGGCCGCCACTCCTGTCCAATCCTGGGGCAAGCGCGCCTACGCCAGCCCGCCCGACGAGCCCAGGGAAGGGGAGGACGTCTTTGACGTGTTCTCCCTGTCCGAGCGCAAGGGCCTGAATGGAGTGGCCTATCGTGAATGGTAAGCGGCGCGGTTTCACCCTCATCGAACTGCTGGTGGTGCTGGCGGTCATCGCCTTGCTGCTGTCCCTGGCCGCGCCCCGTTATTTCCAGCACGTGGACCGTACCCGGGAAGCGGTGCTGCGGGAGAACCTGGCCACCCTGCGGGATGCCATCGACCAGTACCACGCCGACGCCGGCCAGTGGCCGGCCAGCCTGCAAACCCTGGTGGAGAAGCGCTACCTGCGCGCCGTGCCCGTGGACCCCGTCACCAGCAGCGCGGAGACCTGGGTCATCGTGCCGCCGGGCGAGAACCAGGAGGGCGTCTACGACATCCACAGCGGCGCCGAGGGCCAGGGTGCCAATGGCAAGCCCTATGTGGAGTGGTGAGGGGCCGGCGGGGCGCCAGTCCGGCTTCACGCTGCTGGGCCTGCTGTTCCTGGTGGCCCTCCTCGGGGTCGGCCTCGCGGCCCTGGGCCAGGTCTGGGAAACCGCCAACCGCCGGGAGAAGGAGGCTGAGCTGCTGTTCATCGGTGACGAGTACCGGCGTGCCCTGGAGAGCTATTACCTGGCGACTCCCGGCCAGGAGAAGCATTTTCCCAAGACCTTGCGGGAACTGCTGGCCGATCCCCGCTTTCCCAACACCGTCCGCCATCTGCGCCGCCTCTATCGGGATCCCATGACCCAGTCCACCGACTGGGGTTTGGTGAAGCAGGGCGAGGAGATCACCGGCCTCCACAGCCTGTCCGGCGACGCCCCCTTCAAGGTGGATGGATTCAGGAAGCCCTACGATGCCTTCAAGGGCGCCGCCAGTTACCGGAACTGGGTCTTCGCCGCGGCCCGGCCCGGAACGGCCGATGCCAGCCAGGGCACGGCCCAGATTGGCAAGCCGGAAAAACCAATCCCCTCCGGCAAGCCTTGAGCGGCGCAGCCAACGGAGGGTCCTGCCCAGGACCGGCCCTGGGGTAAAATCCGCCCTCCCTTGTCGGCGCCTCCTTTCATGTCCGAACTCCGCTTCGTCCATCTGCGCGTGCACAGCGAATATTCCATCGTGGACAGCATCCTGCGGGTGGACGACGCCATCAAGGCGGCCAGGAGCGATGGCCAGCCGGCCCTGGCCCTGACAGACCTAGGCAACATGTTCGGTCTGGTGAAGTTTTATTCCGGGGCCCGCAAGAAGGGCGTGAAACCCATTGCCGGCTGCGACCTCTGGGTGGCGCCGCCGGAATTGTCTGACAAGCCCGCCCGTCTGTTGCTCCTGGTGCAGAACACGGCGGGCTGGCGCCTGCTGTGCGAACTCCTGACCCGGGCCTATCGCACCAACATGCACCGGGGCCGGGCCGTGGTCCAGCCAGCCTGGTTCGACGAGATGGGCACCCGGGGGCTCATCGCCCTGTCCGGCGGCCATCTGGGAGACGTGGGCCTGGCCCTGGTGAACGAGTCCCTGGATACCGCCCGGAGTCTGGCCAGGGCCTGGGCCGAGCGTTTTCCGGAGCGCTACTACCTGGAACTGCAAAGGGACGGCCGCCCGGAATGCGAGCATCACGTGGCCCGGGCGGTACAACTCGCCGCGGAACTGGACCTGCCGGTGGTGGCCACCCATCCGGTGGAATTCCTCCAGCGGGACGACTACACCGCCCACGAGGCCCGGGTCTGCATCGCCGAGGGCTACGTGCTGGCCGACCGGC
>DAOQNK010000047.1:7686-17197 GCA_035332045.1 Thiobacillaceae bacterium | reverse complement strand
CGCATCTGGGGGAACAGGATCACGTCGCGGATGCTGGCGGCGTCGGTGAGCAGCATCACGTAGCGGTCGATGCCGATGCCGCAGCCGGCGGTGGGGGGCAGGCCGTGTTCCAGGGCGCGGATGAAGTCCTTGTCCTTGAACATGGCTTCCTCGTCGCCGGCTTCCTTGGCGGCCACCTGGGCGTCGAAGCGGGCCTCCTGGTCCTCCGGGTCGTTGAGCTCGGAGAAGCCGTTGGCCACTTCCCGGCCGGCGATGTAGAGCTCGAAGCGCTCGGTGATGGCCGGGTTGGCGTCGTTGGCCCGGGCCAGGGGCGAGCATTCCACCGGGTGCTCCACGATGTAGGTGGGTTGGATCAGCAGGTGCTCGGTGGTTTCCTCGAACAGGGTCAGTTGCAGGCCGGCCAGGGCGTCGCCCTTGCGGTAGGCGATCTTGCGGCGCGCCAGCTCGGCTCTGACGAAGTCGATGTCGTCCAGGGGGGCATCCGCCAGTTCCGGGTTGAACTGGCGGGTGGCCTGCAGGGGCGTGAGCCGGGCAAAGGGATGGGACAGGTCGATGTGGTGGCCCTGGTAATTCACCACGGCATGGCCGGTGACGTCGATGGCCACCTGGCGCAGCAGCTTCTCCACGAAGTCCATGAGGTACTTATAGTCCCGGTAGGCCTCGTAGAACTCCATCATGGTGAACTCGGGGTTGTGCCGGGTGGAGAGGCCCTCGTTGCGGAAGTTGCGGTTGATCTCGAACACCTTCTCCAGGCCGCCCACCACCAGGCGCTTCAGGTACAGCTCCGGCGCGATGCGCAGGAACAGTTCCATGTCCAGGGCGTTGTGGTGGGTGACGAAGGGCTTGGCCGAGGCGCCCCCGGGGATGGGGTGCATCATGGGGGTCTCCACCTCCAGGAAGCCGTGGCCAGCCATGAAGTTGCGCATGGCCTGGACGATCTTCGAGCGGCGGATGAAGGTCTCCCGGGCCACCTCGTTGGTGATCAGGTCCAGATAGCGCTGGCGGTATTTCTGCTCCTGGTCGGTGAGGCCGTGGAACTTCTCCGGCAGGGGCCGCAGGGACTTGGTGAGCAGGCGCACCGAGGAACACTGGATGGTGAGTTCGTTGGTCTTGGTGCGGAACAGGCTGCCGGTCACGCCCAGGATGTCCCCCAGGTCCATGCGCTTGAAGGCGTCGTAGGCGGCCTCGCCCACGGCTTCCTTGGAGACGTAGATCTGCACCCGGCCGGACATGTCCTGGAGGGTGGCGAAGCTGGCCTTGCCCATGACCCGCTTGAGCATCATGCGACCGGCGAGCTGGACCTGGACGGGGTTGGATTCCAGGTCTTCCTTGGACTTCTCGCCCTGGGCGTCATGGAGCTGGCCGGCGTAATCCTTGCGCTCGAAATCGTTGGGGAAGGCGATGCCGGCGGCGCGGAGGGCGGATAGCTTCTCCCGGCGCTCGGCGATGATCTGGTTCTCGTCCTGCTGGACCGGGGCTTGGGTGTTCTCGGTGTTCA
Organism: Thiobacillaceae bacterium; assembly: GCA_035332045.1. Lineage (GTDB taxonomy): Bacteria > Pseudomonadota > Gammaproteobacteria > Burkholderiales > Thiobacillaceae > PFJX01. The sequence continues at coordinate 15,699 of DAOQNK010000047.1, read as the reverse complement.
TGGCGTGGTTCGCTTGGTGGTTCAGACGCCCTGCTTCAGGGAGGCTTCGATGAAGTCGTCCAGGTCGCCGTCCAGCACGGCCTGGGTGTTACCCACCTCGTAGTTGGTACGCAGGTCCTTGATGCGGGACTGGTCCAGCACGTAGCTGCGGATCTGGTGGCCCCAGCCGATGTCGGTCTTGGAGTCCTCCAGCTGCTGCTGGGCGGCCTGGCGCTTGCGCAGCTCGGCTTCGTACAGCCGGGACTTCAGCATGGCCATGGCCTCGGCCTTGTTGCGGTGCTGGGAACGGTCGTTCTGGCACTGGACGACGATGTTGGTGGGGAGGTGGGTGATGCGCACCGCCGAGTCGGTCTTGTTGATGTGCTGGCCGCCGGCGCCGGAGGCCCGGAAAGTGTCGATGCGCAGGTCGGCGGGGTTGATCTCCACCTCGATGGAGTCGTCCACCTCCGGATAGACGAAGACGCTGGCGAAGGAGGTGTGGCGGCGGGCGTTGGAATCGAAGGGGGATTTCCTGACGAGCCGATGCACGCCGGTCTCGGTGCGCAGGTAGCCGTAGGCGTACTCGCCTGAAATCTTCAGGGCGGCGGATTTCAGACCTGCGACCTCGCCCTCGGATTCCTCCAACACCTCTACCTTGAAGCCACGCCGCTCGCCATAGCGCACGTACATGCGCGCCAGCATGCCGGCCCAGTCCTGGGCCTCGGTGCCGCCGGAACCGGCCTGGATATCGACGAAGCAATTGGCCCCGTCCAGTTCGCCGGAGAACATGCGGCGGAATTCCAGGTCCGCCACCCGCTTCTCCAGATCGGCCACGTCGCCTTCCACGGAGATGAGGGTGTCGTCGTCCTCCTCCATCTTGGCGAGCTCGAACAGCTCCCGGTGGTCGGTGATGTCCTGGCCGATGCTTTCCAGGTTCAACACCACGCCTTCGAGTTCCTTGCGCTCCTTGCCCAGGTCCTGGGCGCGCTTGGCGTCGTTCCAGACGTTGGGGTCTTCCAGCAGGCCGGCTACTTCCTGCAAGCGATCGCGTTTGCCAGGGTAGTCAAAGATACCCCCGTAGTTCGTCGGCGCGGCGCGCCAGGTCGGCGAGGGTGTTGTCGATCTGATTGAGGCGTTCGGCTTCCATGATGGGCGTCGGATTTGGAAAAGCTGGACATTATAGCCGGGCCGGGCTTGGCCCAGGCGGGCCTTGATGCCCTGGAGAAACGGGGAAATACTCGCCACCCATTCAACCCGCCGGGAGAGGTGATGAAGAGCTATGGTGCCACGGCCAGTGGTTGCGCAGCGGGGGTGGCCAGCAACAAGGGCCGCGTCCTGGTCGAAGATGCCCTGGGGTTCTACGCGCTGGCGGATGCCGTGCGCGGCCATCCCGCCGGGGGCCGTGCGGCCGAACTGACCCTGGAGCGGGTCCGGGCCCGCATCCTGGCCGATGGCCCCGGCCTGTCGGGCGAGGCCGCCGTGGCCCTGCTGCGGGACATCGTCCAGGATTGCTCCCAGGCGGTGCATGCCGCAGGCATGGCCTCGGCCGAGGCGCGAGGCATGTGCGCCACCCTGACCCTGCTCTGGATAGTTGGCGGCCATGCCCACGTGGCCCATGTGGGCCATGGCGGACTGTTGATGGCTCGCCTGGGACGCCTGCACCGGCTGACCCGGGAACACAGCGTCGCCATGGAACTTGTGGCCCTGGGCCTGCTGGAACCGGCCCGTGCCCTGGAGCATCCCATGGCCCATGTCCTGACCCGGGCCATCGGCATGCAGGAGGCGGTGCTGCCGGATACCTTGAGCATCGAACTGGCACCCGGGGATCGTTTCATCCTCGGCGACGCGGGGCTCGACACGGCGCCGGACAAGGTGGTCGAGGCCATGCCCTGTGCCGGCCTGGCCCGCGCCCTGGTGGGGGGCGTCCTCGAAGGCGGCCGCCGCGACTGGACCAATGCCATCGTGGTCGAAGTGCTGGCCGAGGCGGAAAGCGGCGGGGACGCCTTGGACAAGGTGGACATCCTCCAAGGCATGTTCCTGTTCCGGGATCTGGACATGAGGGAACTGGCCCGGGTTCTGGAGGCGAGCCGGGTGTGTTTCGCCGCCGCCGGTGAAGTGCTCATCCGGGAAGGCAGCCAGGATTACAGCCTGTTCCTGGTCCTGGCAGGCGAACTGGAGATTCTCAAGCGCGAAGCGGTCCTCGCCCGGGTCGGTCGGGGCGGGCATGTGGGCGAAATGGCGCTGGTCACGGGGGCGCCTCGCTCGGCCTCGGTGCGTGCCGCCCAGGACAGCCGATACCTGGAAATCAGTCGGGAACATTGGCTTGCCTTGCTGCATACGGCCCCCGCGACGGGGGTGAAGCTGCTTTCCGCCCTGGCCGCCGAACTCAGCAATCGCCTGGCCCAAATGAACGAACGCGTCTGAGGCGACACTTCAGACGAAAAGCCAGCCAGCCAGCAAACCCGCCGCCACCGCCCCCATCCCCGGCAATACCTGGCGAGCCAGACTGGCGCCGCCTATGACCGTGGCCAGGCCGCTCTTGAAGGCGATATTGGCGAGCAGGGCCAGCAACACGGTCGTGGCCACCTGGTCCGGCACCAGGTTGCCCAGGCCGAAGAGCCGCAGGCTGGAGAGGGTGATGGCATCCACGTCGGTGAGGCCGGAGACCAGGGCGACGGCGTAGACCCCCTGGCTGCCCACCCAGTCCGACAGCCAGGCGGCGGCAAACAGCACGCCGGCATAGAGCAGGCCGAAACTCAAGGCGGCGCGGATTTCCGTGGGATTCTTGATTTCCAGGGCGGGCGCGTCGGCCTTCTCGCTCAGCCGGCGCAAGTAGAGGTAGAGCACGATCAGGCCGGCCGTGGCGCCGCCGCCCAGCAGGGTCAGCATGGGCCGCAGCAGGCCTGGCTGCAGCACGGCCACCACCAGGGACAGACGGATCAACACCACCCAGTTGGCAAGCAGGATGATAAGGGCGGCCATGCCGACCAGGTGGGGGTTGTCGCGGCCGTGGCGGGAAAAGGCCAGGGTGGTGGCGGTGCTGGAGGCGATGCCGCCGAACAGGCCGGTGAGCAGGGTGCCGTGGCGCTGGCCGGCGATGCGCAGGGCGGCGTAGCCCGCCAGGGACAGGCCGGAGATGAGCACCACCATCCACCAGATCTGATAGGGGTTGAGCGCATGGTAGGGGCCGTAGTCCTTGTCCGGCAGGATGGGCAGGATGACGAAGGACAGCACCGCGAACTGGAGGATGGAGACCAGGTCCAGGCGGGTCAGGCTGCGGGAGACGCCGCGCAGTTCGGGCTTGAAGTAGAGGAGGGCGGTGGCGAGGATGGCCAGAGTAACGGCAAGCTGCTCCATGCCGTACCAGACCATGGCGCCCAGGCCGTAGCAGACCACCACGGCGGCGATGGTGGTGGTGCCCGGGTCTTCCGCCTCGTCGTCCTTGAAGTAGCTGGCCACCATCATGCCGCCCATGATGAGCAGACCGCCGCCCAGCACCCAGGGGGCGCCGGTCTTCTCCGAGAGCAAAGCACCCACGGTGCCCGCCAGGGCCACCAGGGAAAAAGTGCGCAGGCCGGCTTTGGCGGCGGGAGAGCGCTCCCGCTCCAGGCCGATCAACAAACCCAGGGCGAGGCTGGTGAGGAAGGGGAAGAGGGCGGAAAGCTGGTCCGATTGCATGCCCTGATTATGGACAAGGCAACCGGTCGCGCCAGATCAACCCACCGGGAGCGTGTCCTTGAAGGCCGGCCGCTGCATGAGCCGGTCATAGAGCTCGGACAGGTTGGGATGGTCCCGGCGCCAGTCGATCTCGGGGAAGCGGAACTCCAGATAGCCCAGGGCGCAGCCCGCGGCGATATCGGCCAGGCAGAAGAAATCGCCTGTGCACCAGGTCTGCTGGCCCAGTTCCTCGCTCATGGCCTTGAGGCCGGCGGATACCTTGCCCATCTGGCGGCGGATCCAGTCCGGGTCCTGGCGGCCGAGGGAACGCTTCTTTTCCACCACTACCAGGGCGGCGGCGTCGCAGACGCCGTCGGCCAGGGCTTCCCAGCGCTTCACCGCGATGCGGGGGCGGGCGTCCTTGGGCAGCAGGTGGCCCACGGGGCTGACGTTCTCCAGGTACTCGACGATGACCCGGGAGTCGAACAGGGTCTTGCCGTCCTCCAGGACCCAGACGGGAACCTTGCCCAGGGGATTGAACTCGGGCACGTGGGTATCCGCCTCCCAGGGCACGTCCACGACGAATTCGTATTCGACGAATTTTTCCGCGGCGACGATACGGACCTTGCGTACGAAGGGACTCGTCAGGGAGCCGATGAGCTTCATTTTTTGCGACATCGCGTGCTTCTGTTTCTTGGCGGCCATGGGATGAGCCTGGTTGTGAACTATTCGACCACGGCCTGGACGTGGGGCCAGGCGGCGGCGAATCGGCGCAGGGTTTCCTCCCGGCCCAGCAGGGCCAGGACCTGGTCGATGGATGGGGTCTGGGCGGTGCCGAAGAGGATGAGGCGCAAGGGCATGCCGATCTGGCCCATCTTCATGCCGAAGGCGGCGGCGGTGTCCTTGAGCAACTGGCTCAGGGCCGGCGCTTCCCAGGTGATCCCGGCCAGGTCCGAATGAAGCTTCTCGAAAGCGGGCAAGGCCGCCTTGGGCAGCTTGGCGCGGAGTTCCTCCGCCGCCGCCAGGGCCTGGCGGAAGTAGATGTGCAGGCCGTCGGCCAGTTCCTCCACGGTATTGACCCGCTCCTTGACCAGACCGATGAGGCCGGGCAACTCGGCGCGACCGGTGGTGTCGATGCCCTGGGCTTGCAGGAAAGGCTGCACCAGGTCGGCCAGGCGGCCGTTGTCGGCCTCTTTGAGATATTGCTGGTTGAGCCACCCGAGCTTGGAGGCGTCGAAGCGGGCGGCGGAGTGGCTCACGTGGCCCACGTCGAACCACTCGACGAACTGCTTCAGGTCGAACTTCTCGTCGTCGCCGTGGCTCCAGCCCAGGCGGGCCAGGTAGTTGAGCAGGGCCTCGGGCAGATAGCCCTCGTCCCGGTATTGCAGCACCGACACCGCGCCATGCCGTTTGGACAGGCGCTCGCCGTCCTGGCCCAGGATCATGGGCACGTGGGCATAGGTGGGAATGGGGGCGCCCAGGGCCTTGAGAATGTTGATCTGGCGCGGGGTGTTGTTGACGTGGTCGTCACCGCGGATGACGTGGGTGATGCCCATGTCCCAGTCGTCCACCACCACGCCGAAGTTGTAGGTGGGCACGCCGTCGCCGCGCACGATGACCAGGTCATCCAGTTCCGCGTTGGCCACGGTGATGGGACCCTTGATCATGTCGTTGAAAGTGACCTCGCCCTCCCGGGGGGTCTTGAAGCGGATGACGGGGGTCACTCCGGCGGGCGGCTCGGGCAGGCACTTGCCGGGCTCGGGTCGCCAGCGCCCGTCGTACCGTGGCTTCTCGCCCCGGGCCTTCTGGGCCTCGCGCATGATTTCCAGCTCATCCTTGCTGGCGTAGCAATAGTAGGCGTGGCCTTCCTCCAGAAGCTGGTCCACCACGGCTTTGTAGCGGTCCATACGTTGCATCTGGTAGTAGGGACCCTCGTCCCAGTCCAGTCCTAACCAGGCCATGCCGTCCAGGATCGCCTGCACCGAGGCCTGGGTGGAACGCTCCAGGTCGGTATCCTCGATGCGCAGGATGAACTCGCCGCCCATCTTGCGGGCGTAGGCCCAGGAGAACAGCGCGGTGCGGGCGCCGCCGATATGCAGATAGCCGGTGGGCGACGGGGCGAAACGGGTGCGGACCATGGAGTGGAGCGAAGACGGAAAGCTGCAATTCTACTGGAAGGGCCCCCTTCGCCTTAAGCCTTGCGGGATGTAAAAAGCCTTTGACCGGCGTCGGTGGCCTCATTAGAATGCGCCGCCTCGGGACGAGCCGCGAGCATCGCGGTCCGATACACCGGGCAGTTAGCTCAGCGGTAGAGCACCGCCTTCACACGGCGGGGGCCACTGGTTCGATCCCAGTACTGCCCACCAGAACTCGGAAAGCCGGCCTCGCGCCGGCTTTTGTTATTTCGCCTTCACGTTCTTCCTGGAGCCGGAAATCGCCGCGCGCTTTGAACTCCTGATCTTCGACTGGGACGGCACCCTGATGGATTCCGCCGGAGTCATCGCGACCTGCATCCAGGCCGCGAGCCGGGACATGGGCCTGCCCGTGCCCAGCCGCGAAGAGGCCAGCCACATCATCGGCCTGGGCCTGCGCCAGGCCTTGGAGACCCTGTTCCCCAACCTGCCCGAGGATCAGCACCAACCCCTGGCGGACCATTACCGCCGCCATTACCTGGGCCAGGATGCGGAAATCCCCCTGTTCGACGGGGCCCGGGAATTGATCGACGAGATGCGGGCGCGCGGTCATCTGCTCGCCGTGGCCACCGGCAAGGCGCGCCGGGGCCTGGATCGGGCCTTCGCTCATACCGGCCTCGCCCCCCTCTTTCACGCCTCCCGTACCGCTGACGAGACCTTTTCCAAGCCCCATCCGGCCATGATCGAGGAATTGCTGGACGAACTCAGGGTCTCCCCGGAGCGGGCGCTGATGATCGGCGACACCACCCACGACCTGGAGATGGCCCGCAACGCCGGCATCGCCGCCCTGGGTGCAGCTTATGGCGCCCATCCGCCGGAAGGTCTGGAAGCGCTGAATCCTCTGGCGGTCTGCCACAGCTTCGCCGAACTGGCGAAATGGCTGCGCGACAACGCCTGATCTGCGCCTCCAGCGATCTGGAGGAGGGCGGCGCAGGCATGCGCTTCGAGGTGAGTCGCGGTGCGGAAAGCGTTCCCGCCTTCGCCGTGCGCTGGCGGGGCCAGGTTTACGCCTATCTCAACCGCTGCGGCCACGTGCCCATTGAACTGGACTGGCAGCCCGGCGAGTTCTTCGATTACTCGCGGCTATACTTGGTCTGTTCCACTCATGGCGCCCTCTATGATCCTGGAACAGGCGCATGCATGGGAGGACGCTGCGAAGGACGTGGTTTGGTCAGCGTCGCGGTGACGGAACGGGACGGTGGCATCTATTGCGAGGAATAGCGAATGGCTGAGGAAGAATCATCGGATCGTGGTGCGCTGGAACGTCTGTTGCTGGCCCACGTACAGGAACAACGGAAAGCCCGGCGCTGGAGCATCTTCTTCAGGTCCCTGGGCGCGCTTTGGCTGTTCATCGTCCTCTTTGCGGTACTGAATCATGAAGGCGAGGGCTTCAGCTCCACCGGACCCCACACAGCCCTGGTGGAATTGAATGGCGAGATCGGTGGTGAGAACGGCATGAGTGCCGACATGCTCATCACGGCCCTCAATGGCGCCTTTGATGACAAGCATACCCAGGGCGTCGTCATGCGCATCAACAGCCCGGGCGGCAGCCCGGTTCAGGCTGGTCAGGTCTATGACGAGATTCGCCGTCTGCGCGCCAAACATCCGAAAATTCCTTTCTATGTCGTGGTTGACGACATCTGCGCCTCTGGCGGGTATTACATTGCGGCGGCCGCGGATCGGATATTCGTCGACAAGGCCTCACTGGTCGGGTCCATAGGGGTCTTGATGGACGGCTTCGGCTTTACCGAAGGCATGAAGAAATTGGGTGTGGAGCGCCGTTTGTTGACCGCCGGCGAGAACAAGGGATTCCTGGACCCCTTTTCACCCGTCGATGCTCGTCAGGAAGCCCATGCCAAGGCCATGCTGGCCGAGGTTCACGCGCAGTTCATCCAAATGGTCAGGCAGGGCAGGGGCAAGCGACTGAAGGAAAACCCGGAATTATTCAGCGGGCTGGTCTGGAGTGGCGCGCGAAGCATCGAACTGGGTCTGGCGGATGCGCTGGGAAGCCTTGACTATGTGGCCAGAGATGTAATCAAGGCCGAGGATATCGTGGATTACACCCCCCAGGAGGGCATCGCGGAACGCCTGGCCCGGCGCATTGGCACATCCATGGGACAGGCCATGGGCCCTTGGGCAAAAGAGAATCTCAGGGTTCGGTGATGAGCGATTATGTGCCCATCGC
>DAOQNK010000047.1:0-7586 GCA_035332045.1 Thiobacillaceae bacterium | reverse complement strand
CTGTCGTCTGATCAGACGGGCAGCTTGACCATGCTGGAAGCCTTGGCGGCCTGTTCCTTGGCCAGCTTCATGCCTTCCTGCATCATGGCGCCGTATTCGGTGGTGGATTCGTTGGCGAAGGCAATGCCGTCACGGATCGCGGCCATGTTGCGCTCGCCACATTCACGCAGCAGGCTGGTCTGACCAGACAGCAGATCCTGGTAGCCTTTGGCTTTGGCCATCAGTTCCAGACCGCGGGCGCTGGCGTCCATGTAGAAGGCAGCCAGATCGGCTTGCTGCTGGAACAGCTTTTCGAAGGTGCGCTGGTTCAGCTCGCCAACCTTGCGGGCGGATTCCAGGGCGGTTTCGGTGGACTTCTCGATCATTTCAATGAACTCTTTCTGCATGATGCTCTCCTGAGTGACAAGTTAAGGGTAAGGTCGAATTGTGCATTGCACAATTGTTGCGGTGCACAATATCGAAGTTAAACCAGTCTTGTCAACACCTGGCAGAAAAAAATTTTACTTACCGACTTTGTCGTCGTTCTTGTCGCCACTGGCCATGTTCTTTCGGGCCAGTTCTTCCATGTCTTTCCATAAGCCCATATTTTGTTGACCGAGCTTCATCCAGAAATCGACAGGGTTACCTCCCCACATACCCTGCATCTGCTCGGTGAACATACGCTGCTGCTGGACGAACAGGTCTAGGCTCTGATCAAGAAAAGTGGTGAACGCCGCTTGGGCCGTATCGCCATAGAAACGGATGAACCGCTCCAGCATGGCGGCAGTGAACATCGGCGCGCCTCCCGCTTCCTGCTCCATGATGATCTGCAACAGGATGTTGCGGGTGATGTCATCTTCGGTCTGGGAATCCACAACCTTGAAATTGATCGCGCGCATCACCAGTTCCCGGACTTCTGCGAGCGTGATGTAGCGGCTTTCCTCGGTGTCGTACAGGCGCCGGTTGGGATATTTCTTGATCAGGCGTTCGGCTGTCATGCGATGTCACCCCCTCAGATGGGCCGACGGGGCTGCCGTCGGCCCACAAGCTACTGCTTCAGCACATGTGCTGGCCACCATTGGCAGCGATGTTGGCTCCGGTGATGAAAGCGCCATCTTCACTGGCTAGGAAGGTGATCAACGCGGCAATTTCCTCGGGCTTGCCCAAGCGTCCCACGGGGATCTGCGCGATGATCTGGTTGCGGACGTCCTCGGGGATGGCCATCACCATTTCAGTACCAATGTAGCCAGGTGAAACGGAATTGACCGTGATGCCCTTCTTCGCCGTTTCCTGGGCCAGAGCCATGGTAAAGCCATGCATACCGGCCTTGGCGGCGGAGTAGTTGGTCTGGCCGAACTGGCCCTTCTGGCCGTTGATGGACGAGATGTTGATCACACGACCCCAACTCTTGTTCAGCATGCCGTCGATGAATTGCTTGGTCACGTTGAATACGGAGTCCAGGTTGACCGTCAACACCGCATTCCACTGGCCTTCAGACATCTTGCGGAAGGTGCCGTCCTTGGTGATGCCGGCGTTGTTGACCACGATGTCGACGCCGCCTTCGGCGTTGAGCTTCTCGCCCATGGCCTTGCAGTCTTCGAAGTTGGACACATCGCACTTGACGATGGCCATATCGAAGCCGGCAGCAGCCATTTTGGCCTTCCACTCATTGGCTTGGGCCTCGTCCATGTAGGTGGAAACCACTTTGCAGCCGGCTTGAGCCAGCTTGATGCAAATCGCGGTTCCGATGCCGCCGGTGCCGCCAGTGACCAGGGCGACCTTTCCATTCAATCCACTCATTGCTTGTTCCTTTACTTAGATTCGTTCAACCGCCAGGGCCACACCCTGGCCGCCACCGATGCACAGGGTGGCGAGACCCTTGTTGGCGCCGGTGCGCTGCATGCCATAGAGCAGGGTCACCAGGATGCGGGCACCGGAGGCGCCGATGGGATGGCCGATGGAGATGGCACCGCCGCTCACATTCACGTTCACCGGATCGAAGCCCAATTCCTTGTTCACCGACATGGCCTGGGCAGCAAATGCTTCATTGGCCTCGATCATGTCCAGGTCCTTGGCAGACCAGCCGGCCCGGTCAAGGCACTTGCGAACGGCCGGGATGGGGCCGGTGCCCATGATGGCGGGGTCCACGCCGGCGCTGCCGAAGGAAACCACGCGGGCGATGGGCGTCAGGCCCAGCAGCTTGGCTTGAGCGCCAGACATCACCACCACGCCGGCGGCACCGTCGTTGATGCCGGAGGCATTGCCGGCGGTTACCGTGCCGTCCTTCTTGAAGGCGGGCTTCAGCTTGCCCAGGGACTCGGCCGTCGTGCCGGCGCGGGGGAATTCATCCTTGGCGAAGACGATGGGATCGCCTTTGCGCTGGGGGATTTCCAGCGGGATGATTTCCGCGTCGAGATGACCGGCTTTCTGGGCCGCCTCGGTACGCTGCTGGGAAGTGGCGGCGAACAAATCCTGCTCGGCGCGACTGAACTCGTACTTGGTGGCAATGTTCTCGGCCGTGATGCCCATATGGCAATCGTTGAACGCGCACCAAAGTCCGTCCTGGATCATGGTGTCCACCAGTTCCCAGTTGCCCATGCGTTTCCCATCACGGGATTTGGGCAGGACATGGGGCGACAGGCTCATGTTTTCCTGGCCACCGGCAATCACGATGCCTGAATCGCCACACTCCACCGCCTGGGCGGCTAGATGTACGGCCTTTAAGCCGCTGCCACAGACTTTGTTGATCGTGAGCGCGGAGACTGAATCGGGCAAACCACCCGCCAATGCCGCCTGACGCGCGGGATTCTGCCCAACGCCGGCTTGAAGTACCTGGCCGAGGATGACCTCGTCGATTTGCCCAGGTTGCAAATTGGCTCTGGCGAGCAAGCCGCGGATGACATGGGCGCCCAACTGACTGGCGGGAATGCCAGCCAATGAGCCTCCAAAAGATCCGACGGCGGTACGGCCCGCAGCCACGATGACAACATCGTTGAACATATGGAAGTCTCCTGACAAATGAGGAATGCTTCCTCCCCCATTGAAATTCTATCAGGCTTTTTGTGCAGTGCACTTGACAATATTTGTTGCGACGCACAAAAATGAACGGGTTATTCTACTTTTTTCCATGCAGGAGGGGACCGTGGGCACTTCGAGGAATTGGATGGACGGTTGGATGGAATCCCAGCAACAGTATTGGAATGCCTGGGCCGATATGGCCCAGCGGGGCATGAAGATGCCCGAGGCGCCCAAGAACCCCCTCGTTGAGGGACTGAACCAGTGGTGGCAAGCCATGTCGCCCATGACCCCGCCTGTTGGCCGGGAGGTGTTCGATCGTCTGATGGACGTCAGCAAAGGCTATTACAGCCTTGCCGAGCGTTTCATGTCAGGCGCCCAGACAAACCAGGATGGCGGGATGGAAGCCATCAATGGCTGGTTGGATGGCATGCAGAAAATGTGGTCAGACTGGTCCCAGGCGGGTAGCACCTTCCGGCCCGAGGCCTTCTTTCCGCAAGACCAGTTCAAGGGCCTGACCACGTTCTGGGATCTTCCCATGGACACCTGGAACCGCCTGGCTGCCAACGTGATGCCCATGCCGGGTGATTTCACCCAGGCGTTCCACCCGGAAGGCGCTCATGCGGTAAAGGACAAGGTCAACAAATTCCTCTCCATCCCCGCAGTGGGCTACACCCGGGAGGCCCAGGAGCAATATCAGATACTTGCCCAGCGCCAGATGGAATATATGGCCGCCATGCAAGCCTATCAGGGTGCTTTTGCCAAACTGGGCATCGAAACCACCAAACAATTCCAACAGTCTCTGCAGGTGCGCGCCAAGGAAGGCAAGCCCATCTCCAGTCTGCGTGAACTGTATGACCAGTGGGTGGAAATGAGCGAAGCCGCTTATGGCGATTTCGTGATGACCCTGGAATATCAAAGCCTCTACGGCCGTTTGGTGAACACCCTGCTGGCCATGAAGCAGCAGATGGCCCGTATGGTGGACCAGACTTTGGAAGCCATGCACATGCCGACCCATGCTGAAATCAGCACGCTTCAGTGCCGACAGCAGGAACTTCGCAGGGACAATCTGAAGTTACACAAAGAAATCAAATCGTTGCAATCACAGATTGAAGCATTACGTAAAGTAATGCTTGGAGGCGACGCCGCAGAGGACGAGGACGACGAGCCCAAGTCCAAGCGCTCCGCCGCTGCCAAACCTGCGTCCAGCAAGCGGGCCCCCGCTGCCAAAACCAAGTAATCAGGAGACCACGAATGCTGCCCTTCGACATGCGTCCCGATGCCGTCCTCCAGGAACTGACCTCGTATGGCCAGAAACTGTCCCACGGCATGAAGAATCTGATGGAAGTTGGCGAGATTTCCTCCGGCGTCACGCCTAAGACAGTGGTTTATCAGGAAGACAAGCTAACCCTGTACCGTTTCGAAAACCCCAACAAGGGCGCTGTGCCCAACAAGGTGCCTCTGCTCATTGTTTACGCGCTGGTGAACAGGCCCTACATGACGGATATCCAGGAAAACCGCTCCACGGTCCGTGCCCTCATGGAAGCTGGCCAGGATGTCTACCTGGTGGACTGGGGTTATCCGGACCGTGCCGACCGCTACCTCACCCTGGACGACTACATCAACGGCTACCTGGACCGTTGTGTGGATGCCATATGCGAGCGCCACCGTATCGACAAGATCAACATTCTCGGCATCTGCCAGGGTGGCACCTTCTCCTTGTGCTATTCCGCCCTGCACCCCGACAAAGTAAAGAATCTGGTGACCATGGTCACCCCGGTTGATTTCCAGACTCCTGACAACATGCTTTCCCACTGGGTGCAGCAGGTGGATGCGGATCTGGTCGTCGACACCATGGGGAACGTCCCCGGCGAGATGCTCAACTGGACCTTCCTCAACCTGAAGCCCTACCAGCTCATGGGTCAGAAATATCTGGGGCTGCTGGACACCCTGGACGATCCGGAAGCCCTGAAAAACTTTTTGCGCATGGAAAAATGGATCTTTGACTCCCCCGACCAGGCCGGCGAAGCCTTCCGTCAATTCATCAAGGACTTTTACCAGCAGAACAAACTGCTGAAGGGTGGCTTGGAGATTGGCGATCCTGTGAGCCTGAAAAATGTCACCATGCCGGTGCTGAATGTCTTTGCCGAGCAGGATCACTTGGTTCCGCCGGATGCCTCCCGCGCCATGCGCGGTAAACTGGGCACAAAGGACTACACCGAACTGTCATTTCCGGGCGGTCACATCGGCATCTATGTAAGCGGCAAGGCCCAGAAAACCGTACCTCCCGCCATTGGAAAATGGCTGGATGAACGGAGTTGATTCATGGTGCGTCAGGTTCAGCCGCTGGTTGGACCTGACTATTATTTTTGCTGACGTGGTGTATTTCTCGCAGTAGGGAACTTTCTCCAGAAATCCAAGTCACGTGATCAAGTCGATGGGCCGACAAAACCCTTAAGTGATAAAGTTTATTTACAAAGGCTGTCGGAATATTTAACACAGAGTCTGTAGAGCCAGTTCATCCTGGTTTGACAAACACATTAAAACAATGGTTTACGTATCCCGGCACGTTAATTGCTTTTAATCTTTCGGCATGTTCTGAATTCAGGAGGAAGATCATGAAAACTTTTTATAGCGCTGTGGCCTTGGCCGTGAGCCTAGGCCTTTCTGGTTCCGCCCTTGCGCTGCAAGACAGGAATCGTTGCACTTACGGTGATGTGGCCTGCGGAGAATCCTTGCAAGCTGGAGATGCATGGCATGGCGACAACGCCATTGCCGCAAGCTTTGGTTCCTTCCAGCATGATTACTTCATCACTCTGGATGACCCCGTCATTCTCACTGGCACGATCAGCAACTACGTATCTGGTGGCTCCAATATTGGCAACCTGACGCTGTCTTTCTGGGTGAATCCGGATGGCGCCATTGCTGATGACGGCAACGAGTTCATGATTTTTTCCACCCCCGTGAATGGTTCCTTCACCGGCTCTCTGCTGCCCGCCGACTATGCGGGGCTTGGCAACAGCTTCTTTTATCGGGTAACCGGTGACGTCACCGGAGCCACGTCGGGTAAGTACCTCATCGATGTTCAGGTAACCGCCGTTCCCGAGCCTGAAGTTTGGGCCACCATGGCGCTTGGCCTGGGTCTTATCGGCCTGCAACTGCGTGGACGGAGCGTTCGGAAGGTCACTGGCTGAACCTGGCTTTCCGCTCCTGAAAAGGCCCGCTGCTAGCGGGCCTTTTCGTTTCTGGGCCAGGCAGATCCCAAAGGACTATGCTGGCTGCATGAAGATCACATTTCATGGTGGTGCCAGGCAGGTTACAGGCTCGTGTTATCTGGTCGAATCCCTAGACCTGAAATTTCTTGTCGATTGCGGCATGTTCCAAGGAGGTCGACAAGGAGAGGCCTATAACCGGCAATTTCCAGGCTTTCCGCCGGATGCCCTGGATTTTGTCCTGCTGACCCACGCCCACATCGACCATTCAGGGCTCCTGCCCCGTCTATGTGCCTTGGGCTACAAAGGCCCGGTGCATTGCACCCGGGCCACGGCTGATCTGCTGGGCGTGCTGCTGACCGATTCCGCCTTCATCCAGGAGAAGGAAGCGGAGTGGGCCAACTATGACAGGCACAAGCACAGCAAGCGTAAACAACAGGAGGTGGCCCCCCTCTACACGGTGACTCAGGCCAGGAATACGCTGAAGCTGCTTCGGGGCGTAGATTACGGCTCAGAACTCCATCCCCACCCCCGCATTCGAATCCGGTATAGCGATGCGGGGCATATTCTGGGCTCGTCCATCATTGAAATCTGGGTCGAGGAGAACGAGCAAACCCGCAAGCTCGTGTTCTCCGGCGATTTGGGCATGCCTGGGCGTCCAATCCTGAACGACCCAACCAGCATAGAAGAGGCCGATGTCCTGCTGGTGGAAAGCACCTATGGCAACCGGCTGCACAAGAGCATGGAGGCTACGGTGGAGGAGCTTGCCTTTGTGGTGAGCGATACCCTGGAGCGAAAAAAGGGCAATGTCGTGATCCCGGCCTTTGCGGTGGGTCGCACCCAGGACCTGCTTTATCTGCTCATGGATCTGGTGCGCCAGAAACGGCTGCCACGCAACCTGGCCGTCTTCGTGGATTCGCCCATGGCCGGTGCGGCCACGGAAATAACGCTCAGGCACAGGGAGTTGATGGACCAGGAATCAAGGGAGTTGTTGTCCTGGTATCGCACCAGCCCGGAAGCTCCTTATTTGAGAGTCACGGAGGATGTCGAGGAGTCCATGGCCCTCAACAAGATCAAACAAGGCGCCATCATCATCTCCGCCTCGGGCATGTGCGATGCGGGCCGGATCAAGCATCATTTGAAATTCAACCTGCCTCGTCCGGAATGCAGCGTGATATTCGCCGGGTTCCAGGCCGAGGCCACATTGGGGCGCCGGCTCGTGGACGGAGCCAGGACAGTGCGCCTGTTCAGGGAGGAAATCCCCGTGCGCGCCGATATCCATACCTTGGGGGGACTGTCGGCCCATGCGGACAGAGATGCGCTCCTGGCCTGGCTGTCGGGCTTCAGCAAGCCGCCAAAACAGACATTCGTGGTCCATGG
>DAOQNK010000046.1:0-17203 GCA_035332045.1 Thiobacillaceae bacterium | reverse complement strand
GCCTGCTGGTGGGCCTGGGGGTCTCGGTCACCTTCATCGCCCTGTTGAAGCTCAACGCCGCCTGGTTCAGCGAGCGCAAGTTCGGCACCCTCACCGGCCTCACCATCCTGCTGGGCAATATGGGGGCGGTGCTGGCCGCTTCGCCCCTGGCCTGGGCGCTGGCCTATGTGAGCTGGCGGGACGCCTTCGTGGTGGTGGGCATCCTCTCCCTCACCCTGGCCTGGCTGGCCTGGTGGCTGGTGCGGGACAACCCGGCCCAGGTGGGCCTGCCCAGCCTGCGGGAACTGGAAGGTAAGGCCGCCCATCCGGCCCATGAGGGCCATTGGTACGACGGCCTGGTGGAGGTGGCCCGCAATCGCCATTCCTGGCCCGGCTTCTTCGTCAACCTGGGCATCTCCGGCACCCTGTTCGCCTTCGCCGGCCTCTGGGCCGTGCCCTACCTGACCCAGGGCCACGGCTGGGACCGGGCCACCGCCACGGCCCACACCTCCCTGCTGCTGGCGGCCTTCGCCGTAGGGGCCTTCTTCATGGGTACCCTGTCGGATCGGCTGGGCAAGCGGAAACCGGTCATCCTGCTGTCCTGCGGCCTCTACGTGGCCACCTGGCTGCCCCTGGTCCTGGGCTGGAACCTGCAACCCGGCTGGAGCCACGCCCTGTTCCTGCTCATGGGCCTGGGGGCCGCCGGCTTCACCCTGACCTGGGCCTGCGCCAAGGAAGTGAACCGCCACGCGCTTTCGGGCATGGCCACCAGCCTGGTGAACACCGGCGCCTTCCTGGGGGCGGCCATCCTTCAGCCCCTGGTGGGCTGGGTCATCGACCGGGCCGCCGGCGGCGGCGCCCTGTCCCTGGCCCATTACCAAGTCGGGATGTCGGTGTTGCTGGGCTTCGCCCTCGGCGGCTGGCTGCTCGCCTTCGCCCTGAAAGAGACGAACTGCCGCTACCTGTCCGATCAGGCCTGATCGGACACCACGCCGCCCAGGGCCAGGACGCCCTCCCGCAGGCGGGCAAAGGCCGGCTCCACCAGGCTTTCCGCCCCCTTCACCCCCAGGTCGATCTCGTAGCGGAAGCGCTGCCCGGGGTCGATGCGGGGCAGGCTCCAGATGCGCACGCCCGGGAATTCCCGCTCCACCGCATCGAACAGGGGCGTCAGCGTCCCCTCGTTGAGGCCGGTCACCAGGCAGCCCCGCTCCGCCTCCCTGCCCTCGCCGAACAGGTGCCGGCAATGGGTGTCCAGCACCCACTCGATCATGGGCCAGGCCATGACCGGAAAGCCCGGCACGAAGTGATGCCGGCCCAGGCTGAAGCCCGGAATGCGGTTGTAAGGATTGGGGATAAGTGCGGCGCCCTCGGGCAACTCGCCCATGCGCAGCCGCTCGGAGGTGAGGGGCTGGCCGATCTCGGCCATGTGCCCGGCGATCAGGTCGCGGGCCTGGGGATTCAGGGCCAGGGGCACGCCCAGCGCCTCGGCGGCGGCCTGGCGGGTGTGGTCGTCCGGCGTGGCGCCGATGCCGCCGCAACTGAACACCACGTCGTCGCCAGCCAAGGTTTCTCGCAGGTTTTGAACCAGGCGCGGCCGCTCGTCGCCCAGATAGCGGACCCAGGCCAGTTTCAGGCCCCGGGCCGCGAGCAGTTCCACCACCTGGGCGAAGTGCTTGTCCTGGCGCCTGCCGGACAGGATCTCGTCACCGATGACGATGAGGCCGAATGCCATCACAAGTCTCCCGGGGGAATTACTAATTTTCTCAAAAGTAATGCCATGCGCTCTGTTGTCGGCGCTCCTCTCCCCACCCCAGCCCTCCCCGCCAGCGGGGAGGGAGACAACCCCTCCCCCGCTGGCGGGGGAGGTGGGGAGGGGGAGTGCATTGGCTTAACTTTTGCAAAGCTCAGTATCATGGAACGCATTGTCTCCCGCCGGAGGGAACCATGAGCATCGAACTCACCTGCTGGAAATGCGGCGCCGACCTCAAGGACGTGCCCCAGCCCCTGGGCCGCCGGGCCGAATGTCCCGGCTGCGGCGCGGATCTCCACGTTTGCCGGCAATGCCGCCACTTCGACACGGGCAAGGCCAAGCAGTGCCGGGAACTCGCGGCCGACGAGATCAAGGACAAGACACGGGCCAACTTCTGCGAGTGGTTCCAGGCGGGCGCCGGGGGTTCCACGGGAAGCCAGGCAAAGTCGGGTGATCGAGCCGCCCTGGACTCGCTTTTCGGCGGGCCGGCCGCCTCGGACAAACCCACGGATGCGCGCTCTGAACTGGACCGCCTGTTCGGGAAGGGGTGACCTACTGGGGCGGAATCCGCACTTCCCGCTCGCCATAGCGGCCTTCGTTGGCCCGGGTGTGGCAGGCGATGCAGTTGCCCGGCGTGCCGATCTTCTTCCGCTTCCAGATATGGGCCGGCACCTCGTCGTGCATGTATCTGAAGTAGCCGGTCTCGGAAATGCGCTGGGGCGCGGCGTTGGCGGCGATGGCGCCATGGATGCGGCGCATGCGCATATTCGAACTGGGCGAGTCGGCGGCCAGGTTTTCAAGATCCTTCTGGATGGCCAGGCGGTGAGGCTCCTCCAGGGACGCGTCTTCGCCAAAGTGATTGGATAACTCGGCCATCATCTTGCGCCAGGAGCGGGCCGGCAGGAGGCCTGGTGCGAAGGCGGTGTGGCAGCTGCCGCACTCGTTCACATAGGTCTTGCCCGCCGGCATGGGGAAGACGGCGTCATCGTCGGCCGGCGCCCGGGCGATGACGAGGGCCGAAGCGCCAACCGCCAGGGCCAGGGTCAGCAGGTTCTTCCACGTGATGCCGGCATCGACCATGGCCGCCTCACTTCACCGAGATCATGTAGGCGACGAAATCCGCCTTTTCCTGGGCCGTGCAGGCCCGGGAAAGCACTTCGTTGCAGTTGCGCTTGAACCACTTCTCCACCTTGGCGGGATCGGTGAAGCGGTCCTTCTGGGCCACCGGCGCGATGGGGTCGATGGTCTTGTGGGTCTTCACATGCTGGCCCGCGGCCTTGGGATTGTCGGTGTGGCAGGTGGCGCAGGACTCGGCGGTCTTGCCCTCCGCGGATTTTGCCCGGAAGAACTGCTCGCCCCGGGCGGCGGAGGCCGCGCCGGACTGGGCCACCAGGCCGTCAAGAATTTGCTGGGGCGTCTCGGCCCGGGCGGGGAGGCTGGCCAGCAAAGCCAGCAAAGGGAGCAAACGCTTCATTCCTTCTCCTTACGGTATTGGTAGCCGCTCACCATGGCCTGGGCCATGGGAATGCCGTGGCGCTTTTCATGAAAGATCAAGGCGGCGATATGAAGGACCACATAGGCCCAGACGAACTTCTCCAGAATTTCGTGGGGTTCCTGGAACACGTGCTTCAGGGTCACATCGTGGCCCAGCACGAATACCAGGGGTCCACGTCCCTGGTCGATGGCGGCCAGGGCCAGTCCGGTGATGGCCATGGCCAGGGCGATGCCATAGAAGGCGAGATAGGCGGCCGAGGCCAGGGGCTCGTGGCCGAAGGCCTCGGGCTCGCCGATCCACCGCCGCTGGCGCAGGGCATCCAGCCAGGCCCGCCATTGCCAGAGGGCGGACCATCTAGCCTGGGCGGGACCGTTCACGCCCCAGGCGATGCGCCCCACCAGGCCTAAAACCAGGGCAAAGCCGATCCAGACGTGGAAACGCCAGAGGGCGGTCGCCTCTGGCGTGTACTGAAGCCAGTCCGCCACCTGGCTGCTGAGTATCAAGAGCAGGATGGCCAGGCCGTTCCAGGCATGCAGGGTTCTGAGTACGGGGTCGTAAACCTTTTCCCGAATCAGAACCTGTCGATCCATGGCGTCTTATTTCACGGCGACCGCAACGGGCCACGCCGGCGCGGCGGGCGCCTCGGCGGTGGCGGGCTTCGCCTCGTCGTCACCCTTGATGGTGAAGAAGGGCGAAGTGAGGAAAGGCTTGCCGATGGACTGGTAGTAGGCGGTCACGTCCTCGATTTCCTTTTCGGTGAAGAACGCCGTGGCGAAATTCATCATCGGATGGAGAATCTTACCGGTCTTGTACTTGTTGGTCTTCACTGCCAGCTTGTCGGCATTGCGGCCGGCCAGTTGCAGGGTGTAGAAGATTCCGCCGAAGTTCTCGCTGCCATGGCAGACGATGCAGGCAGTGGCCTTTTGCTTGCCCACTACCGGATCACCCGCGACGGCGAGGCTGGAAGCGGCGAGGGTAGCGGCGATCAGAACGGGGGTCAGGGCTTTCATGGCATTCTCCAGAACGGGTTATGTATAGGACAAAACATCGTGATTGCATGGCTTCATTATTTTATAATTTACTAATATTGTCAATCCCAACCACCGATCACCCCTCCATGGAACTTCCATGACACCACGCTCCCCCGAGCTCCTCGCCCCCGCCGGCTCCCCGGCCATGCTGGGCACCGCCTTCGCCTACGGCGCCGACGCGGTCTACGCCGGCCAGCCCCGCTACAGCCTGCGGGTGCGCAACAACAGCTTCAAGGATCTGGCCACCCTGAAGGCGGGCATCGACGCCGCCCACGATCTGGGCCGCCAGTTCTACGTGGTGAGCAACATCTACCCCCACAACGCCAAGGTGAAGACCTACCTGGCGGACATGGCGCCCCTGATCGAACTGGGGCCTGACGCCCTGATCATGGCCGATCCGGGCCTCATCGGCCTGGTGCGGGAGCGCTGGCCGGAAATGCCCGTCCACCTCTCGGTCCAGGCCAATACGGTGAACCATGCCGCCGTGCGATTTTGGGCAGGCATCGGCATCCGGCGGGTCATACTTTCACGCGAGCTGTCGCTCGACGAAATCGCCGAGATCCGCCAGGAATGCCCTGACACGGAGCTGGAGGTGTTCGTCCATGGCGCCCTCTGCGTGGCCTATTCCGGCCGCTGTCTGCTCTCGGGCTACTTCAACCACCGGGACCCCAACCAGGGCACCTGCACCAACTCCTGCCGCTGGGACTACAAGGTGAAGCCCGCCGAAGAGAACGGCGCCGGCGACGCCGTGCCCCTGAACCAGCGGGTCTGGCTACTGGAGGAAGGCACTCGGCCGGGCCAGCTCATGCCGGTGGAGGAGGACGAGCACGGCACCTACGTGCTCAATTCCAAGGATCTGCGCGCCATCGAGCACGTGGGAAGGCTGGTGGAGATCGGCGTCGATTCTTTCAAGATCGAGGGACGCACCAAGTCGCCCTACTACGTGGCCCGGGCCTGCCAGGCCTATCGCCGGGCCATCGACGACGCGTTGGCCGGCAAGCCCCTGGACGCGAATTTGGTGCGCGGCCTGGAAAGCCTGGCCAACCGGGGTTACACGGGCGGCTTCTTCCAGCGCCACCCGGACCGGGAATACCAGAACTACCTGCGTGGCGTATCCGAGTCGGGCCGCAGCCAGTACGTGGGCGACCTGCTGGGCTACGGCGCCGACGGCCTGGCGGAAGTCGAAGTGAAGAACAAGTTCTCGGTGGGGGACCGGCTGGAAATCATCCACCCGGCGGGAAATCTGGAAATGCGCGTAGACACCCTGCGCGATCGTAACGGCCTACCGGCCCAGGTCGCCCCCGGCAGCGGCCACCGGGTTTGGCTCTCCCTGCCGCCGGGCCGGGAAGGCGCCTTCCTGGCGCGCCTTATCTAAGGCTGTCCAGGGCGCCGGCGGGGCGTTTGGCGATCAGCTCGCTGGCGGCCTTCTGGGCCTTGGCCAATTGCTCCTCGTTCAGCACGTTGGACACCATGCCGCGCCAGTCTCCGGAAACCGAGTGCCCCAGGCGGGCCGCCACATCGAAGGCCACCATGGCCTGGATCATGTCCTTTGGCACCGCCACGCCCCGGTAATAGATCTGGCCCAGGGCGAAATAGGCGTCGGCAATGCCTTGATCGGCGGCCTTCTTGTACCACTTGTAGGCCTCCGCCAGATTCGCCTCGGTACCCTGCCCCTGCTCCAGCATCAGGCCCATCTGGTACTGGGCCAGGGCGTGGCCGCCCTCGGCCAGGGGCACGATCATCTTGAAGGCCTTGGGATAATCGGCGCAGCCGTAGGTATGGATCGCCTTGTCGAACGGATCTTCGTCGGACGCGGTGACTTGCAGAGCCAGGCCCGACAAGGCTGCGAAGGCGAAGACGAGGGCGGTTTTCCTGCGCATGGCATGATCCTTCCGAACAATCTGATGGGCGCGCGGGCGGGCCGCGAAGTGCCGTATCTTCCCCGAAAAGCGGAAAGTCGGGAATGGCCGGATCAATCCTTCAAATCCAGGGCCTTTTCCGCGCCGAGGCCGCTCCAACCCCGGAGCAGCCGATACAGCACCCAGACGCCCACACCCAGCAACAGGGCGGCGGCTATGGGAATGCCGACGAGGGTGAAGGCCAGCAGCACCCCCACCACCACCCAGAGCAGGGCGAACCAGAAAGTCCGCAACTGCCAGCGGAAGTGGGATTCCAGCCAGGTGCCGCGGACCTCGCCCTGGTTCATGTAGTTGAGCACCACGGCGATGAGGGAGGGCCAGCCTGTCAGAAAGGCGGTGACGATGAAGGCGGCGCTCACCAGGCCCGTGAGGGCGCTGAAGACATGCAGGCCGTACATGACGTGGGCAAGTTTGATCATGCCGTCCTTGGGCTGGCGTTGGGGTTGCGCAGGGTTCAGCATGAAATAAGCCTCCGGAATTCAACCCGCCCATGATAGGCAATTTCACCCGTTCCACCCCGGTACGCACCAGGACCGCGCGGCTCGCCCTGCGGGCGGGCATCCTGGGTGGCCCCGGCCAAACCGGGCGCAGAGACCGGAACCGCAATTACCGACTCAACACATTGATTTAAATGTGCAATTTAGCCTGATAGAACCGCTGGCCAGGCCCTGGTACGGTTATTGCGAATACCCTGCCAAGCACAGGGACCCATTCGACCGGGTTACGTGGGCACGGAAAGGAGGAAATCATGGACCTTCGGCTGCTGTGGCTTGTTCAGGGGCTGGCCCTCTCCACCATAAGTGTCGCCGGCGATCTACCGGCCCCGGCGGAAACCGACTTCGTCTGTCCGCCGCTGATGACGGAAAAGGAATGCACGGATTACGCCCACACCCTGACCCGTCTGCCTGCCGGCAGGGAAAGAACCGTCTATCTGGCAGCCCATGCCGAGCTCATGCGGGAACGGGAAAAAGCCTGTTCGTGCAGCCAGAGCTTCGGCGCCATGGCCCGCGTCGCGCCGGCAAGCCTCCAGGCCGTGCCGCGCTACCGCTTCTAGGTGATGGCTGGGTCCGGGCCGCTCACCCGGATACAGACATCCGCGCATTCCACCCGCTGCCCAGCCCGGATCTTGGCAGTCTTGCGGTTCTCGGGACGGCCATCCACGGACACCACGCCGCTGGCCACAAGGGCCTTGCCCTGGCCGCCGCTGTCCGCCAGGCCGGCGAGCTTGAGCAGGTTGCACAGTTCCACGTAGTCGCCGGTAAGCTGAAAATCCAGGTGCCGCATGCTCACTCCCTGGGTCCGCCCTGTCTGCACTCGGGCTCGACAGTCAGGCTGCGCTCGCCATCGGTGATGAAGACCTGGCCCTCCTGCACGCTGCACTGCAGGCGCATGGTGCGGCTGGCCAGGGTGGCCAGCGCCTGGCTGGCCTCGGCGCCGAGGAAGTAGACGCTAAGGTTGCCCAGCCTTTCCAGCTTGTCCCGGATCTGGCCCCACCACACCTCGGCGGCCCGGCCGCCATAGCTCACCACCACCACCCGCGCGGCGCGGCCGCAAGCCTTGCGAATCCACCGTTCGTCGGGCAGGCCCACGTCGATCCACAGGGCGATGTCGCCGGTGAGTTCCTTGCGCCACAGGTCCGGCTCATCGTCCACGCACAGGCCCTTGCCAAAGCCCAGTCCCTCCTCGGCGAAGAGCACGAAGGCCAGAAGGCGGACCATCATGCGCTCGTCGGTTTCCGACGGATGCCTGGCCAGGGTCAGGCTGTAATCCGCGTAGTGGTTGCGGTCCATGTCGGCGATTTGCAGGTCCGCCTTGAAGATGGTTGCCTTGAGGGCCATGGGGGTTCCTTGGGTTCAAGCGTCCTGGCGGGCGGCGACTTCCTGGACCAGCACCCAGGGAGCCGCCACCACGGCCCAGAACAGGCTTTGCTGGTCATGCCAGGCTTGCGCGTCCTCGACGGTGGCGCGGGCAATGCGTCCGGCCGCCAGCCAGGCCTCCACCGCCGCCTTGTCATCGCGGCTGAAGGCCAGGGCCACATCCACCAGATCCAGGTCGCCGGCCACCTTGATCAGCACGCCCCGGGCGAAGTGACGCTCCAGTTCCCGCCAGGCCAGCTTGCCCGTCTCGGCGTTGAGCTTGGCGCGCAGGCATTCCTCGTCTTCGGTCATGGCATCGTTTCTTGTCCGGAATCGGGCATTTTATCCGTCCCGGCGAAGCACTCCCAGCCGAGGCGGCGGAGCACCTCGGCAAAGTCAGCGGCGGGCGGCGCGCTCACGCGCAGCCACCGGTCGTCCACGGGATGCCGGAATGCCAGGGTCACGGCGGCCAGCAGCAGACGGTGGCTGCCGAAAAGATCCTGAAACAGGCGGTTGTGCCGGCCCTTGCCATGGGTGGCGTCGCCGATAATGGGATGGGCGATGTACTTCATGTGGCGGCGCAACTGATGGCGGCGGCCGGTCAAGGGCTCCAGTTCCACCAGGGCATAGCGGCTGGTGGGATAGCGATCCACCGCATGGGGCAATTCCGTCGCCGCCAGGCGGCGAAACCGGGTCACCGCCGGTTGCGCCGCCCGCCCGGCGGGCAGGCCGGCATGGGGATCCGCGATGGGTGTCAGGGGATGGTCCACCACACCGTTCAGGGGCGGGTGGCCCCGCACCACGGCCAGATAGGTCTTTTCCACGCCGCCCGCCGCAAACCGGGCACCCAGCGCCGCGCCAACCTCCCGGTCCCGGGCGAAGAGGAGGATGCCCGAGGTGCCCTTGTCCAGGCGATGGACCGGCCAGACCGGATGGCCGAGCATGTCCCGGACCATTTGCAGGGCGAAGCGGGTTTCGTGCCTGTCCAGGCCGGTGCGGTGCACCAGGAGACCGCTGGGCTTGTGGACAGCAATGAGCGCCGCGTCCTGGTAGAGGATGGGCAGCGTCCCCGGGCCGGGGTCCGACACGCTATTTCTTGCCCTTGCAGGGAAATTTCTCGCTCAGCGCCTTGTGCAGCACCATGCCGGCCGGCTGGCTCTGGGCCTCGCCATGGGCGGTGATCCATTCCACCAGCGCTTGCGGCACCTTCTCCTTGTCTCCGTCCTCCAGGCAGAACGGCACCTTGCCGTCCTTGGCGTAGTGGTGGGCGCCATCGATGAAGCCATTGAGATAGCTGTGGCACATGACCGACAGCGCCTTCACCTTGTCCGCGCCCCGGCACATGCGGAGCACGACGCTGCCGTCGCTGGCCGGCGCCGCCGCGGTCGCCAGCCCCGCCTGGGTCAGTCCAAGAACCAACAGAAGCCTCCCCCCGACACGCATCGCTCAATCCCCCTTTGGCTATCCTGACATTGTACCGGGCGCCGGCCCCGGCGGATGCCGGAGAAAGACATGCACGATCATCAACAGATGCTGTGGGACATCCGGTCCGAGGCGGAGGCCTGCGGGACGCCGGTGGGTGAGCGTGTCATGGCGGCCATGGCCCGGATTCCCCGGGAACGCTTCGTGCCCAAGGGCTTGCGCGGCGAGGCTTTCCGCAACGGCCCCCTGCCCATCGGCCAGGGGCAGACCATTTCCCAGCCCTTCATCGTCGCGCTCATGTCCCAGCTCCTGGACCCGCGCTCCGGGGATATCGTCCTGGAAGTGGGCACCGGCTCGGGCTATCAGGCGGCCATCCTGAGCGGCCTCGCCAAGCGGGTGATCAGCCTGGAAATCCTGCCGGACCTCGCCGACCAGGCCCGCCAGCGCCTGGCGTCGCTGGGCATCGGCAACGTGGAAGTCATCCTGGCCGATGGCCATGCCGGCTGGCCGGCGGTGGCGCCCTACGACGGCATCATGGTGACCGCCGCGGCCCGGGACATACCCCCGGCCCTGGTGGCGCAGTTGCGCGCGGGCGCCCGCCTGGTGCTACCGGTTGGCGCCCCCCATGGAACCCAGGCACTGCACGTCCTGGAAAAATCGCTGTCGGGCACCGTCCTGGACCGGGTGGTCCTGCCGGTGGCCTTTGTCCCCATGACGGGCAGCGGCTAGCGCCCACAGCCGAACGGACGGTCCCCGCCGGCAACACGGTTTTCCACATCGCCCAAGGGACGCGTGAAGGTATAAGCCAGGGGATCCGCCACCAGCGCGCAGGCCGCCTGCCCCGCCGAGCCGCTGGTCAGGGTGAAGGGCAGAGAAAGGGTAAACAGGGTCGCGCCCACCACCGTGGAAACGAGGCCCAGAGGACGCAGCACAAGGACATCCACCGCCATGTCGGCCCCCGGGTCTCCGGTGCCGGGAGACAGTTGTGCGCGGCAAGGACCGGTCCCCAAGGCCAGGGCCAGGAGACTCACCAGAACAATGCGGTGACGACAGCGGGTCATGACAAACCTCCTCGGCACTTTCTCTCAGGATAGAAGCCCCGGTCCTGGAAGCCATCCGCCAAATGGCTGGCCGAATCACTAAATGTGTGTATTATTTACACATATCAGAATTCCCACCTTCCTCGGGGACCCGGTCTATTCTGATGAAATCCCTCTTTTTCGAGCGCCCCTCGACCAGCGGGCGCGCTGGCCTGAAGAGGCGTCCATCCCTTTCCTCTCTTCGTTGAAGGAGCTCTCCATGCGCAACAGCAAACTCGGCACCCACCTGGGCCTGGGTCTCGCAGCCTGGGCGGCCGCAGGCGGAGTCCTCGCGGAACCCGTCCATGCCGAACTGGCAGGCAACAGCCTGCCGGCCTACCCCAGCTTCCACTTCGTCCGGGCCTTCAACAGCAACGGGCCGGTGGAGGTGGGCGTCGACACCACCCGTTTCCCCACCCTGGTCGGGAAGACCGCCGACGTCTACGTGGCCGCCGCCAAGGCCACCTGGTCCCTGGGCGATGCCCTGGCGGACGCGGGCCTGGGCGCCGAGACCCGCACCTTCGTCTCCGGCGGCTATGTCGGCAACACCTTCCAGGTGGCCGGACCGGGCGAGCTCTCCGCCAATGCCGGCGAAGGCCTGGGCGTGGGCTATGACGTGATCATCGACGTCAACCGCAACGGCTTGCTGGACAACGGCGACCTCATCGACGGCGGCGCCGGTGAAGCCGGCTTCTATGTTGTCCACGACACCACCACCGCCGGTCCCCTCGCCACCACTCCCCTGGAGGTCACGGTCACCGGTGTCACGTCGGGCTTCAGCCGCGAGCGCATCTGGTACCCCAGCGACATCGCCAACATGGGCGCCCTGCCCCTGGTGGTCATCAGCCATGGCAACGGCCACCAGTACAACTGGTACGACTATCTGCAGAACCACCTGGCGTCCTACGGCTACATCGTGATGAGCCACCAGAACAACACCGTGCCGGGCATCGAGACCGCTTCCACCACCACCCTTCAGCACACCGACGCCATCATCGGCCAGCAGGCCACCCTGGGCGGCGGCGTTCTCAACGGCCACATCGACACCAGCCGCATCGTCTGGATCGGCCACAGCCGGGGCGGCGAAGGCGTGGCCCGGGCCTATGACCGCATCTTCGATACCACCTGGGTCCCCACCAACTACACCCTGGACAACCTGCGCCTGGTGTCCAGCATCGCGCCCACCGACTTCCTGGGCCCCAACAGCTCCAACCCCCATGGCGTGAATTACCACTTCATCTACGGCGCGGCGGACGGCGACGTGTCGGGCGACCCCAGCAACGACATCGCCCAGGCCTTCCACATCTACGAGCGGGCCAGCGGCTTCCGCCAGTCCACCTACGTCCACGGCGCCGATCACAACGACTTCAACTGCTGCGGCTTCGAGGACTTCGCCGGCCCCCCCGGCACGGCCATCGGCCGCCCCGAGGCCCAGCAGGTGGCCAAGGGCGTCTACCTGGCGGTGGTGAAGCACTACGTCGAAGGCAACGTGCCTTCCAAGGACTTCCTGTGGCGGCCCTACGCCCAGTTCAAGCCCATGGGCGTCGCCGCCACCACCACGGTAGTGAGCGAATACAAGGAAGGCCCGGACAGCGGCAAGTTCGTCATCGACGACTACCAGACCCAGACCAGCAAGACCCTGAGCAGCTCCGGCGGCGCCGTGCAGGTCAAGGTCACCGACTTCGCTGAAGGCCTGCTGAACGACACCAACACCGACTTCACCTGGACCACCACCGACCGCTTCAACGGCATGACCCGGGCCATGACCAACGACACCACCCGGGGCGCGGTGTTCAGCGTGGTGGCGGATGACGGCAAGACCGGCTCCATCATCTGGAACCTGCCCACCGGCACCTTCGACCTGACGCCCTACAAGTACCTGTCCTTCCGGGCCTGCCAGGGCACCCGCCATCCCCTGACCACGGCCCAGCTCAAGAACTACACGTGGCAGGTCACCCTGGTGGATGGCCAGGGCGTGAAGAGCGTCATCGACTTTTCCGCCTATGCCGCCGGCATTCAGGAACCCTACCAGCGTACCGGTTCAGGCACCGGCGCCGGCTGGCAGAACGAGTTCGGCACCGTCCGCATCCGCCTCGCCGACTTCCTGGCCGCCCTTAATGGCCGGCCCTCCCGGCTGAACCTGGCGGACGTGCACCAGGTGCGCTTCGACTTCCCCGATGCCAGCGGCCCGGCGCGCCTGGGCCTGGACGACCTGGAGCTGACCAAGGACTGATTGGGTGGCGGCGGCCCCGCCGCCGTGTCCCGCTAGATTGGAGACGAACATGCTGAACAAGATGACGGCCCTCGCGGCCCTCCTCCTCGCCGGATTTGCCACCGCCGCCCAGGCGGAGGCGCCGGCCCTTCCCTCCACCCCGGCCCCCGTGGCCGAAGTGGTCTATGCCCGGCCCTTCGCCCTGGACGAAGGCTATGCCCACCTGTGGCGCAAGGAACAGCCCCAGGTGGCCGACGGCGTGCTGCTGGTCATCAAGGTGGACCCGGCCCTGGTCTATCCCCGCCAGGTGGCCGAGCCCGTGCTCTACGTGGGCAACCAGACGGCCATGCGCCTCAACGTCGGCTATCCCTCCGGCATGGTGGTGGCCGTGGTACCCGGCGCCGACAACCTGCCCGGCGCCGGCGCCCGGGTCTGGTTCGGCAGCCCCCGGCTGCCGGAGAGCGTCGACGCCCGCGCCCTGGCCGACGAGCGGGACCGGGCCGACGCGGCGGGCATCGCCAGCCGGACGGCCTCGGAAGTCGGCGGCGCCCTGGGGCAAGGCGGCGCCACCCTGCGGGTCCGGGACCTGCATGCCCTGATGGCCGAGGCGGCCAAGCTGGTGCGCCGGCATGCCCCGGACGAGGCCGGCGTGGCCGACGCCCTGGCAAGCCAGGCGCCCTGATCCGCCCAGCCCGGCGGCCGGCGCGGCCGGGCTGAAGTCTCAGGACTCCGCCGGCTCCGCGCCCGGTTCTTCCAGGGCGGCTAGGCAGGAAGCCTTGGCCACGTCCAGCGCGGCGCGCCTGCTCCGTGCCCGGAGCAGGTCCGTCTCGCCTTCTTCCAGGATGCGGATGCAGTCGCCATGGAACACCTCGATGGCGGCCCTGACCCGCGCCTCATCCAGGCGGCGGGCCGGGCGAGCCGGTGGCGAGGTGCCATCCAGGGGTCGGAGCACGGCGAAGCGGGGAATCATGCGCTGGCCACCCTCCTCCGAAGCGGCGGTCAGCGGCCCGGTCTTCACGTAGACCTTGCCCTCGTATTCGAAACGGGCCCCCAGGGGCAGCGTCTGGAATTTCATCGTTCATTCATCCGGCCTGTGTCAGCCCCCATCTTGCCCCAAGGTCGGACGCCCGGGGCGGGGAAGCGGGTGCGGAAATAACATTTCCATAACAAACGCCCGCGCCCGGGAATTTGCCGGCAGACTGCCGCTCCATGGCACTGCATCCCTTTATTCCCAGCCACCCGACCCGCTCATTCCACGAGGAACCGCCATGTTCTCCAACCGCCTCCTGAAAACCCTCTTCCTGATCCTCAGCCTGGGCGGTCTGGTGGGAGCCTGCGCCAAGGAAGCCCCCACTGCGCCCGCCCGCGCCACCGCCCCCGACCCGGGCACCCAGCTCGACAGCATCGTCCTGGGCATGGGCTGCTTCTGGGGCGCGGAAAAACGCATGTCCGAACTGCCCGGCGTGGTGGACGTGGAAAGCGGCTACGCCAACGGCGAGGTGGAAGGCCGCTACGAAAGCATCCTGGCCCAGGAGCGGGCCCTGCGCATGGGCATGTCCAAGAAGCGCAACCACGCGGAAGTGGTGAAGGTCACCTACGACCCGTCCAAGACCACCCTGGAGGCCGTGCTGGCCAAGTTCTGGGAAAGCCACGACCCCACCCAGGGCGACCGCCAGGGCAACGACGTGGGCAGCAACTACCGCAGCGCCGTCTACACCCACTCCCAGGCCCAACTGGAAACCGCCAACAAGACCCGGGCCATCTACCAGGCCGCCCTCACCAAGGCCGGCCAGGGCGCCATCACCACGGACATCGCTCCCCTGAAGGCCTACTTCTCCGCCGAGGACTACCATCAGGACTATCTCAAGAAGAACCCCCGGGGCTACTGCGGCCTGGGCGGCACCGGCGTGAAGTATCCCGGCGCCGCCTTCTCCGCCTCGTCCGGCAAGAGCCACCCCCGCCTGGAGGGCAAGGCCCTGACCTATGACCGGCAACTGGTGGTCTTCGAAGCCGAGGAGTGCGCCTTCTGCCGGCAGTTCAAGGCCGAAGTGCTGGACCACTGGAACTCCCCCGTGCCCGTGGCGCGCACCCTGAACCCCAATCCGCCCACGGACTGGACCCTGGAGAAGGGCCTGTTCGCCACCCCCACCATCGTCCTCTTCGAGAAGGGCAAGGAAGTCTCCCGCTACACCGGCTACAACGGCGAGCAGCCCCGCTTCTGGAAATGGCTGGGCTATCAGCTCCTCACCCCGGAGCAGCGCCGCATCGCCTTCGAGCAGGGCACCGAGCGGCCCTTCACCGGTTCCAACCTGGATGAGCACCGGCCCGGCTGGTTCGTGGACCCCGTCACCGGCGCCCGCCTGTTCCGCAGCGACACCAAGTTCAACAGCGGCACCGGCTGGCCCAGCTTCTTCACCCCGGCGGAAGGCGCCGTCACCCTCCACGAGGACAACACCCTGGGCATGCGCCGCGTCGAGGTGCGCAGCGCCAGTTCCGGCATCCACCTGGGCCACGTCTTCGACGACGGCCCGCCCCCCACCGGCAAGCGCTACTGCATCAACGGCAACGTCCTGAAGTTCGTGCCGGACAGCGAGAAGTAAGAGGCCTCAGACCGTCACCAGCCCCACCACCGCCCCGGTCAGCAGGGTGGCCAGGGTGCCGGAGACGATGGCCCGGGGGCCGAGGGCGACGATGTCGGCGCGGCGCTCCGGCACCATGGTGGCCAGGCCGCCGATGAGGATGCCCAGGCTGCCCAGGTTGGCGAAGCCGCACAGGGCGTAGGTCATGATCAGATTGCTGCGGGGGCTCAGGGAACCGGCCGGCAACCGGGCCAGGTCCAGGTAGGCCACCAGTTCGTTCAACACCGTCTTGGTGCCCATGAGGGCCCCGGCGGTGGTGGCCTCGGCCCAGGGAATGCCCATGAGCCAGACCACCGGCGCCATGAGCCAGCCCAGCAGGCGCTGAAGGGTCAGGGGCCGACCCAGGATCTCGGGCAGCAGGCCCAGCAGCAGGTTGGCCAGGCTCACCAGGGCCACGAACACCAGCAGCATGGCGACGATGTTGATGAGCAGCTCCACCCCCGCCAGGGTGCCCTGGGTGATGGCCTCCATGCTGGAGCGGGCCCGGCCCGCCCCGTCCAGCCCGCCCTCGGTGGACGACGGCCCCGCCGGCACCATGAGAGCGGCGATGAGCAGGGCGCCGGGCGTGCTCACCAGGGACGCCGTCAGGATGTGGCCCATGGCGTCCGGCACCACCTGGGCCAGAAAGCTCGCGTACAGCGCCATCACCGTGCCGGCGATGGTGGCCATGCCGCAGGTCATCACCGAGAACAGCTCGCCCCGGCTCATGGCCGCCAGATAGGGCCGCACCAGCAAGGGCGCCTCCACCATGCCCACGAAGATGTCCGCCGCCGCCGACAGCCCCACCGCCCCGCCGATGCCCAGGGACTGGCGCAGCAGCCGCGACACCCCCCGCACCAGCCAGGGCAGCACCTTCCAGTGGAACAACAACGAGGACAGGGCGCTCACCACCAGCACCAGGGGCAAGGCCCGGAAAGCCAGGACGAAACTGGAAGCCGGATCGCTCACCGGGAAGGGCGCCGGCCCGCCGCCCAGGTAGCCGAAGACAAAGCTGGTACCCGCCTGGGTGGCCCGCTCCACCGCCCCCAGGGCCTCGTTCATGGCCAGGAACACCCCCTTGAACAGGGGCAGCTTCAGCAGCGCCAGGGCCAGGCCCAGTTGCAGCGCCAGGCCGGCCAAGACGATGCGACGGGGAAATCGGCTTCTGTCCTCGCCCAGCAGCCACGCCAGGCCGACGAAGGCCAGGATGCCGAGGGCGCTTTGCAGATGGATGGGCATGGGGGAATGGTAGCCCTTGCGCCGCCGGCTGGTCACGGGCGAAACGCTTCCCCCGGGCGCATAGAAAGGAGTGGGAGAAGGAAGCGGGCGACCGGCCTGACGCCGCCGGGATTACCGCCTAAGCGGATTCAGCTCCTTGTACCCCGTCGCCGGGTCCGGCTGCCGCCGGAACACCCAGCCCGGCGCGATCCCCACCACGATCTCCGCCGTGGTCCGCACCACGCAGCCCTCCAGCACATGCCCGCCCGTCACCGCGCCGGCGGCATCGGCCACCGACATGTGCAGATGGGGACCATCCGGCCCCAGGGTGCCGGAGAGGGTCAGGATTTCGAAATCCGCCGCCTGCTCCCAGACCGTCGAAGCCCCCGCGAAACGAAGGCGCACCCGGGACAGGCTGCCCACGGCGGCGAGGATGAAGCCGGCGGAGAAGCCCAGTTCGTGGGGCAATGCAGCGAGGGCGTCACGCAGATCGGCGCCAGGTTGCAGCCGGACCGCCTGAATCCCGATCGCTGTTATGACCGGTGCCTCCACACCTTCACCCGTTGCGTCGGTTGATCAGGTTCACCACCACCCGGGCCAGCACGTCCTTCTCCTCGGGCTTGC
>DAOQNK010000045.1:0-17447 GCA_035332045.1 Thiobacillaceae bacterium | reverse complement strand
CTGCTGGCCGCCGGCCTGGCGTTCCTGGTCCTCCTGGGCCTGGACGCCACCGCCCTGTTCCAGGGGACCCCCGGCCCGGTCGGCCTGGGCGACTGGTTTGCCAGCGGCAAGCTGCATCTGCCCCTGTCCTTCGTCCTGGACGGCCTGGCCCTGGGTTTTGGCACCCTGGTGGCTTTCATCGCCTGGGTGACCCTGAAGTTCTCGGTGAACTACATGCACCGGGAGGCGGGGTTCCATCGCTTCTTCCTGGGCATGAATCTGTTCGCCGGCGGCATGCTGCTCATCGTCCTGGCCGGCAACGCGGCCCTGGCCTTCGCCGGCTGGGAACTGGCCGGGGTGAGTTCCTGGATGCTCATCGGCTACGCCTTCGAGCGGGAAACCGCCACCGGCAATGCCCAGCGCGCCTTCATCACCAACCGGGTGGGTGACGCGGGCTTCGTGCTCGGCATCGCCCTGGCCTGGTTCTGGCTGGGCGGGCTGGACTGGGCCGGCATGGGCGCCGCCGCCGGGCGCCTGCCCACCCTCTACGCGGGACTGGCGGCCCTGGCCTTCCTGGTGGCGGCCCTGGCCAAGTCGGCCCAGGTGCCGTTCTCGCCCTGGATCGCCCGGGCCCTGGAAGGGCCCACGCCGTCCTCCGCCATCTTCTACGGCGCGATCATGGTCCACGCCGGGGTCTACCTGCTGTTGCGCCTGGAGCCCGTGCTGGTCCACGCCCCGGGCGTCATGGTCGTCATCGCCCTCCTGGGCGCCCTGACCGCCATCCACGGCTGGCTTGTCGGCTACGTCCAGACCGATGTGAAGTCGGCCCTGCTGTTCGCCACCCTCACCCAGGTGGGCCTCATGTTCCTGGCCATCGGCCTGGGCTGGTTCGAGTGGGCCGCCTGGCACGCGGGCCTGCACGCCGCCTGGCGGTCCTGGCAGTTCCTCGCCGCGCCTTCCTACATGCACCTGCTGCGGGGCCCGGCGCCCCAGGCGCCGGCCTGGC
Source organism: Thiobacillaceae bacterium (assembly GCA_035332045.1). Classification (GTDB taxonomy): domain Bacteria; phylum Pseudomonadota; class Gammaproteobacteria; order Burkholderiales; family Thiobacillaceae; genus PFJX01. The sequence goes on along the minus strand of DAOQNK010000045.1, from coordinate 16,462 downwards.
TGCGGGATCGGCCCCGCCTCTACACGGCCGCCCTGCAACGCTTCTGGCTGGAGGGCCTGGCCGATCAGTTCCTCACCCGCCCCACCCAGGGCCTGGCCCGGGACATGCGCGCCATCGACGAGAACGTGGTGAGCCGCCTGGTGGGCATGCCGGAAACCCAGCGAGCCGCCGTGCTGCTGGGCGAGGAGGGTGTCGTGAAGGGTCGTGGCCTGGCCGGCGGCATCCTGGAGTGGTTGGCCGACAAGCTGGATGGCTTCGAGCGCCGCCTGGTGCTCCAGGGCGGCGGCGGCAAGCTGGGCCAGGGCCTGGCCCGCCTGGGAATTTGGCTGAAATGGGTGGAAAGCCTTCTGGAGCAGCCCCGCTACCTGCTGCTGCTGGTGATGGCGACCCTGGTGGTGATTCTGTGATGACCGAACTCTATTGGAACCAACACGCTGCCTGGCCCCTGCTGGCAACCTTGCAGTTGCTGCCCCTGGCGGGGGCGGCCCTGTTGCTCAAGCTGGGGGAGCGCCCCCTGTCCATCGCCCTGGGGCGGGGCCTGGCCCTGGCCCAACTCCTGCTGGCCGTGGTGCTGTACCGGCTGTTCGACAGCCACCTGGCCGGCTATCAGTTCGCCGAGCGCCTGGACTGGCTGGGCCCCCTGACCTATCACGCCGGAGCCGACGGGGTGACGGTGCTGTTCGTGCTGCTCTCCGCCCTCATCGTCTTCCTCATCACCCTGTACGGCCTGGTGCGCGGCCTGGCCGAGCCGGCCCGGCTGCTGGCCGTGGTGCTGGCCACCCAGGGGGTGATGATGTCCATGCTCACCACCCTCAACCTGCTCTGGTTCGCCCTCGCCGCCGGCGCGGAACTCCTGCTGCTGGGCAATCTGGTGGGCTATTGGTCCACCTCGCCGGACAAGGAGCGAGCCACGGCGCGCTTCTATCAGTTCCAGAGCACGGGTCTCCTCATGCTGCTGGCGGGGGTGCTGATCCTGGGCTGGTCCCACCATGACATCACTGGCGGCGCCTGGACCTTCGACCTGCCGGACCTGGCCGGCCAGCCCGTGCCCCGGAATCTGGGCGCGGTGGTGTTCTTCCTGCTGTTCTATGGCCTGGGGGTGCGCACCCCCATCTTCCCCCTGCATGGCTGGCTGCCCACCGTGGCCCAGCACGGCAGCGTGGCCATCGCCCCGGCGCTGCTGCTGGGCGTGAAGGTGGGCATCTACGGCCTGGTGCGCTTCGTCATGCCCCTGCTGCCGGATGTGGTGGCGGCCTGGTATCCCTATGTCACCGGCTTTGCCGCCGCCGGGGTGTTCTATGCCGCCCTGCTGGCCTTCCAGCAGACCAATCTGCGCCGGCTGATGGCCTTCGCCGTGGTCAGCCACACCTCCCTGGTGGTCATCGGCCTCTTCAGCCTGGATCACGTGGCCCTGCAAGGCTCCTTGCTGCTGGCCGCCAACTTCGGCCTGGCCGCCACCGCCATGATGCTGATGACCGGTTTCGTCTACCGGCGCACCCACACCACCCGGATGGACAAGCTGGGCGGGCTGTTCGACCGCCTTCCCCTCATCGGCCTCACCTACCTGGTGGCCGGTCTGGCCATCATCGGCATGCCCGGCACGCCGGGTTTCCATGCCGCCCACCTGGTGCTGGAGTCCGCCATACACCGCTTCGGCGCCCTCCCCACCGTCGCCGCGGCCCTGGGCAACGTGGCGGCCGCCGGCTTCCTGCTTTGGGCCTTCCAGCGCGCCTTCCTGGCGCCGGCGCCGGCCGGGCGGGGCACGGCCATCGAGCGGGCCGGCTCTGTGGAAACCCTCATCGCCTCCATTCTGGTGCTGGTGCTGCTCTGGTCCGGCTTCCACATGACACCCTGGCTGGACCTGGTGGACGCGCCCATGAAAGCCCTGGCGGGAAGGTTCGGCCATGTCTGAGTTGCTGACGCCGCTTCTGCTGCTCTATCCCCTGGGCGCGCTCCTGGTATGGCTGGCGCCCCGGCAGGCGGGCAGCCGTTCCGTGGCCCTGGCGGCCCACCTGGCGGGCCTGGCCCTGAGCCTCCTGGTGCTGGCGAATTTCGATCCGGCCCGGCCCGGCATGCAGATGCTGGAGCGCGCGCCCTGGATTCCCGGCCTGAACATCCATTACGCGGTGGGTGTGGACGGCCTGTCGGTGCTGTTCCTGCCCGCCACCGCGCTGCTGTTCCTGGGCGTCACCCTGGCCTCCTGGCACAGCGCCAGAGAACTGCCACGCCTGTACCACAGCCTCTTGCTGCTCCAGGCTGGCGCCACCCTGGGGGTGTTCTGCGCGGTGGACACCATCCTGTTCTTCCTGTTCTGGGAATTGTCCCTGGTGCCCTTCTACTTCCTGGTGAGCCTTTGGGGGGTGGGGCCCCTGCGCGGCTACGCGGCCACCAAGTACACCCTGATCATGTTCGCCGGCGGCGTGCCCCTGCTGTTCGGCTTCCTGGTGCTGGCCTTCAATCACGCCGCGCTGGGCGGGGGGCTGTCCTTCGACTTGACGGTGCTGCTGGCCACGCCCCTGTCCGACCGCCAGGAGCTCATCGTCTTTCTGCTGCTGCTGGCGGGCTTCGCGGTGAAGACGCCGGTGTTCCCGGTGCATACCTGGCTGCCCCTGCTGGCCATGGAAGGGCCGGTGGCGGTGGTGGCCCTGCTCACCGGCCTGAAGCTGGGCGCCTATGGCCTCCTCCGCTTCGCCGTGCCCCTGGCGCCGGGGGCGGCCCAGGAACTGCACTGGCTGCTGGCGGGCCTGGGCACCTTCGGCCTGCTCTACGGCGCCGTGGCCGCCCTGGCCCAGACCAATCTGCGCGCCATGCTGGCCTACGCCAGCCTGTCCCACGTGGGCCTGGTGCTGCTGGGTATAGCCTCCTTCAACCTCCAGGGTGTCCAGGGTGCGGTGCTGCAACTGGTGAACTTCACCCTGGTGGCCGGCGGCCTGTTCCTGCTCACCGCCTTCCTCCAGCGGCGCCTGGGTTCCACGGACCTGCTGGCCCTGGGCGGCGCCGCCAGGACCATGCCCCTGCTGGCCAGCTTCTTCCTCTTCTTCGGCCTGGCCGGCATGGGCGTTCCGGGAACGTCCGGCTTCCCGGCGGAACTGCTGATCCTGGTGTCCGCCTTGCAGGCCCACACGGGCGCGGGCCTGGCCGCCCTGTTTGGCATGGTGCTGGGGGCGGCCTATTTTCTCAACCTCTACCGCCGGGCCTTCCTGGGGCCGGTCCTCCAGCCCGGCGTCGCCCAGGCCGTGGACCTGGGCGGCCGGGAGCTGGCCCTGGTGCTGGTGTTCGCCGCCCTGATCCTGGCCTTCGGCCTGTATCCCACCCCCCTGCTGGAAGTCATCCGGCCGGCGGCGGAAGCCTGGGTGGCCCGCTTGTCCTGAGCTTAGGCATGGCGGAAAGTGCCGCCATGCACCCGCCCCCCCTTCCCGAAGCCGAACTGGCCAGCCGGTTCTGCCGCCTGGGCGCCCTGCTGGATGCCCACGCCGGCCTGTGGCGGCCAGCGCCCTTCCACGTGCCCAGGCCGGACTGGTGCGAAGCGCATCCCGCTTACGCGGCCCACCTGCTTGCTCTGGCCGACGAAGAGGTGGAAGCCCAGGCCGGGGACAACCGGGCACTCATCGATCTGGCCGGCCGCTTCGTGCCCGAACTCCGGGCACTCCTCGAGCTCATCGAGCTGCCTCGGCTGGAGGGGCCGCCGGAAGCTCCGGCGGAAAGCTCGGCCCGCCACGTGCCCGGCCGCAAGCTGGCCCAGATTGGCGCCTTCGCCGCCGGCGTGGGGGCCATCGAACACCCCATCCTGGAATGGTGCGCCGGCAAGGGCCATCTGGGGCGCCACCTGGCCGGGCGCTGGCGTCTCCCCGTCACCAGCCTGGAGTGGGACGGCGAACTGTGTGCCGAAGGGGAAAGGCTGGCCCGGGGGGTGGATCAGGCCTTCGTCCGTGCCGATGCCCTGGATTCCGCCAGCGTCCGATGGATCGCCGGCCGCCATGCCCTGGCGCTGCACGCCTGTGGCGACCTCCACCTCGCCCTGTTGCGGGGCGTGGTGGAGCGGGGCGCGCCGGCCCTGGATCTGGCGCCGTGCTGCTACTACCGCATCGCGACGCCCGCTTACCGGCCCCTGAACCCCGACGCGAACCTGGTCCTCAGCCGGGACGAGCTGCACCTGGCGGTGACCGAGACCGTCACCGCCGGCGCCCGGGAAAGGCGGGACCGGGACCGGGCCCAGGCCTGGAAGCTGGCCTTCCTGGAGTGGCGCGCGGCCCGGGGCGTGGCAAGGGACAAGGCCTTCAAGCCGGTCCCCGGCGGCTGGCTGGGAGAGGGATTCGGTCCGTGGCTGACGATGTTGGCGGAACGGGAAGGCCTGGCGTGGCCCGAAGCCGGGGACGGGCGCGCCTGGGAAGAGCGGGGCTGGAGCCGCCTGGGGGAAGTGCGCCGCCTGGAACTGGCCCGCCTGGCCTTCCGCCGCCCGCTGGAGGTTTGGCTGGCCCTGGATCGGGCGCTCTATCTGGCCCGGCACGGCTACCGTGTCTGGCTTGGGGAGTTCTGCGAGCGGGCCTTGACGCCCCGCAATCTGCTGCTACGGGCCCGGCACCTGTAAACTTTTCTCAGGAATATCCGTAATAGATTGACCGTCGGCTTCCAGGCATTCCCCATGCCCTTTGCCTCCATCGGCCGGAGCACTCCGGCCGTCGTCTTCATCGCCATGCTGTTGGTCGCCGCCTCCCTTCTATGGGGGGTGTACGACAACTATGTCTCGGTGAGTTCGTTCCAGAAGGAACTGGCGGCCCACGCCGCCCAGGACGCGGCCCAGGAAATCGCCGATATCATCCAGCGCAGGCGTACCGAGGTGGCCCGCCTGGCGGAGGGACGGGGCACGATCCTGACCCGTCTGGCGGCCGATCCCGGGAACCGGGAACTTCAGGCCTACATGGAGGGGGTGCTCAAGGATCGCTTCCGGGACTACTACGCGTTTTCCCTGGCGACCCAGGCCGGCGAGCTGCTGACCGACCTGGGGGAGGACATCAGCGATGTCTGCCGTCAGGACTTGCGCCGATTCGCCGCCGGCGACACGCCTTACCGGCCTTATGTGCATCCCACGCCGGGACATTACCACTACGACATCATGGTGCGTTGGCGGGATGGCTACGACAACGGCATCCTGTTCATCAGCTTCACGCTCGACAGGCTCGCGGTGGAACTGCGCTCCAACCAAGTACCCGGCCACCGCTTGTCGCTGGTGCGCGCCAATGCGGCCGGGCTGATCGAAATCACGGCCGAGGGTGGCCGCGATCGACTGGGCGAGCACATGCACATGACCGGCGCGGAACTCGAGCGCAATGCCGCGATGGGGGCCAGCGCCAGCGTGCAGGGTACGGACTGGCTGGTGGTCGATATTCCCGATGCCCGGCTGTTGGAGGAACCCCTGACGAAGATGTATTGGCAGGCGGCCGGCATCGTCGGGGTGTTTCTCATCCTGGGGGGGGGTGCTGGCGCGCTTTGCCCAGCTGGATATGCGGCGCCAGGCCGAACATGCGGCGCGCCAGGAGAAACATCAGCAGAACCTGGAGCAACGGGTCAGGGAACGCACCCGTGATCTCCACGAGAAACAGGCGGAACTGGAACGGGCCCAGGCCATCAGCCGACTGGGGAGCTGGAAGCTGGCCGCGCCGGCGGACACCCTCTGGCTTTCCGCCGAGGCCAAGCGCCTCCATGGCTTCTCCGACGACACCGCACCCAGCCTGGACGAGTTCCTGGCCAGGATTCATCCCCAGGACCGGGGACGCTTCGAGGACGCCCTGCGGGCCGCCCTGGCGGGGACGCCCATGGACCTGGAGTACCGCCTGGCCCTGGAAGGCGGCGAGCGCACGATCAGCGGCCTTTCCCACGGCTCCAGGGTGCTGGAGGACGGCAGCCTCGTGCTCGAGGGTACCTGCCAGGACATTACCGTCCACAAGCTCAAGGAACTGGAGTTGCAGCGCTTCGTCCAGATCGTCGAAACCTCCGGCGATCTTCTGGCCTTCCTCGACGGGGATCTTCGCTACCAGGTGGCGAACCCGGGCTATGCGGGCTTGTTCCGCCACACCCCTGAATCCTTGCGGGGGCTGACGGTACGGGAAGTGTTCGGCGATGACATGTATCAGCTGGTCGGGGCCTACCTGGAACGGGCCCTGGAAGGCCGGGGCCAGCACTTTACCTCGGACCGGCTCTTCCCCGATGGCCGCCACCATGTCCTGGACGTGGAATACCAGCCCTTCCTGGCCCAAGGCCAGGTCCAGGGCGTCGTGGTCAGCATCCGCGACATCAGCCAGCGGGTGGTGGCGGAACGCGCCCTGCGCGACAGCGAATTGAAGCTGAGGGCCATGCTCAACACGCCGTTCACCTTCATCGGCCTGCTGGATACCGAGGGCCGGCTGCTGCAAATCAACACCACCGCCCTGCGCACGATGGAGCGCAAGGAAATCGAGGTGCAGGGCAGGTTTTTCTGGGATACGCCCTGGTTCAGCCAGGATCCCGCCGAGCAGGCGCGGATCAGGGACGCGGTCAAGGCGGGCGGCCAGGGGCAGACGACACGCTTCGAGTCGCGCTTCCGCATGGCTTCGGGCGAGTACCGCCTGGCGGAATTCGCCTTGCAGCCCTTGCGCAACTCCGAAGGCAAGGTGGTCTGGCTGGTGCCCCAGGGCATCGACATCACCGAGCGCAAGGCCACCGAGGATCTGTTGCAACGGGACCGGGAACAGCAGGCCACCCTGCGCGGACTGCTGGAAATCGTCCTCAAGGGCGGCAGCCTCGAGGAGACCCTCGATCGTTGCCTCGGGCAATTGCTGGAAATCTCTTGGCTGGCCATCCTGCCCAAGGGTGGCGTCTTCCTGATGGATGAAGAGAGCGACAGCCTGCGCCTGAGCGTTTCCCGCAACCTGGCCCCGGAAATCCTGAGCCAGTGCGCCCGCGTGGCCATGGGGGTCTGCCACTGCGGCCAGGCTGCGTCGACCCGTCAGCTGCAGTTCGCCGACTGTGTTGACCACCGGCACGTCATCAGCTATCCGGGTATGGCCGACCATGGCCATTACAGCCTGCCCCTGGTCATGAACGGCAAGCTCCTGGGCGTGCTGGTACTGTATCTGCCGCCAGGCTTCACGCGGGACCCGGTCAAGGAGGAATTCATTTCCGCCGTCACCGACATCCTGGCCAGTTTCCTGGGCCGCAAGCGCGACGAACAGGCCCTGAAGGAAAGCGAGAACCTGACCCGGGCGGTGATGGATTCCCTCAGCAGCAGCATCTCCGTGCTCGACGGCGACGGCCGGATCATCCGGGTGAACCGGGCCTGGCGCGAGTTCGCCAGCGAGAACGAGGGGGATGCCTTGCTCGGCGCGGGGATCGGCCTGAACTACCTGGAAATCACCCGGCGGGCGACGGAAGCGTCCGACGAGGGGGCCGGGGAGGTGCTACAGGGCATGCTGGAAGTGCTGGAAGGGAAGCGCGACTATTTCTCCATCGAGTATCCCTGCCACTCCCCGGACCAGAAGCGCTGGTTCATGCTTCAGGTCACCCCCCTGGGCGGATCCGTCAAGGGCTTGGTCACCACCCAGACCAATATCACCGAGCGCAAGCTGGCGGAACAGGAACTGGAACGCTACCAGCACCATCTGGAAGAGATCGTCACAGAGCGCACGGGCGAACTTCGGGCTACCGAAGAGCGGGTAAGGCTGATCCTGGAATCCACCGCCGACGGCCTGTTCGGCATGGACACGGCGGGCCTGTTCACCTTCGTCAATCCGGCGGCCTGCGCCATGCTGGGCTATCGTCCGGACCAGCTGATCGGACGGCCCGTACACCGGACCATCCACCACACCCACCGGGACGGCAAGTGCTACGGCGAGCATGAGTGTCCCATGATGGCGACCCTGCGCGACGGCTCCCTGGTGCGGCACAGCAACGAGGTCTACTGGCGGGCCGACGGCACGGCCCTGCCGGTGGCCTATGCCACCCATCCCATGATCCGCGACGGCGAGATCGTCGGCGCCGTGGTGAGCTTCACCGACATCACCGTGCTGCTGGAGAGCGAAGCGGCGCGGGAGCAGGCCCTGATGGAGGCGGAGCGGCTGGCCCGGATCCGCAGCGAGTTCCTCGCCAACATGAGCCACGAGATCCGCACCCCCTTGAACGCGGTCCTGGGCCTGGCCCAGATAGGCCACCGGGAGAACGAAGGGCGAAAAACCCGGGAAGTCTTCGGCCGCATCCTGGATTCCGGTCAGTTGCTGCTGGGCATCGTCAACGACATCCTGGATTTCTCGAAGATCGAGGCGGGCCGTCTGGTCATTGAGCGGCAGCCCTTCTCGCCCTCGGCGGTCCTCGACCAGGCCGTCGCCATGGTCGCGGACCGGGCCTATGCGAAGGGTCTGGATTTCCGTGTGGAGGAGGATCCCGACTTGCCCGCTTCCTGTGTCGGCGATGCCCTGCGCCTGGCCCAGGTGCTGGTGAATCTCCTGTCCAATGCCGTCAAGTTCACGGAGCGGGGGCTGGTCACGCTCCAGGCCAGGCTGGACGGCGAGGGCCTGCTGTTCCGTGTGGGCGACACCGGCATCGGCATGTCGGAAGAGCAATTGGGACGGTTGTTCCCCCCCTTCGAGCAGGCCGATGGCTCCACCACCCGCCGCTTCGGCGGTACCGGCCTGGGGCTGGCCATCAGCAGACGGCTGGTGGACATGATGGGCGGCAAGCTCGATGTGGCCAGCCAGCTGGGCGCGGGTACCGCTTTCCAGGTGCGCCTGCCCTTGAGCGATATCGCGCGGCGGGAAGCGGCTGTTCCCAGTCGCGGCCATCTCGCCTTTCCGGCCTTGCCCGAAGAGGAGAAGGCGTGGCTTGCCCAGGCCCTGCCGGCCTGGGGACTGGCGCCGACCGACAATGTGGACGAAGCGGACTTCCTGCTGTGCGAAGGGGATGTGGACGATATGCGCGGAGAGGCCCTGGCGGAAGCCGTCCTCCTCCGGGGCGGGCGCATCGGCACCCTCCATACGCCCGGCAGGGGGAACGCGGCGGTGGGAACCTGCGCGCATGTGCCCCGGCTGGAGCGCCCGATCCGGATCCGTCATATCCTGAATCTGGTCCAATCCGCCACGCAGACGGAGCCCGAGCCGGTCAGGACGGCCCCTGGCCGTCGTCTGGAGGGCATAGTCGTGCTTGGCGCTGAGGACAACGCGATCAACCGGCTGGTGCTGGATGAACTGCTGTCCGCGGAAGGCGCCCGCTTCACCTGCCGGGAGAATGGCCGCGAGGCCCTGGATGAACTGGCCCGGGCCGGACGAGGCGCCTACGACATCGTGCTGACCGATATCCAGATGCCGGTCATGGACGGCTATGAAACCGCCCGGGGCGTGCACGCTCTGGACCCGGCCATGCCCGTCATCGGCATCACCGCCCACGCCATGGCCGAGGAGAAGGCGCGCTGCCTGGCGGCCGGCATGCTGGAGCATCTGGCCAAGCCCGTGGACCTGGAACTCCTGGTGGCGGCCATCCTGCGCCATGTTTCCCCCCGGCCGGATGGGGCGCCGGTCCCGGCGGCCGAGGGCGAGGAAGGCGGGGAGGCGGCGCCGGCTCCGGTCGACCTCGCACTCTCCACCGAGGCGGCGGCCAGGGAGGATTCTGGGGAAGTCATCGATTGGACACGCCTGGAAGCACGCTTCAACGGCAAGCGGGATTTCGTGGAGAAGCTGCTGCGGACGGCCGCTTCCAGCCAGGCGGAAAGCCCGGCCAAGCTGCGGGCGGCGGCCCAGGCGGGCAACCAGGGTGACATGGCGTTCATCGCCCATGCGTTGAAAGGCATGGGCGGCAACCTGATGGCCGACGAGTTGCGGGAACTCGCCGCCCGGACCGAGGCGGCCGCCCGGGCCGGGGAGGCCCAATCTACGGAATTGGCGGAAGAACTGGCCCTGGCCGTGGAGCGGCTTCTGGCGGCCCTGGCGGCCCGCCTGGGCTGACCGGCTATTGAGATGAGGAATACACCATGAATGAACAGGCTCGCATCCTGGTGGCGGACGACCAGCTGGAAAATCTCCTCATCCTGGAGGAGGTTCTGGGTGGCCACTATGGGGTCAGGGCCGTCACCGACGGCCGCCAGGTCCTGGACTATCTGGCCGGCGGAGGCATGGCGGACATGATTCTGCTGGACGTGATCATGCCGGTGTTGGATGGCTTCGAGACCTGCAAGCGGTTGAAGGAAAGCCCGGCTACCTGGGACATTCCGGTCATGTTTCTCACCAGCCTGGACAGCCCCGGCGACGAGGCCCACGGCCTGTCCCTGGGTGCCGAGGACTTCATCCACAAGCCCCTTTCGCCCCCCGTCGTGCTGGCCCGGGTGCGCAACCACCTGAACCTGGCCCGGGCCACGCGCCTGCTCCGGGACCGCAACGAGGACCTGGAAAGGCTGGTGGCCGAGCGCACCCGGGACATCCTGCGCCAGTCCGAGGAACTGATGCGGCGCAAGCGCCAGCTCATCGCCTCCCAGAGCGCCACCATCATGGCCTTCTGCTCCCTGGCCGAGGCCCGGGACAACGAGACGGGCAACCACATCCGCCGGACCCAGCACTATGTCCTGGCCCTGGCGGAACATCTGGCCGGCCATCCCCGTTTTTCGGATCGGCTGGACGAGGAGACCATCAACCTGCTGTTCAAGTCCGCCCCCCTCCATGACGTGGGCAAGGTGGCGATTCCCGATGCCGTGCTCTGCAAACCCGGCCCCCTGACGCCCGAGGAATGGGAAATCATGCGGCGCCATTGCGAATTCGGCCGGGATGCCATCGCCGTGGCGGAAAACGAGCTGGCCGTGGAAGGCGATTCCTTCCTGCGCTTCGCCAAGGAGATCGCCTACGGCCACCACGAGCGCTGGGATGGCACCGGCTATCCCCTGGGCCTGGCCGGCGAGGCCATTCCCATGTCCGCCCGCCTCATGGCCGTCGCCGATGTCTACGATGCCTTGATCAGCAAACGGGTCTACAAGGAGGCCATGCCCCACGAGGAAGCCATGGCCTTGATCGCCCAGGGGCGTGGCGGGCATTTCGATCCGGACATCGCGGAGGCGGCCCTGGCGCTCCAGGATGTTTTCCGGGAGATCGCCCAACGCTTCTCTGACCTCCCCAATTCCTTTTTCCAGGAGCAAGCATGACCGAGCGTTTACTGACTCTCTTCGTGGTGGACGACGATCCCGCGGCGCGGATGATCGTCAGCTTTGAACTGGACCAGCCGAGCTTCCGGGTCCTGGAATTCGAGAATGCCGAGGGCTGCCTGGCCGCCCTGGGCGAGAAGCCCGATGTTTTTCTCTTGGACGTGGAAATGCCGGGCATGGATGGCATCAGCCTTTGCAGGGCCATCCGGGCGGCCGGCCATGACCAGGCCCAGGTCATCTTCATCTCCTCCCATGACGACCTGGCGACCCGGCTTGCCGCCTATGATGCCGGGGGCAACGATTTCATGGTCAAGCCCTATGCCCCCGAAGAACTGATGCGCAAGGTGCGGGTGGCCGAGCGGGCCCTGGCGGAACGGCATGGCTTGTCCAGCCAGGCGAACTTTGCCCAACAGGCGGCTTTCACCGCCATGTCGTCCATGGGCGAGATGGGCGCGGTGCTGGAATTCATGCGGCAATCCTTCTCCTGCCCCACGCCCGATGCCCTGGCCCAGGCGGTGTTCCAGGCCCTGGCCCAGTACGGCCTGAACGGCTTGCTGGAGCTGGAGGAAGGCGGTCGGCCCCTGTGCTACTCCAGCCAGGGCGTGTGTTCGGCCCTGGAAGGCTCCATCCTGGGCCATACCCGCTCCCTGCAACGCATTTTCCAGTTCCACGACCGCCTGGCCATCAACTACCCCCGCTTCACCCTGCTGATCCTCAATCTGCCCTTGGACGATCCGGAGCGCATCGGCCGGTTGCGCGATCATCTGGCCATCCTGGCGGAAGCCGGGGAGGCCAGGATGGCGGCCATGGTCAGCGACCGACGCCGCCTGGCCCAGGCCGAAGGCATCGGCCACGCGGTGACGGAGTTGACCCATGCCCTGGCGGAAGTGGATCTCCGGCAGGGCGAAAACCGCATGCGTGCCCTGGAAGCGACCAACCAGTACATGGATGAGTTGGAGCGCGCCTTCGTCCACCTGGGGTTGAGCGGTACCCAGGAGGCCGCCCTGGTGGCCATGGCGCGCGCCGCCATGGTTCGCATCACGGACCTGCTGGGGGAGGACAAGGCCCTGGGCGACAAGCTGCGGGGCATCATCGTGCGGCTGAATGACCTGGCAGGGCCGGAGAAGGGCGCCTGAGGACGGCGCAACCTTCCCCAGGCAATTCCCGTCCACCGCCGGTCGAACCCCTCCGATCCCGCCATGCCCGTACCTTCCGTCCTGCTGCAAACCGTCGGCCTGCTGGTGCTCTCCAACCTGTTCATGACGGTGGCCTGGTACGCCCATCTCAAGCACCTCAATGACAAACCCTGGTGGATCGCCGCCCTGGCCAGCTGGGGCGTGGCCCTGTTCGAGTATCTGTTGCAGGTGCCCGCCAACCGCATCGGCTACAGCCAGCTGACCCTGCCCCAGTTGAAGATCCTGCAGGAAGTCATCACCCTGGCGGTGTTCGCCCCCTTCGCGGTGCTGTACATGAAGGAGCCTTTGGGCTGGAACTACCTGTGGGCGGGCCTATGTCTCATGGGCGCGGTATATTTCATCTTCAGGGCGCCCTGAGCGCCGTGGCTAGTCCAAGATAACCATAACCAATCGGTCGGGCGAGGTCGTTATGACAGTGACCTGAAATGCCTGAAGCGATGAAGAATCCGATGACCTCTCCGGGTGGCGCCGACCACCGGCGCCTGCCCTTGGGCCTGCTCTACGCCATCCTGGCCGTGGCTGGCGTGACCCTGCTGGGTTATTTCCTGCGAGTGAGCCACCACCAGACGCAACTCGCCATGGAAACCTCATCCATGAACGAGGCGACGGTGCTGGCCAACCAGATCGACTCCTCCCTGCGCCGCATCGAGGCCACGTCGACTTTCGTGGCCGAGAACCTGGTGTCGGGGTACCTGGCGTCACGGCCCGGCCCGGCACAGGTGGACCGTGTCAACGCCGACTTGCGAGTTCTCCTGGGGAGCTTTCAGGAGGTCTCGTCCATTCTCGTGTTCGACGCCGAAGGCCGGCTGCTGTTCGGCAGCGATTTCCGCAACCCGGCCCTCAGCATCGCCGACCGGGACTACTTCCAGGCCCTCAGGGCGGCGCCCGATCGCGCCCTGCATTTCTCCGAAACCCTGACGGTGCGGACCACCGGGACCCCCGGTGTCGTCGCCCACCGTGCCATCCTCGGCCCCGCCGGCGCTTTCCTGGGGGTGGTGGCGGTACCCATCGACCTGCGCCATTTCGCCAATGAATTCGCGCGGTTGCGGGTGGGCAGCCAGGGAGTGGTGAGCGTGCGGCGCAGCGACGACAGCCGTTTGGTGGTGCGCTGGCCCGATTTGTCCTCCGAGATCAACAAGAAGGCCGACCAGACCCCGCCATTCAAGAGTATCCGTGCCGGTCAGCCCCGGGGCGTGGTCCGCTACGCCGGCAAGGCCGATCATGTGGACCGGATATTCGCCTTTCATGAGGTGGCGCCCTTCCCCTTCTACGTGCTGGTGGGGCGCGCCGTCGACGAGCAGTTCCGGGACTGGCGGGCCGCCGCCCTGGCGGCGACGGCGCTTACCCTCTCCGCTCTGGGGCTGCTGGGGTGGTTTTTCATCGGCTTGAGGCGGGGCGAAACCCGCCTGCGGGAAAGCGAGAAGCGCTTCCGGGACATCGCGCAGACGGGCGCCGACTGGATTTGGGAAGTGGATGTCCAGGGCCGTTACACCTACGCCGCCGATAACCTCGAAGCCCTGCTGGGCTATACGCCGGACGAATTGTTGGGGCGCACGCCCTTCGAATTCATGCCGGCGGGCGAGGCCGCCAAGATGGCGGAATTCTTCCAGGGGATCGTGGCGCGCAGGGAAGCCTTCCATGACCTGGAAAATCAGGTGCTGCACAAGAACGGGTCGGTCAGGATCCTGCTGACCAGTGGTGTTCCGATACTTTCCGCATCCGGGGATCTGCTCGGATACCGCGGTACGGACAAGGACATCACCGACGCGAAGCGCGCCGCGAACGCCCTGAACGAAGCCGCCATGTTCCTGCGGGAATCCCAGGCCATCGCCAGGGTGGGGGGCTGGAAGGCCAATCCGTTTACCGACCGCCTGCTCTGGACCGAAGAGGTCTATCGGCTGGTGGAGCATCCCCTGGATCAGCCCCCCCAAGGACTGGAAGAGGGGCTGCGCTATTACGCGCCTGACTCCCTGCCGGCGGTGCGCGCGGCCCTGGGGCATACCCTGGAGACCGGGGAGCCATTCACCCTGGAATGCCACATGATTCCCCGATCCGGCCGCGACTTCTGGGCGGAGTTGCGCTGCATCGGCAAGGTGGACGATCCGGAGGAGGGGACCTACCTGACCGGTACCTTCCAGGACATCACCGAGCGCCGCCAGATTCTGGCCCGGCTCGCCGAGAGCGAGGAGCGCTACCGTGTTCTGGCCGACTTTTCCCCGGATTGGCAGTACTGGGTCAATCCGGCCGGGGAATATCTCTACGTGTCTCCGGGCTGCAAGCAGATTTGCGGCCATGACCCGGAGGCGTTCCTGAGCGACCCGGGCCTCATGCAGCGGATCATGCATGCCGACGATCGCGCCGAATGGGTGGGGCATTGGCACATGGTCCGGCACGATCCCTCCACCGAGCCCCATACCCGCATTGAAATGCGCATTGTCCATGCCGACGGTTCGGAGCGCTGGATCGAGCACCAATGCCAGGCGACCTACTCCCACGATGGCACCTACCTGGGGCGGCGCGGAGTCAATCGCGACATCACCGATCGCAAGCGGGTCGAGCGGGCGATCATGGAGAGCGAGAGCAAGCTGCGCATGGCCCTCAGCGCGGCGCGCATGGGCGTGTGGGACTACGATTTCGGCACGGACAAGCTGACCTGGTCGCCGGAGCTGTTCACCGCCTTTGGTTTGCCGCAAGGCGAGACGTCGCTGGCATTCGTCCGCTCGATCACCCATGAGGAGGATCGGGACATACCCGACGCGGCGATGGCCCATGCCCTCTCCACACACTTGCCATTCTTCGCGCAATTCCGGGTCATCGTGGCGGGCGAGATGAAATGGGTCGAGGACCGCGGGACGGTCTATTACGACCAAGACGGCAAGCCCATCAGGGCCATCGGCGTCGCCCAGAACATCACCGAGCGCAAGTCCACGGAAGCGGAGCTGGCGCAATACCGCTCCAGCCTGGAGGAATTGGTCCGGGCGCGCACCGCTGAACTGGAGGATGCCAACCGCCAGCTCACCATGAGCGATGTCCGCCTCAACGCCATGTTCGCCATGAGCCAGGCGGCCATCAGCATCAACGAGGGCGAATTGCTGCAGCTCGGCATCGACGAGGCCGTGCGGCTGACCGATAGCCAGATCGGTTACCTGCACTTCGTCAACGAGGACCAGGAGACCATCCGGCTGGTGACCTGGTCCGCCGGCACCATGAAGCACTGCAACGTGGCCTATGACGACCACTATCCCATCAGCCAGGCCGGTGTGTGGGCCGATTCCGTGCGTTTTCTGAAGCCGGTGCTCCACAACGATTACCAGTCGCTGCCCGATCGGCATGGTTATCCGGACGGTCACGCCCACCTCGTTCGCCACATCGGGGTGCCGGTCATCGAGCAGGGCAAGGTGCGCATGCTCCTGGGGGTGGGGAACAAGACCACGGACTATGACGAGTCCGACGTGCGCGAGCTGCAACTCATCGGCAACGACCTCTGGCGCATCTACACCCGTCGCCGCGCCGAACTCCAGCTCGCCAAGGCGAAGGAGGCCGCGGAGTCCGCGAACGTGGCCAAGAGCGCCTTCCTCGCCAACATGAGCCACGAAATCCGCACCCCCCTCAATGCCATCAGCGGCATGGCTCACCTGATCAGGCGGGGTGGTCTGGAACCCAGGCAGCTCGACCAGTTGAACAAGCTGGAGACCGCGAGTACCCACCTGCTCAACATCATCAACGCCATCCTGGAGTTGTCCAAGATCGAGGCCGGCAAGTTCGAACTGGAGGAAACCCGGGTCCGGATCGATGCGCTCCTGGCCAATGTGGTTTCCATGCTGCACGATCGCGCCCAGGCCAAACATCTGCGCTTCAGCGCCGAAGTGGGGGTGTTGCCCCCCCACTTGCTGGGCGACCCCACCCGCCTGCAACAGGCGCTGCTCAACTACGCCACCAACGCGGTCAAGTTCACCGAGCACGGTGGTGTCAGCTTGCGGGCTAGCGTGGTGGAAGAGGACGAGGAGAGCGCCCTGCTGCGCTTCGAGGTGACGGACTCGGGCATAGGCATCGATCCGGAGGCCTTGCCGCGCTTGTTCAGCGCCTTCGAACAGGCGGACAACACCACCACCCGCAA
>DAOQNK010000044.1:0-17487 GCA_035332045.1 Thiobacillaceae bacterium | reverse complement strand
ATGCTCGCCAGGATGGAGAGCCACAGTTGGCGTTTGATGGACATGATGGCCTCCTATTCAAATCCTTCCGCCCGGGCCCGGCGCAGGGTGTCCTCCCAGACCGCCATGCGGCCGGGGTCGCCGCCGGAGGCGGCACTGGCCGTTTCCTCCCAGACGCCCAGGCTGTTGAAGCTGTAGACCGGTTGCAGGTCGGGGCGCTTGCCGGCCGGCAGAATCTCGGGATTGCGGTGGTCCAGGATGAGGGGCTCGGCCCCGGGGGAGTCGTAGTAGGCCAGGACCATCCGGGCCGCGTCGCCGCGTACGCGCACGTAGACCAGACGCAGTTTCTCCGGGGCCACGTTGAGGGCCAGCAGCGTGAAGTACTTGGCGATGGCGAAATCCTCGCTGTCCCCCCGGCCCGCGGCCAGCAGTTCCCCGGGCGTGGTCCAGTAGTCGGCGCGGCGCCAGATGGCCATGTCCTCGCCCACCTGGATCTGGCGATTGAAGTAATCATTGACCCGGCTGAGGCGCTGGCCGGCGGCCAGAGGCAGGGCGGCATCCAGCATGCGTTTCCAGTCCGAGAAGGCCTGGGCGCCCCGCTCGCCGTAGCGCTGGCGCAGCTGCGCGGCCAACTTGTCCACCTTGGCCGCCAGGGTGGGCGCCCGGGCCGGGCCATGCTCCGATTGCCAACTCTCCATGAAGGCCAGGACGCGGTTCAGCCGCAACTGGCCCGGGATGAACATGACGATCTCGCCGGTGGGATCGTAGAGATAGGAGGTGGGGAAAAAGTCCACCGGCCCCACCTGGCGCATGACGGCGCTCGGGTCCCGGCGGCTGCCACCCGCCACCAGGGCTTCGAAGCGCATCCCGGCGAGATTCGCCGCCTGACGGATGCCATCCTCGTCGGCCCCGTAGTCCAGGGCGACGCCGACCACCCGAAAATCGCCGCGCTGGTTGAGGGTGTTGAGGCTGGGCACCTGGATCTTGCAGAGGGGGCACCAGGGCGCCCAGAAGCTGACCAGGACCCACTTCCCCTTGTAATCGGCGAGCCGGACGGTCCGTCCGTCCAGATCGGAGAAGACGAAGGAGATCGCTTTCGCCGCTTCGCCCAGGCTGCGTCCCAGGCCCGCCACCAGGGCGGCCAGGATCAGGCTCGCGAACAGCAGGTTCCGCCAGGGCTGGGAGCGCGGACGCACAGTGGAACTTCCGTCTAATAGAGGGAAAAGGGCCTTATGGGCATCATAGGCGGTTATTTCCCCCCTTGTCGAAGGGATTATCCGGCGGCGGCCGCGGCGCCAGGCTCTCCGAGCCTCCCGGCGCGGCGGGCGGTAGAATCCCGGGCAATCTCCGCGCCGCGCCTTCCATGGAATCCCGAATCGTCGACCTTGAATCCAAGCTGAGCTTTGCCGAGGATCTGCTCGAGACCTTGAACCAGACGGTCTTTCGCCAGCAGGATCGGATCGACCTGCTGGAGCGGCAGGTTCGCCTGCTCCATGCCCAGATTCAGGCCTTGCGGCCCGAAGAGTCGACCCGCGACTTGCGGGAGGAGATTCCACCTCACTATTGAGGGTCCGGTGGCGTGGGAAGACCCCGAACCCGCCTGCGCAATACTTGACCGAATCCGGACCTGGACGCCCCCGGCCGCCAGCCCGGGGCGTCATTCGGATTACTGCAGCACGTTCACCACGATGCGGCGATTGGACTTGCCGGTGTAGCTGGCCGCCTCCTTGGCGCCGTAGGAGATCACCGACATGCGCAGGATGGGGATGCCGCCCTTCTCGTTGAGGTAGTTCTTCACCACCTCCGCCCGGGCCCGGCCCAGGTCGTAGTTGTAGTCCTCGGAGCCGAAGCCGTCGGTGTGGCCCTGGATTTGCAGGTGGTAGTGGGTGCCCAGGGCCTTCACCTTGGCGGCCAGGGCATCCAGCTTGGCCATGTCGGCGTTGCCCAGCTCCGGGGAGTTGATGGGGAACAGGGTCTTGTCGTCGGTGAGGACGATGGTGTCCACCACCTTGCCCAGGATGCGGCGCTGGCCCAGGCCCATGGCGTCCAGGGCATCCTGGGCCATGGCGGCCACCTCTTCCAGGCGTTTCTCCACTTTTGTCAGGCGCGCGGACAAGGCCTCCGTCACGTCGGTGCCGGCCTTGCCGGCCAGGGCGGACTGGAGATCCGCGTTCACCTCGGCGTTCTCGTCCGCCAGGGCGGTCAGGTCGGCCAGGGTTTCCTCGGCCCGGTCCATGCGCTCGGCCAGGGGCGGGTCGCTTTCCTCGGCCCGATCCTTCAGGGTGGTCAGGGCATGTTTGAGTTCGCCGGCGCGGGCGGCATTGTCGCCCGCCTGGGCGGTCAGATCATTGAGGCGCCTGGCGACGCTCTCCTGGTCCCGGGCCTGGGACTCGCGCAGACGGGCCATTTCAGCGGACATGGCCTCCAGGCGCTTGCCCAGGTCGGCGATCTGCTTCTGGGTGGCCTGGCCCTGGTGCCAGGCCTGGCTGGCCACGCCCTCGATGTTGGTCAGGCGTTGGCCGGCGGCATCAGGCTGCTCCACGGCGGCCTGCTGGGTGGCGCATCCGCCCAGCAACAGCAGGGCGGCGGCGAGGGGGAGTAAACGCATGCTCATGACGAACCTTTCATCAGGTAAGCGGGATGGGAAAAGCATGTCAGCAATGGGGGGCGGTGGCATTGACCTGGGCCAAGTTCAGTTCCGGGCGAGGGCTTCCAGCAGGGCTTTCAGCAACCCCCAGCAACGGCCCACGGATTCGATCTCCACCCGCTCCCCCGGGGCGTGGGCGCCGCGGATGTCGGGGCCGAAGGACAGCATGTCCAGCCCCGGGTGGCTGGCGGCCAGCAGGCCGCATTCCAGGCCAGCGTGGATGACCTGGAGCCGGGCCGGCTCGCCGAAACGGTCTTGGTAGACCCGTCGGCCCAGGGCCAGCAGGGGGGAGGCGGGGTTGGGGGTCCAGCCCGGATAGGGCCCCACCTTGCCGGCCGTGAAGCCGAAGGCGGCGGCGTAGCGAACGAGCTTGTCGGCCAGGGCGTGGGCCTCCGCGTCCTTCAGGGAGCGGACCATGAACACGGCGCGGAAGTGGTCGCGGCACAGGCTCGCCACCCCCAGGTTGTCGGAGGTTTCCACCACGCCGGGGAAGTCAGCGCTTTGCCGCATCACCCCGTTGGGGGCGGCTTCCAGGAAGTCCAGCAGGGCGGCCTGGTCGAAGGGCATGAGCACCTGGCCGTCGGTGTCGGGCTCGGGCGCGAGGGCGAGCCGGACACCATCGTCCAGGCCGGCGAGATGCTGGCGCAATTCCTCCGCCAGGGCTGCCACCCGGTCACCCAGCCGGCCGGCCAGGCGCTCGGGCACGGCCAGCACGGCGAAGGCTTCCCGGGGGATGGCGTTGCGGGCGGTGCCGCCTTCCAGGGCGACGAGACGGGCCTCCGCCTCCCGGGCCAGCCCGTGCAGGCATTCCACCAGCAGGCGGAGGGCATTGCCCCGGCCGCGATGGATGTCGATGCCGGAATGGCCGCCTTGCAGGCCGGTGAGGCTCAGCCGCCAGGTGCGCCAGCCCGCCGGCACCGGCTCCGAGGCGCAGGCCCGGGTGACCTCCACGTCCATGCCGCCGGCGCAGCCCAGGTAGAACTCGCCCCATTCCTCGGTATCCAGGTTGATGAGGCGGGTGCCCAGCAGGCTGCCCGGCGCCAGGGCGCGGGCGCCCCCCATGCCGGCCTCCTCGTCGATGGTGAACAGCACCTCCAGGGGCGGGTGGGCCAGGTCGGGATCTTCCAGGGCCGCCAGGGCCAGGGCGACGCCGATGCCGTTGTCGGCACCCAGGGTGGTGTCCTCCGCCACCAGCCAGCCATCCTTCAACTCGGGCCGGATGGGGTCGTGGTGGAAATCGTGGGTGGTGCCCGCGTTCTTCTGGCACACCATGTCCAGGTGGCCCTGCAGGATGACTCCAGGCTGGGACTCGCTACCCGGGCTGGCGGGCTTCTTCAGGATCAGGTTGCCGGCCGCGTCCACCCGGGCTTCCAGGTTCCGCGCCCGGGCCCAGGCCAGCAGGTGCTCGCGCAGGGCGGCCTCGTGCTTGGAGGGGCGGGGGATGGCGCAGAGGCTGGCGAAATGGTCCCAGACGGGGCGGGGTTCCAGGCGGGCAAAGACGGCGTTCATGACACGGGGCGGCTGTGTTCCTGGCCCCGATTATCCTCCCGCCGCCCCGGTCCCATCACCAACCCAGGTACTTGAGATGGCTGCCGCAGCCGTGCTTGCAGTCCGAGGCGCCGAAGCCGGGCACCGGCATGGCGCCCGCCGTGGCCTGGTTCAGGTGGCATTCCTCCGCCTGGGAACGGACCACTTCCGTGACCGCCACGCCAGCGGCGGCGAGCAGGTAGTCGATGTGCCAGCGCAAGGTTTTTTCCGCGCGCAGATGCCGGGCGATGCGGGCCTCGAAGTGGCGCCGGGCCGAGCCGGTGTAGACGTAGTTCCCGGCGGGGAAATCGAACTCGCCCAGGCGGCCGATGGCTAAGCGCAGGGCTTGATCGACGCGGATGCGCAACTGGTAGGTGGTGAAGGCGGGGGCAGCCATGGCGAGGCTCAGAAACGCTTGTCCACCAGGGCCGCGTCGTCCGGCAAGGCTTCCTCCGCCACGTCGAAGCGATGCACGGCCACGGTGCGGCCGTTCTCGGTTTCCACCGCCACCTTCCACTCGCCCGGGGCCAGGTTCTGCTTCCAGGTGAAGCCCCGGTAGCCGCCTTCCCGGCCGCCGGCCAGGCCGAAGCCGATGCGGGGCGCATCCACCCAGCCCTGGTGGTCGTCGTATCGGGACCAGCGATGGTAGAGGCGGGTGTCCAGGCCGGCGGGGGCGAACACGGCGGAGACGCAGTAGATGCGCTCTCCCGGCTTGACGCGTACTTCCTTGGAAACTTGCCGCCAGAACACCCACCAGGGCGTCTTTTCCTGCCGGAGCACATAGTCCCCGTCGGTCTTGGCCAGGGCGTGGCCCACGGCCATGTCCTTCGGCACCAGGGGCACGGGGGGGATGATGTCGAGAAAATAGGCCAGCAGCAGTCCGGCGGCGATGCCCCACACCGGCCGGATGCGCCCGGGCTGGCCGGGCGTCTTGAGGTGCAGCCCGTGGGCCAGGCCGGCGCCGGCCAGGGTACTGAGGATGAACCAGAACCCGGAAATGCCGCCCACCAGGTGGGGCACCACGAAGTTCAGCAGCAGCATGGCGCACAGGCCGAAGAGGGCCCAGGTGAGGGTGAAGCGGCGGTAGCGGTCCTCCAGGAACTCGTTGGCCACCAGCAGCCCCCCCAGGCCCAGCGCCCAGAGGAAGGCCAGGAAGTGGCTGGAGCTCTTGAAGTAGAAAATGAACAGGGCGGAGAACAGACCGCCGAACAGGAACTGGAGCAGGAAGTAGGGGCCGGATTCCCGCCACCAGGGCGCTTCCGCGCCTGGCTCGGTGGGTGCGGCGGGTGCGGTGGCCAGGACGAGTTGCCGCTTGCCCAGGAACCACAGCAACCCCCCGGCCCCGGCCAGGTAGCCCGCCAGGATCCACAGATCCAGGGGGCCGACGGAACGGCCCAGGGTCAGGGCGTCCCACAGAAAGCCGCCGAAGAAGGCCACGGCGGGCAGGGCCCGTTTGAGGCTCTGCAGACCGAGGTCGAGGCGGGGGATCACTGGGCTCCTTTCCACGCATCAGTCGGGGACCGGATGGTGGGGGCTTGGGGTAAGCCGACACGCCACGCGTGTGCAGGCGTTGTGCACATCGGCGTGAAAAGGGTGTCCACTTCCAGGCCCGGGCTGGAGAACATGCCGGCCGGTCTTCCGGTGTTCATTCGGTATTGAGGTGGTATTTTTCCTGGACCTTGGCCCGGTACATGGCTTCGTCGGCCTGGCGCATGAGTTCGTCCAGGGTGGCCGTGTTCGCGTTGCAGGTGGCGGCGCCGATGCAGATTTCCGCGCGCAGGGGCGGGTCGGTCTGTTCCAGGGGTTCGGCCACCGCTTCACGAATGCGCCGTAACAAGGTTTCCAGGGTGGGGCCCATCTGGGTGTCCGGCAGCAGGGCGAGAAACTCGTCGCCGCCGACCCGGGCCACCAGGTCGGAGCCCCGGAAGCATTGGCGCAACTGGCTGGCCACGTGGACCAGGAGACGGTCGCCGGTGCTGTGCCCCAGGGTATCGTTCACCAGCTTGAAATCGTTGAGATCCATGTTGAGCAGGGTCAGGTGACGGCCGCTGCGTTTGGCCAGGGAGAACAGGTTCTCGCCGCGCAGGTTGAACTGGTGGCGGTTGGCCAGGCCTGTGAGACTGTCCTGCAAAGCCATGGTCTGCATGCGCCGGTGGGCGGAGAGGGTGGTGAAGGCCAGGCCGCCGGCCAGAATGGCCAGGGTCAGGGCCACGAGCTGCAGGAGCAGCCCGTTGGGAGACACGGTCTGGGCATCATCCGGATGATTGCCACGCGCCGCCAGCTGCCAGGATCCTCCAGGAATGACGACTTCCATGAGGATGGCCTTCGGATCCTGGAACAGGCTGGCCTTGCCGAGGAAGACCTCGCCCTGGCTACCCAGGCCGTCCCGGCCTCGCAATGCATACTCCAAGGTGTTTCCGGTCGTGGAAAGAATCCCCGTCTTCCAGAAGATGGGGTAGGGGTCCACGGCGATGGAGGCCAGCCCCCAGTAGCGGGTTTGGCCACCCTTGTCGGGCAACAGGATCGGAATCCGGTTGATGAGGCCCGTGCCGCCCTGCACCAGGTTCACCGGGCCGGCGACCACCGGCTGCTGATCGCGCATCAGGCGCAGCACGGCATCCCGCTGGGCGGGCGTGTCCAGGTAGCGCAGTCCCAGGGCTTTCTCGTTGCCCTGGAGGGGGTAGATCTGACGGATGACGTTGTCGGGGGCCATGGCCACGCTGCGAATGGCGGGCTGGATGCGCACCAGGGCGGCGGCCACGCGGGCGAATTCCTCGGGCGTATAGCGCGGGTTGCTGAGCACGAAGGTGGACAAGCCCAGGCTCAGGGAGAGGGAGGCGTTCAATTCCGACTCCAGACGCGCCCTGGCCGTGGAGGCCTGCGTCTGGATCGAGTTGCGCTCGATTTGCAGGCGGCGGGCCCGGTCCACCTGGACGAAGGATTCCATCATGAGCAGGGTGAGCAGGCCCACCAGCACGCTCGTCAGGCGCGGGTGGCGGATCAGGATGGCTGGGAGGTTGAAGGCCTGCATGGCGGTCCGAGGGCGGGTCCCGTATGGATTCCCCGCTAGCGGCTGATGGGCTTGTAGCGAATCCGCTTCGGCTTGGCCCCTTCCTCGCCCAGGCGCCGCTTCTTGTCCGCCTCGTATTCCTGGTAGTTGCCGGCGAAGAATTCCCAGTGGGAGTCGCCTTCGCAGGCCAGGATGTGGGTGGCGATGCGGTCCAGGAACCAGCGGTCGTGGCTGATGACCAGGACGCAGCCGGCGAATTCCAGGAGCGCATCCTCCAGGGCGCGCAGGGTTTCCACGTCCAGGTCGTTGGAGGGTTCATCCAGCAGCAGCACGTTGCCGCCCTGGATCAGGGTCTTGGCCAGGTGCAGCCGGCCCCGCTCGCCGCCGGACAGGTTGCCGACGAGCTTGCCCTGGTCGGCGCCCTTGAAGTTGAAGCGGCCCAGATAGGCCCGGCTGGGCATCTCGAACTTGCCCACGGTGAGAATGTCGGCGCCCTGGGCCACGGCGTCGAACACGGTCTTGTCGTTCTCCAGGCCCTCGCGAGACTGGTCCACGGAGGAAATCTTCACCGTGGGGCCGATGTCGATGGCGCCGGAATCCGGGGCTTCCTTGCCCTGGATCATGCGGAACAGGGTGGACTTGCCGGCGCCGTTGGGGCCGATGATGCCGACGATGGCGCCGGGGGGAATGGTGAAGGCGAGGTTGTCGATGAGCAGCCGGTCGCCGAAGGACTTGGTGACGCCGTTGAACTCGATGACCTTGTCCCCCAGGCGCTCGCCCGGCGGGATGAAGATTTCCTGGGTCTCGTTGCGCTTCTGGTATTCGAAGGTGTTCATCTCCTCGAAGCGGGCGAGACGCGCCTTGGACTTGGCCTGGCGGGCCTTGGGGTTCTGGCGCACCCATTCCAGCTCCTGCTTCATGGCCTTCATGTGGGCGTCCATCTGCTTCTGCTCGGTCTCCAGGCGGGCCTCTTTCTGTTCCAGCCAGGAGGAGTAGTTGCCTTTCCAGGGAATGCCGTGGCCCCGGTCCAGCTCCAGGATCCATTCGGCGGCGTTGTCCAGGAAGTAGCGGTCGTGGGTGACGGCGATGACGGTGCCCGGGAAGCGCACCAGGAACTGCTCCAGCCATTCCACGGATTCCGCGTCCAGGTGGTTGGTGGGCTCGTCCAGCAGCAGCATGTCGGGCTTGGAGAGCAGCAGCTTGCACAGGGCGACCCGGCGCTTCTCGCCGCCGGACAGGTTCTTGATGCGCGCCTCCCAGGCCGGCAGGCGCAGGGCGTCGGCGGCGATCTCCATCTGGTGCTCGGCGTCGCTGCCCGAGGCGGCGATGATGGCCTCCAGCCGGGCCTGCTCCTCGGCCAGTTTGTCGAAGTCGGCGTCCGGCTCGGCGTAGGCGGCGTAGATCTCCTCCAGCTTCTGCTTGGCCTGCATGACCTCGCCCAGGCCGGCTTCCACCTCGTCGCGCACGGTCTTGTCCGGGTCCAGTTGGGGTTCCTGGGCCAGATAGCCCCGGGTGATGCCGGCCAGATGCTGGACCTCGCCGTCGTAGTCCTTGTCCACGCCGGCCATGATCTTGAGCACGGTGGACTTGCCGGCGCCATTGAGGCCCAACAGGCCGATCTTGGCGCCGGGGAAGAAGGACAGGGAGATGTCCTTGATGATCTGGCGCTTGGGGGGAACGATCTTGCTCACGCGGAGCATGGACATGACGTACTGGGCCATGATGGGTCGACGCGGATTGGATAAACCTCGAATGATACCGGCGCGGGCGGGATGTCAGGAGGGGGAGAATCAGGGTTTTTCCTAGTATTTCAGCCGCCTAGGCATGCCATCTTCTCCATGCCGGTGATTGTCACCGGCTTTTTCCCATCCTTAGAATCCACCACCCAGCCGTATTGCCGCTCACGCGGCGTGTACACCGCGCCGGCCAACAAGAAGGAGAAGAACCGTGGCAATTGAAGAGGACGGAGCCGAGGCTTGTGACCCGGAGGAGTGCAGGCGCTGCGACTTGCCGGATGAGTTGAGAACCGCCAGGGACCGCCTCGCGGAACTGGTCGGGCTTGAAAGCGAGCACGTTCGCGTCGTCGAGAACCTGCATCTGCACCAGGAGGAGCTCCGCGCCCAGAACGAGGAACTTCGCCAGGCCCAGCAGGCCCTGGAGGAGGCCGGCCGCCGCTACCAGGACTTGTTCGATTTCGCGCCGGTGGGCTATTTCCTGCTGGACCACAACGGCGCCATCGAGGAGGCCAACTTCACTGCTTGCCGTTTTCTGGGGGAGGACCGGGCCACCCTGCTGAGCCGGCCCATGCGTCTGTACGTGCCGACCCAGGCCCGGGACGGCTTCGACCTCTTCCTGGTGGAGGCGGCCACGGGCAAGCAGACCTACACCCTGGAATCCTCCCTGGGCAGGCGGGGCGAGGAGGCCATCCCCGTGCTCTTCACCCTGGCCGTGGATCGGGTCAACGGCCGCGCCCATTACCGGCTGGGCGTCCAGGATATCCGTGAACGCCACCTGGCCGAAGAACAGCGGCGCCTGGCCGCCACCATGTTCGAGGAAAGCAACGAGGGCGTGGTCATCACCGACCCGGAAGGGCGCATCCAGCGGGTGAACCGGGCCTTCACCGTGGTGACCGGCTACTCGGAGAATGAGGCCCTGGGCAAGACGCCGTCCCTCCTGGCTTCCGGCCGCCACGACGCCGAGTTCTACCAGGAGATGTGGGACCGGCTGCGCCACGCCGGCGACTGGATGGGGGAGATCTGGAATCGGCGCAAGAATGGCGAGGTCTATCCGGAATGGCTGAAGATCAGCACCGTGCGCGGGGCCGATGGCGAAACCCGCCATTACGTCGGCATCTTCAGCGACATCGGCGACCACAAGCGCACCGGCCAGGACGTGGAACGCTTCGCCTTCTACGACAACCTCACCGACCTGCCCAACCGCACCCTGTTCGTGGAGCGGCTCAAACATGCCCTGATCCGTTCCCACCGGGATGGCCGGCCGGTGGTGCTGCTCTACCTGGACCTGGACCGCTTCAAGTCCATCAACGACACCCTGGGCCACCAGACGGGCGACCTCCTTCTGCAACAGGTGGCCACCCGCTTGCGCCACGTGGTGCGCGCCCATGACACCGTGGCCCGGCTGGGCGGGGATGAGTTCACCGTGGTGCTGGCCGACATGGAGGACCACGCCACGGCCCTGGATACCGCCAGACGGGTGGCCGAAAGCATCCGGGAGCAGCTTTCCCGACCCTTTTTCCTGGCCGGGCGGGAGGTGGCCACCGGCTCCAGCATCGGCATCGCCATCCATCCCCAGGACGGCGATACTTACAGCGACCTGGTGAAGCACGCCGACATCGCCATGTACCACGCCAAGCATCATGGCGGGAACGGCCACGCCTTCTTCTCGGCGGAGATGAATGCCCGGGTGGTGCGCCGGGTGACCCTGGAGACCGCGCTGCGCAACGCCTTGCGCAGGGAGGAATTGAAGCTGGCCTACCAGCCCGTGGTGGATGCCGCCCATCGACGGGTGGTGGGAGTGGAGGCCCTGTTGCGCTGGCGGGGACCCGAGGGCGAGGTCTCGCCCCTGGAGTTCATTCCCATCCTGGAGGACCTGGGCCTGGGCCACGACGTGGCGCGCTGGGTTTTCGCCCATGCCTGCCGGGAAGTGCGCGAATGGTCTTTTCCGGGCGCCGATGCCCTGTGGCTGTCCATCAACCTGTCGCCCCAGCAATTGCACCGGCTGCGCCCAGCCTGGCTGCGGGAAGCCCTGGACGATGCAGGCATGGCGGCCGACCGGCTGGTGGTGGAGGTGACCGAGGAGCATTTCCGCCACCATCCGGACGCTATCGTCGAGAGCCTGGAACACATCCGGCAACTGGGCGCCCACGTGGCCCTGGACGACTTCGGGGCCGGCCATTCCTCCCTGAGCAGGTTGCGGGACTTTCCCATCGACATCGTCAAGATCGACCGGGGTTTCGTCCATGGCCTGCCCCACGATCCCCGGGACCTGGCCATCGTCAACACCATCATCACCATGGCCCGCCAGCTGGGCATGGAATTCCTGGCCGAGGGGGTGGAAAACGAAGGCCAGCTGGAATCCCTGGAGGCACAAGGCTGCAACCTGATCCAGGGCTATCTGTTCGCCAAGCCCATGGCCGGCCCGGAATGTGCCCGCTGGTGCGCGGGTTTCCCCGGCTAGGCACCCCGATTCTTCTGGAGCGCTCCATGAACACCCCCAGCTACTACGTCTGCATCGGCGCCTCCGCCGGCGGCCTGGAGGCCATCGAGGCCTTCTTCAAACACATGCCCTCCGACAGCGGCCTGGCCTTCGTGGTGGTGCAGCATCTGTCGCCGGACTACAAGAGCCTCATGGCCGAGCTGTTGTCCAAGCATACCCACATGCCGGTGATGCGCTCCGAGGACGGCATGGCCATCGAGGCCGACCATGTCTATCTGATCCCGCCCAAGAAGAACCTGACCATCTTCCATGGCAAGCTGCTGTTGACCGACCAGGATGCCAGCCGGGGCGTGAACCTGCCCATCGACATCTTTCTGCGTTCCCTGGCCGAGGACCAGGGGGAGAAGGCCATCGCCATCATCCTTTCGGGTACGGGTTCCGACGGCACCCGGGGCATCCGCGCCATCAAGGAGCAGGGCGGCATGATCATGGTGCAGTCGGAGGAGTCGGCCAAGTTCGACGGCATGCCCAAGAGCGCCATCAACACCGGCCTGCCGGATTTCATCCTTCCCCCCGAGGAGATGCCCCGGCTGCTGATGTCCTTCGTCAAGCATCCCTATGCCGCCAAGGTGGAAGGCACGCCGGTGCTGGTCACCGACGAGGATGCCCTCACCCGCATCTTCGCCCTGCTGCGGGAGAGCGCCAAGCTGGACTTCACCTTCTACAAGCCCAGCACGGTGATCCGCCGCATCGAACGGCGCATGACCGTGAACCAGATCCGGGAGCTGCGGGACTACGCCCGCTTCCTGGAGCGTTATCCCACGGAGGTGAACACCCTTTACCGGGAACTGCTCATCGGCGTCACCAGCTTTTACCGGGACCGGGAGGCCTGGGAGCACCTGGGCGACCAGGTGCTGCCCGAACTGATCGAGCGCAACGCCGGCAAGGAAATACGCTTCTGGGTGGCGGGGTGTTCCACGGGCGAGGAGGCCTACACCCTGGCCATGGTCTGCCGGGAGGCCATGGAGCGTTCGGGCCGCCTGGCGGACATCAAGATATTCGCCACCGACGTGGACCGGGACGCGGTGCAGCGGGCCGGCAACGGCGTCTATCCGGAAAGCATCGTCGCCGACCTGTCGCCCCAGTTGCTCGCCAAGTACTTCCAGCGCAAGGACGACAACTTCCACATAGCCCGCCACATCCGGGAGATGGTCGTGTTCGCCCCCCACAACCTGTTGAAGGACCCGCCCTTCACCAATATCGACCTCGTCTCCTGTCGCAACCTGCTGATCTATCTGCAACCGGTGTTGCAGAAGAAGGCCCTGGACCTGTTCGGCTTCTCCCTCAATCCGGACGGCGTGCTGTTCCTGGGCAGCAGCGAGACCGTGGGCGACGCCGCCGACCTGTACGACCCGGTGCACTTGAAGCTGCGCTTGTTCCGCAGCCGGGGCAAGCGCCGGCTCTCGGAGGTCCAGGAGGTGAACGCCTATGGGGGCGGCAGCCGGCCGCCCCGCGTGCCGCGCCTGGGCGGTCGGGGCGGACTGCGCGCCAGCGACGAGGACAGGCTCCTGGCGCGCCTGGTGGATGGCCTTACCGCGGACTACCTGCCCCTGACCCTGGTGGTGAGCGAGACCATGGAATTGCTCCACGTGGTGGGCGACGCGGAAGGCTATCTGCACATGCCCGCCGGAAAAATGCTCAACGACATCACCCGCCTGGCGGCGAAGGATCTGGCTATTCCGCTCGCCACCGGCCTGCAGAAGGTCTTCAAGACCGGCGAGGAGATGGCCTACACCAATGTTCACGTGAAGGTCCGGGAGGAAACCCGGGTGGTGCGCATGCGCCTCCGCATGCTGCCGGATAAGAAGGGCCAGCAGCCCCTGGTGGCGGTCCTCATCGAACCGGTGGAGGTGAAGCCCGCCAGCGCCGGCGCCGGCGTGGTCTACGACCTGGATCGGGAAGCCGAGCAGCGCATTCGGGACCTGGAGGCGGAATTGCAATTCACCCGGGAGAACCTCCAGGCCACGGTGGAGGAACTGGAAACCTCCAACGAGGAACTCCAGGCCACCAACGAGGAACTGCTGGCCAGCAACGAGGAATTGCAGAGCACCAACGAGGAGCTGCAATCGGTGAACGAGGAACTGTACACGGTGAACGCCGAGTTCCAGACCAAGATCGCCGAGCTCTCCCAGCTCAACAACGACCTGGACAATCTCATCGCCGGGTCGGGCATCGCCTCCCTGTTCCTCGACGAAGAACTGCGGGTACGCCGCTATACGCCCGCCCTCACGGCCTTGTTCAAGATCATCGACGGCGACGTTGGCCGGCCCCTGGCCGAAATCAGCCACCAGCTGCTGGATCTGGACCTGCCCAGGCTGGCCCGTCAGGTCCAGATCGAGCGGAGCCACCTGGAGCGGGAAGTCCGCACCCGGGACAACCGCTGGTATGTCCTGGAGGCCCATCCCTACCGCATCGGCATCGAGTCCACCGGTGCCGTGGTGATGAACCTGATGGCCATCACCTCCCTGAAACGGGCCCAGTCGGAGCTGGAGCAAAGCCAGATCCACTATCGTCGACTCTTCGACGAGGCCCCCCACATCATCTGCCTGCTGGACGAGAAGGGAAACCTACGGGAGACCAATGCCAATTCCTCCGAGGTGCTGGGTTACTCCCTGGAAGAGCTGTCGGGCATGCATGTGATGGATCTGATCCACGGCGACGACCGGGAAGCCGGGCACCGCAATCTGGACAAGCTGCTGGGAGGCGAGTCGCTGAAGGGCGAGCCTTGCGGCCTGGCCGGCAAATCCGGCGAGCGCATTCCCGTGGAGGTCAGCGGGGTGCCGGAATTCCGGGACGGCCGCGTGACGGGCGTCCGCGTGGTGTTGCGAGACCTCCGGGAACGCTAGCCGTCCTCAGTCGGCGGGATCCGCACGTTTGCGGGCCACTTGATTCTGCAGGTGATGCAAGGTGGCGACGAGCTGGTCCCGGGCCTCGAACAGGCGGGGCAATCCCGTCCGGGCTTCCTGGCCCGCGCCCTTGGCATGCAGATCGAGCAGCGCATCGGCCAGGGTGTGGACCTGCCGGTGCATTTCCGCCAACTGCTTGAAGCTCTTCCGCTGGCCGTAGCGGTGCCGGCCCGGCCCCTCCAGCCATTGTCCGAAGCGGCAGGCATCCCGGGCCCAGGGTGGGGCGC
Organism: Thiobacillaceae bacterium; assembly: GCA_035332045.1. Classification (GTDB taxonomy): domain Bacteria; phylum Pseudomonadota; class Gammaproteobacteria; order Burkholderiales; family Thiobacillaceae; genus PFJX01. The sequence goes on along the minus strand of DAOQNK010000044.1, from coordinate 2,955 downwards.
CGATCTCTTCCCGGTCTTGTTCGAGGTGGGCCCGGACCTGTTCTATCCAGCGACGATGATCGGTTTCCACCGTCAGCAGCGGCACGTCGTCCCGGGACCAGGAATAGTCCGCCAGGCTCGACCATTCCAGGGGTGGCCGCCAGGTTTCCAGCCAGGCTGTCAGCTCCCCGGCGGGCATGGGATGGGCAATGCCGAACCCCTGGGCCTGGTCGCAGCCCAGGCGCATCAGCAGGGTGCCGTGTTCGACGGTTTCCACACCTTCGGCGATCACTTCCCGGCGGAAGGCGGTGGCCAGGCCAATGACGCCCTCGACGATGGCCAGATCCTCGGCGTCGGTCAGCATGTCGCGCACGAAGGACCGGTCGATCTTGAGCACGGTGACAGGCAAGTGGCGGAGGTAGGTGAGGGAGGAGTAGCCGGTGCCGAAGTCGTCCAGGGCGAAGCGCACCCCCAGCTTGCGGCAGCCCTCCACCAGCCCGGATACCGTGGCCATGTCCTCCAAGGCGGCGGTTTCCAGGATTTCCAGCTCCAGCCAGCCGGGATTCACGCCCGGAAACTCTGCCAGCAGGGCGGCCAGATCGTCCACGAAATCCGCGCGCAGGAGGTGGCGGCCGGAAATGTTCACGCTGACCGGGATGATCCGGCCCGAGGCCGCCCAGTCCGCCATCCTGACCAAGGCCTGGCGCAGGACCCAGCGGCCCACTTCCAGGGAGAGGTCATTGTTTTCCACCAGGGGCATATAACGTCCCGGCAGCAGCAGCCCTTCCTGGGGGTGATGCCAGCGCAGCAGCGCTTCCGCGCCTTCCACGCTGCCCGTCCGCATGTTGACGCGGGGCTGGTAATACAACTCGAATTCGCCGGCGGCGAGGCCTTCCTTGACCCGCCTCAGGGTTTCCCGGCGAGCCCGGGCCCGCCTGTCATGTTCCGGGTCGAACAGATGATAGCGGTTGCGGCCGCCCTGTTTCGCGGCATACATGGCCTGGTCGGCGTGGCGCAGCAGGGTGTCCGGATCGGACAGGTCGTCCGGATACAGGGTGACCCCTACACTGGCGGACAGGTGGGCGGGGTGCCCGGCCACCATGAAGGTCACCCGCAGGGCGTCCATGATCCGCTCCAGGGCGTGCTCGCATTCGTCCACGTCATTCAGATCGCCCAGGAGGATGACGAACTCGTCGCCGCCCAGCCGGGACACGGTGTCGCCCGCCCGGACACAACCGGTCAGACGCTGGGCCACCTCGATCAGCACCCGGTCGCCATGGTCGTGGCCCCAGTGGTCATTGATGGGCTTGAAACCGTCCAGATCCAGGTAGCACACCGCCAGCATGCGCCGGCTCCGCTTGGCTTCCGACATGACCTGGCGCAGGCGATCCGTGAGCAGGGCCCGGTTCGGCAACTGGGTGAGCGGGTCATGGTAGGCCAGGTGTTCAATCCGTTCCTCGGCCCGCTTGCGCTCCACCATGTCCATGACCATGGAAGCCAGTTCGCCCACCGCTTCCAGGTCGTCATCGCCGTAATCTTTCGGTTTGTTGCCTACCCCGATGAGGGCCACCACCTTGTGATCCCGCATGATGGGCACGGTCAACTCCCGCAGGATGGCGACATGGCCGTCCGGCATCCTGTGCCGGTTGGGCAGGGCGGGGTAGTCGTTGTGGACCACGGCATGTCGTTGCCGGACGCAGTCGGCCCAGACACCCGCCTCATGGACCGTGCAACGCCGGTCCCCCATGCCGTCGGCGCACATGACGTCCAGGGTACGGGTGGACCAGGCCTTCAGGACGATGGTTTCCTGGTCCGGTTCGACGAAATGGAAGAAGCCGATCCTGCTGCCGGTAAATTGTTCGGCGATATCGAGGGATGTCCTGAGGAGAGGTTCCAGTCCCTCCCGAGCAGCGATTTCCGAGAGGCGCAGGCGGGCTTTGAGCAGGGCCTCGGAACGTTGCCGCGTGTGGATGTCCCGGGCGAACACGAACAGCCGGCCGGATTCGATGGGCCAATAGGAGGCATTGATTTCGACCTGTCGGATGCGGCCATTCCGGGCGCGGTGCAGCGTATGGAAGAGGCCGCCTCCCTCCCGGGAAATGCGGGTGATGACCTCCGCAATCTGGTCGGGGGTCATGGCCGAGTCCAGCTCGGCGATGTTCATGGTGAGCAGTTCGTCCCGTCCATAGCCGGACATGCGCACGTAGGCATCGTTGGCTTCCAGGAGGCGGCCCTGGGTATCCAGAACGAAAAAGCCGTCCAGGGAGGTTTCTATGGCGGCCCGATACATGTCATGCCGCGGGTGGAGTGGCTGGGAATCTCGTCCGGATGGCGGGTCGCTCGCCGGGGCTTTTCCCCCCTTCCGGTTCCGGGCCTTCACCGGACGCGCAACCTCACTCGCCCCCTCGTCTTGGGCGGCATTCCCGGGCTCATACGTCGACATACCACCCGTATCGGTGGAACCGAGGTCCATGGTTGGAATCCGTGGTTTATTACTTTAGTTATATCGGATTCTAGGCCACACAACTTGAAGAAATTGGGGAATACCGGACGTCCGGCCCGGTCCTCATTGGCCCATGGCTTCCAGCATGGCCTGGGATTCCAGCCATTCCGCTTCGAGTTGCTCCAGTTCCCGGGCCAGACCCGCCTGTTCGAGGAGGGCCTGTTTCAGGGCGTCCTTGGCGGTGCCGGCATAGGCTTCCGGGCCGGAGAGATAGGTTTCCAGTTCGGCCCGGCGGGCGTGGGTCCGGTCCATGAGTTCCTCCAGACGCCGGATGCGGGCTTCGACGGGCTTGCGCTGGGCGGAAAGCCGCTGCCGGGCTTCGGCTTCCTGGCGTTTTCTTTCCCGGCGGTCCTCCTTGTCCACCTCCGCGGCGACGGTGGGCGGGACGGCCGCGTTCGCGGCCTTGGCCAGCTTGGTTTTGAACAGCCAGTCCCGGTAGTCGTCCAGGTCGCCGTCGAAGGCGCGCAAGCCGC
>DAOQNK010000043.1:12707-18000 GCA_035332045.1 Thiobacillaceae bacterium | reverse complement strand
GAATTCGCCGAAGCCGGCAAGCGTCTGGAAAAAGCCGCCAGTCTGGCTGCCGGCGAACCGGCGATCTTCCTGGAGCTGGCAGCCAGCCGGATGGGGGCGGGCGATGCGCGGGGCGCCCAGGAGGCTTTGCGCAAGGCCGCCGAGCTGGATACCCGGACGGCCCGGCCGGACACCCTGCTGGTTCTCTCCCTGATCCGCGCCAAGCAATACGACCAAGCCATGGCGGTGGTCGATGGGCTTGCCCGGGAGCGCCCCCGGGACCCTCTGGTACCCAATCTGCGGGGTTCAATCCTGGCGGCCAGGGATGACCGGGCCGGAGCCCGGGCGGCCTTCGAGGCGGCATTTGGACTGGAGCCCGGCTATCCGCCGGCGGGCTATAACCTGGCGCGTCTGGATCTCCTGGAACGCAACCTGACGGGCGCCCGGGATCGCTACCAGACGATTCTCAAGCATCACCCCAAGGAAACCCGGGCCTGGATCGGCCTGGCCCATGTCGCGGAGCAATCGGGCGATCAGGCGGAGAATCTGAAGCAGCTGCGCCAGGCCAAGGCCGCCGATCCCAAGGATCCTCTCCCCCGACGCCTGCTCATCCAATTTTGGATGGTGCGCAAGGATTACACCCAGGCCCAGGCGGAAGCGCGAGAGGCGGTGGATGCGGGCGCGGGCGACGCCTTCCTGGAGGCGGTAGGCCAGGCCCAGTTGGCTCGGCACGACAACGCCGGTGCCCTGATGAGCTTCGCCCAATGGTTGAAAACATCGCCCGACGAACCCAGGTCCTATATGGGTCTGGCCCAGGCGCAGATGGCGGCGAGGGATGCCGCATCGGCCCTGGCCACCTTGGATAAGCTCCTGGCCAGGAAGCCCGGTTTGCCAGAAGGCCAGCTCCTGCGGGCCGTCGTGCTGGCGCAGTCCGGCCGGACCGAGGAAGCCTTGCGGCAGGCCCGTGACCTCCAGGCCCGTCAGCCCGCCATGGCGGCGGCGTATGCCACGGAGGCGGATATTCTGTTCTCCCAGGGGCGCAGACCGGAAGCGGGGCGGCTCTATGAAAAGGCCGCCCGGTTGTCGGGCCGGGGAGAATGGCTGATCCGGGCGTCGCAAGTGCTGCGCGAGGCCGGCAAGCACCAGGAGAGCGAAGCGCTCTTGCGGGATTGGTTGCGCGGCCACCCCGGGAACATGCCGGCGACCCAGCAATTGGCCCACGACCTCAAGGAAGACGGCCGCGGCGCCGAAGCCGAGTCCTTGCTGGCCGACCTGGCCCGGCGGAACCCGGGCAACGTGGCCGCCCTCAACAACCTGGCTTGGCTGCAAGGCGAACTTAAACGCCCCGCCGCCCTGGCTACGGCGGAGCAGGCCTATCGGTTGGCGCCGGACAATCCGGCGACTCTGGATACGCTTGGCTGGATCATGGTAAACGCGGGACAATCCCGGCGTGGCCTGGAACTGCTCGAGCAGGCCCTGGGCAAGGCGCCGAACATGCCCGAGATCCGTTGGCATTACGCGGCCGGCCTGGCGGCGGCGGGAGACAAGACCGGCGCGAAACGGGAGTTGGATCGCCTATTTTCCACGGGCCTTGCCTTTCCCCAGGAAGACGAGGCCAGAAAACTGTTGGACAGACTGCATTGATCCGGAGCGAACATGACCCTTCTTAATCGCCAGCCTTCCCCGGCCAGGCTTTCTGTCCTCGCCCTGGCGGTGGCCTTGAGCCTGGCCGCGTGTTCCAAGGACAACCAGACCGCCGACCAGCACATTCAGCGTGCCAGGGAGTTCGCGGCCCAGGGCAAGTCCATGGAATCCCAGATCGAACTGCGCAACGCGCTGCAAAAGGAGCCCGGCAACAGCCAGGCGCATCTTCTCCAGGCCGAGATGTACATGAAAGTGGGCAATCCCTACATCGCGGAAACCGTCCTGAAGAAGGCCTTGGCGGCCGGTGTGCCCGCGGAGGCGGTGAAGGTGGACCTGGGCAGGGCCCTGCTCATGCAAGGCAAGCCGGCCGACGCGTTGAAGGCGGTTCAGGGCAGCCCGGGCGATTCCAAGCAGAACCAGATCCGCGTCCTGGACATGCAGTCCCGCATCCTGTTGGCCCTGGGCAAGGGCGACGAATCCTGCGGCAAGGCCAATGAAGCCTACAAACTCATGCCCGAGTCGACTCTGGCGCTCCAGGGCATGGCCCGTTGCGCCCTGGGGGACAAGAAGCTGAGCGCCGCGGAGAACTACCTGCGCGGCGCCCTGGAAAAGGACAAGAATGATCCTTCCACCTGGGGACAACTGGGGGGCCTGGCCCACGCCCAGGGCAAGGACAAGGAGGCGGAGGAAGCCTATCGGCAGGCCTTGACGCTGGATCCCCTGCTGGGCTCGGTGCGCATCCAGCTGGCCAACCTGCTGCTGGACGACAAGAAGCTGGATGAGGCCCGCACCGTGCTTCAGCAGGGCAACAAGGTGGGGCCCAACCCCATGTTCAGCGAACTCTTGGCGCAGATCGATTTCCGGCAGGGCAAATTCACCCAGGCGCGGGATGGCTTGGTCAAGCTCCTGAAAGACTATCCGGATTTCATGCCCGCCATCCTGCTCAACGGCCTGACTGCCAGTGCCTTGGGCAACAACGAGCAGGCCGCCAAGGACCTGAGCCGCTATCTTGCTCAATTTCCCAGCAATGGCCTGGCCCGGCGCACGCTGGCCGCCGCCCAACTGCGCTTGGGACAAGGCGATCTGGTTCCCCAGACGCTGGCCCCCCTGACCTCAGGCCCCAAGCCGGATGCCGCGGCTCTGGGTTTGCTGGGCGAGGCCTATCTGGATGCCGGCGACTACGCCAAGGCCACGGCCGCTTTGCAGAAATCCACCGCCCTGGATTCCAAGGGCCCCATGCCCAGGATTCTGCTTGGCATGAGCTATCTGGCCGCCGGGAACGAGGACAAGGCTACGGCGGAGCTGACCGCGGCGGCCCGCATGGAGCCGCGCTCCACCCGCGCCGAGAGCCTGCTGATCGCCTTCCATATGGACAGAAAACAATACGACAAGGCCTTGGCGGTCATTGCTGAACTGGACAAGAAGCGGCCCAAGGATCCTTCCGTCCTCAATCAGCGGGGGCTGGCCCTGGTTGGCAAGAAGGATTACGTCAATGCCCGCGCCGCCTTTGAGGCGGCGGCGGCCCTGAAACCGGGCTATTACCCCGCCGCATCGGGGCTAGCCCGGCTGGATGTGCTGGAGAAGAAGGATTACGCCTCGGCCAGGAAGCGCTTCGAGGCGATCCTGTCCGCCGACAAGACCAGCCTGCAGGCCATGATGGCCCTGGCCAATCTGGCCGAACTGGAAGGCAAGAACAAGGACTATGTGGAATGGATGCGGAAAGCCATCGCCGCTCATAAGGACGCGGTGGAACCCCGGCTTGCCCTGGGACAGCATTTCCTCAATCACAAGGATGCCCGAAGCGCGCTGACCCTGGCCCAAGAGTCGACGGCGGCGCTGCCCAAATCACCGGTCGCTCTGGGTATGCTGGCCCGGGCCCAGATGGCGGCGGGGGAAAAGGACAACGCCATCGCCACTTTCCAGAAGCTGGTGAACCTGGCCCCCCGCGACGCGGGTAGTCAGTACCAACTCGGCCTCTTGCTGGCCGAGGCCAAGAAGGCCGGCCCGGCCCGGGAGGCCTTGTCCAAGGCCAACAGCCTGGACCCCGGCAATCCTTCGATCGCCGAGGCGCTGGCCATGCTGGAGCTGAGCCAGGGCAAGTCGGCCGAGGCGCTTCAGGTCGCAAAGAACCTCCGGCAGCGCAATGTCGCGGCGGGATACACCCTGGAGGGCAACCTGCTGGTTCGCCAGGGCAAGATTCAGGAGTCCGTCCAGGCCTTCACCAAGGCCTTCGAGGCCGACCGCAACGGCAAGACATTGCTCAGGCTGCATACCGCTCGGCTTCGCCTGGGTGAGCGCCCCGCCGCGGAAAAACTGCTGACCGATTGGCTGGCCAAGAATCCCAAGGATAGCGCCGTGCGCATGCAGTACGCGGCCGCCTTGGCGAGCAGGGGCGCAGACCGGGAATCCGCTGGCGAATACGAGATCCTCCTTGGCCAGATGCCGGACAACCCCTTCGTCATGAACGACCTGGCCTGGGTGTACGCAAAGCTCGGCGATCCCCGGGCTCTGGGCATGGCCGAGAAGGCGCTCAAGGGCCAGCCGGGCAATCCCCAGTTGATGGATACCTATGGCTGGGTCCTGCTGCAAACGGGCCAGACCGCCAAGGCGGTCCAGCAGTTGGAAGCGGCCGCCAAGGCCAGCCCCATCCCCGCCGTTCGGGCCCACTATATCCAGGCCCTGGTACGCACCGGTGACAAGACCAAGGCGCGCACCGAGCTGGACGCCTTGTTAAAGGCCTATCCCAAGTTTTCCCAGACTCCGGAGGCCAAGGAGCTGCGAGGGCAGTTGCCTTGATGAGCGTGCCGGGCAGGGAGGTTCCGGAGGCCAGCCCGGCTCATGCCTGAGTCGACCTCAAGGTGGGCAGCCCTGATTTGGCAGGGCCTCGGTGCATGATGCTCAGTCGACCGAGCACAGCCGCGCGTCAGTGTGGTTGGCCAGGCCTTTCCAAAGGACCGATCAGGGCTACATATGCTCCGGTGCCTCGCTCGGAGGCCCGTTGTCCGGGCGATCCCTTCCTCCCCGTGCAAGTCGTACCCTCGGCAGGGGTGCTCAGGGCGTCTAGAAAATAAAAAAGGCAGCCCCGCAGGGCTGCCTCGGTAGGGCGCAAAGCCTGGTATCAGGCGCGGCGACGGAGGCCGGCCAGTCCCACCAGACCCAGACCCAGCAGAGCCAGCGTGGCGGGCTCGGGGATCTTGGACAGGGACATCGGGTCGTTGCCGGAGAAGATCCAGGGAGAGTTCTTGGAGGTGGCGGTGCCGGCCACGATGCTGTTCTTGTTGAACTCGATCTCGGCGGTGCCGACGATGGTGGCGCAGGACACGTTCGGATCGGCGATCTCGGCATCGGTGCAGACGAAGCTGGCGGTGGCGCCGCCTTCAATGTCCTCGTTCAGGTCGTTCACCAGGTCCAGGTCGCCGGCGTTGTAGCTGGCGCCCGTGGTCACGATATCCAGCGCGGTGAAGAACTCGGCGGAGGTCTGGGTGCCCGGGATGTTCAGGTTGTCCAGGGTGTAGGCGTAGGTGTCATTGGTGCCATCCAGGCCCAGAGTCGCCCACAAGGTCTGGCTGGTGATGCTGGAGATCATGGAGAAGGTGGTGCCGGCGGTGTTGCTGGTGAAGGTGTAGGCGCCGGTGTAGAGGGCGTACATCTCGCCGCTGGCCAGGATGCC
>DAOQNK010000043.1:0-12607 GCA_035332045.1 Thiobacillaceae bacterium | reverse complement strand
CGGCGTCGGAACGGTACTGGTTTTCCAGGGTGTTGAAGTAGATGTCGTTGGCGTCGCCTTGGAAGGTCGGAAGGGCGAAAGCGGAGCTCGCACCAAGCGCCAGGGCGGATGCCAGAAGGGTCTTGTTGAACTTGGTCATGATTTTCTCCAGTTTGGAACTTGAAAGTAGGCCGCCTAGCGCGGACGGAAGGGTATAAGCAGGTCCCGTGCCAACCTTGGTTGTATGCATGTAACACATTGATTAATATAACTTCTATGTCAAGGATTTGGGGTGGTGGAGGGGGCGACGGCCTGTTCCTGTAAAGATTGCCGACAGGGGAGTCGGCAATAGACAATGCGCCCTGAGAGACTCATTCCCCTGTGAATCATAAGAGGCTGGCCACGATGCGGGTTCCCCCCCTGACCAAGTTGAAACGCGGACTGACGGCCCTGGCCGTGAACGCCATGCCTTACTTTCCCCTGCCGGCGGAGTGGTATCGAAGGCTGCTGGTGGCGGATTCCGAAAAGCGTTATGCCTCGGGCCGATGGGATTACCAGTGGGAGGTGGCGGAAGCCCACCGTTACAGCCTGATCGTCGGCTGTGCGGACTACTACACCCCGACCAGCCGGCGCGTCCTGGACGTCGGTTGCGGGGATGGCATTTTGCAGAGGCGCATCGCCTATGGGGAATATGTCGGGGTGGATATGAATCCCGAGGCGATCCGCCGGGCCAGGGCGCGGGAGGATGCCCGGACCCGCTTCCATTGCGCGCCTGCCGGCGATTTCACGCCCGAGGGGCGTTTCGACGTCGTGGTGTTCAACGAATCTCTGTACTACATCCCCGATCCCCTGAACGTTCTGGCCCACTACCGGCGTTTCCTGGCCGAGGACGGCATCCTCGTTCTGTGCATGTTCCAGACGAATCTGGCCCGGCGTATCTGGCGCCGCATCGAGGACACGGACCTGGTGGAACTGACCGCCGTGAAGGTTTCCAACGAGTGGGGTTTCGCGTCCCGGGTGAAGGCGTTGGCCAACCGGGCCATTCAACCACCCGGCCATACAGAGGATCAGGTGGCCTCTGGCCGCCAATAACGTTCGGCCGCCTGGACACCGGGCTGGATACGGCTGGCGTAGTCAGTCAGGGAGTGTCGGCAATCTTCCCGGTCACTGAAGAATTCGCGAAATTGGCTGCGATAGAGGGCCATGGCCTCGATCTTGTGGGTCAGGGCGGCCTCGTCCAGTTCCCGGATGCGGGAAGTCCAGGCCCTGGCCGGCGCGCCGCGCGCCAACCGCCGGTGCAGCGCCATGAGCCGGTGCAGGTAGTAGGCCACGACGGGTACCGCTGAGCGGCGCACGATCCAGGGCGTCAGGTTGCGCATCAGGGCCGTATTGCCGTAGGCCGAGGCGGCCTGCCACCAGGCCACGGTTTCGCTCAAGGGCGCCAGGCTGGCGTCTCCGGTCGCCCGCCGTGCCTGGCCCAGTTCCGCCAGACGGTAGCGGCTGGCGTGGGGTATGAGGGCATAGGGCGTGTCCTCGTAATAGTGAAGGCATGCCTTGTCCGGCCAGGTCTCGAACACCAGGTGCGTCAGCACATGGTCCACGTGCCAGCCGATGCCCAGGGGCACATACACACGGTCAAAGTCCAGCCCGGCGAGGATGTCGAAAATCTTGCCGCGCAGGTCCGGCAGCCAGGCCAAGTCCTCGGCGATGGGTGGGCGGAAGATGTTGCCCAGGCGGTGGTAGGGTTCCCGGCGGAAGGTGACGTCCAGTTCTCCCAGGTTGCGGGATTCGTAGCCCAGGAAGCGGGCCGCGTCGTTTTCTTCCTGGTAGCGCTCTTCCCCCAGGACGACGCCGCGGATCTTCACGTCGGCCAGGTAGCGGGTGAACAGGTTGAGAACCAGGACGGGGCCATCCCGGAGCAGCGCGGCGATTTCCCCGGCGCAGGAAAAGACGGCGTCGTCCAGGTGCGGCGAGACGATGACGGCGCTGTAGCGCTCAGCCATGGCGCAGCACATCCCGGTAGCCTTGCTCGATGGCATCCACCACCAGTTCCGGGCGGTAGGCGTCGGCGCGGTGGCGCCCGGCGGCGCCGTAGCGGCTTCGCCGCGCCGGGTCGGCGGCCAGGCTGGCCAGTCGATCCGCCAGGTCGGCGGGGTCTTCCGGGTCCACGATGTAGCCGTTTTCCTCCGGCGAAACCATTTCAGTGGCCGCCACGATGGCCCGGGTGACGATGATGGGTTTTCCGAACCACATGGCCTCCATGGCCACCAGAGGCTGGGCTTCCACCACCGAGGGCAGCACGAACACATCGCAGGCGGCGTAGCGGCGGGCCAGGGTGGGATGGTCCAGGAATCCAAGGAAATCCACATGGGGTGCGATGCCCAACTGGCCGGCGAGCTGCCGCAGGCTGTCCCCCAGGGGACCGGCGCCGGCTATCCACAGGCGGGCATCGGGGACACGCTTGAGGAGCAAGGCGAAGGATTTCAGGAGCAGGGGGATGTTCTTTTCCGGTCCCAGGCGGCCCGCATAGAGCACGGTGAAGCCCGGCTCCCGCGCCGCCGGCACGACATTTTCCACCGCGTCGAAGACCACGGGGTTGGAGATGTAGCGAACCGGCGTGCGGATGCCATCCCGGGCCAGCACCTGGGCCAGGTTCATGGATGGGGCGATGACCAGGTCGCAGCGGTTGTTGTATTCGATGATCTGGCGCCGGATGCTTTCCCGGAAAGGGCGCATGAGCAGGGGTTGGGTGAGGACCTCGGCGCTGAAATGAAAGGTGGAGACTTGGGGGATGCCCAGGTCCTCCGCCACGGCGCAGGTCCGCTTCATCATGAAGCCCAGGTAATGGTGGTGCACGACTTGCACCCCCTCTTCCGCGAGCACACGGCGGATGGTGCCCTTCGAGGGCAGACCTTGATAAAAGCCGTAGACCTTGAGCGTGAAGGTGCGGTGCAGGCGCACGCCTTCCCAGATCTCCAGTTGTGGCTCTCCCTTTCGGCGAGTGGTCAGGACGCTGACGCGATGGCCCCGGCGTGCAAGTTCACGGGTCAGAAGCTGGATATGGGTGCCGACACCGGTGGCCGCGGGCTTGGCGTCGTCCGACACCATGCAGATGCTCAAGGGCCCGTCCATGGCCATCCTTTCTCCTCAGCGTTGCAGCAGGCCGTCCAGGGGTCGACGCAAAGAGCGGGACCAGGGTGGGGTGCCCCGGCCGATGCGCCCCATGAACACCAGCCGGTTGGGGTCCTCGCCGGCCAAGAGCGTGGCGAGCCGGTCATTCAGGGCGGAAGCCCTGTCCCAGGCCCGTCGGACCTGGCTGAAGGGCCGCTGCTGGCGAACGTAGCGGGTAAAGATCACGGGGGTCATTTCCGGCTGGAGCATCAGGTCACGCAGGCAAGCGGTGAGCCAGAACCGCTGCACGGCGCGGCCAGCCTCGAGATAGTCATCCACGCCTTCAGGCGGACGGGGGGCGAGAAGGGCGAAATGGGCGGCACAGAACAGGCCGGGGATCAGGTCGAGTTGCAGGCGTGGGGCCAGATCCCCGAGCATGTATCGGTTCATGAAGGCGATCCGATCCCAACTCGCCATGGCCCAGCGCATGAGCTTCAGGGTCAGGGGATCGGCACCCACGGCCTGATCGGGAATGCGGTCTTCGCTATAGCGGGTGTTCCATTCGATGACGCTGCGGTGGACCTGGAAGGCTTCGGGTATGGTCAGGCGAATCTTGGCATTGTCGAACATGAAGCGGGCCAGGCGGGCCCGAGCGGGCCAGTCTTCGAACCAGATCACCTGGTAGCCGGCGCCACATGCGTCGCTCAACATGGCCCGGTCGTCGATCGCGAGGGGACGGGCGGACATGGCACGCCGCTGCACCGTGCGCCGCTCGATGCAAGCCGCCAGAGGCGAAGCCCCCTGCCCGGGGGCGGGCTCCAGCCTGACATCGACGACCACCCGGGATTCCGGTGTGGTGGGGTCGCGCTGGAACGTGGCGCGCCGGCCCACGGTTCCGGCCGCCAGGGCGAGGGTTTCCAGCAGGGCGCCGATGGCCAGTTGGCTTGCGTGGCCATCCAGGTCATAGACCACGTGGTCCCGGGTGTCGTGTCCGTGGATGCGGACATGTTCGTCACCGAGGACCTCGAAGCGCCAGGGCTGGGTGTTGTCGCCGCTGGGCGCCCAGCGGGCCAGGTCGAGCATGGCGCGGAGGTGGTCCGGGAGCGGGGTGGACATCTCAGAGGCCCAGTTGCCGCCTGGCGATCGCGATGGCCAGGCGGTTGATGGGATTGCGGTTGCCCCCCGGCCGCCAGGTATGGGCCAGGCGATTTCGGTAGGCATCGAACTGGATGCCGTGGGGGGCGGCCCACACCTTGCCGCGCCGCAGGAGGATTTTCAGGGCTTCCGTGCCGGCGACGCCGGCGCAGAGCTGGCAAGCCATGTTGGTGGAGGGGCCCTTGCGGGCCTTGAGGTCGACTCTGGCAGGGTCCGCCAGATAGTGGCGATGCAGGAGGGCCGGAGCCAGGCCCACCAGGAAGCGGATGGCTTTTTCCAGATCGGGCCGATCCCCCCACTGGAAGTAATCCTCGAAGCTCATCCGGTCCGGAAGAAAGTTGAGCAGGCCGGCGCTCATGCCCAGGGGGGCGACGGTGATGGCCGGAATCCTCAGTGCATGGCAGCGGTCGAACACCAGGCGGCGGGCCTCGAAGGCGAAAAAATCCAGGCCATCCACATAGAGGTCCACGTTCCGGAGGAAGGCCTCGGCGTTGTCTTGATCGACGCCGTTGGGAAAGATCCGAATCTCGCACTCCGGGTTGATCTGTCTGGCGAGTTCGGCCAGCACCTCGGCCTTGTGTCGTCCCACGGAGGCCATCGACGCGCCGGCCTGGCGGTTGAAGTTGGCCTGCTCGAAGACATCCAGGTCGGCGATATGGAAGCGAGAGACACCCAGGCGGACAAGGGTCAGGAGATGAAAGCCGCCGACTCCGCCCATGCCGGCGATGGCCACCCGCTTGCCTCGCAGCGCGTTCTGCTCCGCCGCGGTCACCCAGCCAACGTTACGGGAAAAGGCAGTGTCGTATTGGAACGCTTCCACGACGGGGGCCCCGCTCATGGTCCGGGTTCATTCCCGGAGCATGCGTTGGATGATGGCCCGCTCCTCGTCCTGGGACATGAAGTAGGGAAACAGGGTCCTTTCCTGGCGGGCCAGATCGGGGCGGCCCCCGAATTCAAGGATCATGCGCTGGCCGTAGCTGGACTCGGCGCGCAACAAAACCGCGGGCGCCCCCACCCGGGCGCACATCCGTTCAGGGCCGACGATCTGGAAGCCCAGCATGCGCTCATAGAAGGCGACGTGACTGGGATTCACCTCGATGACGATATCCGTGTAGCCCCAGATACGTCCGGCATAGAGAAAGGCGATATGGAACAGGCCGGCCATCATGCGCTTCGAGGCGCGCTTGGTGTCGATGGCCAGCTTGGTGAATTCGCAAACCCGGCGCCCTTCGCCGCGCAAGGCGTCGATTTCCCGCTTGTAAAGCTCGTCGACAAGCAGACCGGAACCCGTATCAAAGCCGATGGTCAGCGTGCCCACCACCTCCTCGTCCTTGTAGGTGGCCAGGGTGATTCGGTCTGGGCAGGCTGCATGGGGGGCTGCGGTCTTGCCCACCGCGTAGCCCTTGTCGCCATAGCGTTTCTCGACCAGAAAGCGGGCTTCGCGGGTACGCGCGGCATCATGGGCCAGGCGAATCTTGAAGGTATCGCGGCTGACGTTGTCGTTGGGCGTGCCGAATCCGGATTGGGGCTGGGGAGTCAAACCCATGTTCTTGAGTCTGCTCGGCTCGACCACGGCGATGGTTTTCGCCCAGGTCCGGCTGCCGAAACGCAGTCTTTCCATGATCCCCAATTGAGTCCCTCGCGCTATTTCTTGGGTGGCGTCATGACGAAGATGGCTCAGTCATACCATCGTCGGCATCCTTAACGGAGTTTATCGCATGCTCGATTACAATCCAGCAATATGAAAATAGAGCTGATTTCTTCGGAAGACCGCGGGCGGTACCTGGTCAACCACCCGGGAGAGGTGCAACGCTACCTGCGGGAGGTCATGGAAAACAAGGCCATCGTGGCGATTTACGGGGAGAATGGCAAGGATTTCATCCTTTCCACCCTGTTGGCCGTGGATGGTGCCCATGATTGCCTGTTTCTTGAGCAGGGCGTGGATGCCGCGATGAATACCATGCTGCTCGGCGGCCGGCACTGCACCTTCGCGACGACCCACGATCAGGTACACATCCAGTTTTCCAGCGAACGCATCGAGGCGGCCGTCCTCGGGAAAGAGGCTGTCTTCCGGGTGCCCCTGCCCCAGGAAATCCTGCGTCTGCAACGCCGTGAATACTACCGGCTGGTGACTTCCGTCGTGAACCCGGTGAAATGCCTCATCAACAACGGTTCCAGTTTGATGGAGACCGTGGTCGTGGACATCAGCATCGGCGGGGTGGGGGTCCTGGCCTATCAGCAGGGCGGGCAATTGGAGGCCGGGGAGGTCTATCACGGCTGCCGTATCGCCCTGCCGGGGACGGGCGAGTTCGCCCTGAGCCTTTCAGTTCGAACCACCTTTGACATCACGCTGAAAAATGGCCGCCTGACCCACCGGGCGGGCTGCCAGTTCATCGATCTGCCGCCCAGCGTCGAGACCGCCATCCAACGCTACATCATCCGCGTGGAACGGGAGCGTCGGGGTCGGTATGTCTGATCACGCCGCCAGCCAGCGGGCCGCGTCCAGGGCGAAATAAGTCAGTATCGCATCGGCGCCGGCACGCTTGAAGCCGAGCAGGCTTTCCAGAACGCAGGCCTTCTCGTCGAGCCAGCCGTTCTGGGCGGCGGCCTTGAGCATGGCGTATTCACCGCTAACCTGATAGACCATGGTGGGGGCCTGGTAGGTGTCCTTCACCCGCCGGACGATGTCCAGATAGGGCATACCAGGTTTGATCATGACCATGTCGGCGCCTTCCTGGAGATCGAGGCCGACCTCCCACAGGGCTTCGTCAGAGTTGGCCGGATCCATCTGGTAGGTGTACTTGTTGCCCTTGCCGAGGTTGGCGGCGGAACCCACGGCGTCGCGGAAAGGGCCGTAGAAGCTGGAGGCATACTTGGCGGAATAGGCCAGGATCCGGGTATGGATGTGGCCGGCGGCATCCAGGGCCTCACGCACCGCGTGAATGCGGCCATCCATCATGTCGGAGGGCGCCACCACGTCGGCGCCGGCCGCGGCGTGGCACTCCGCCTGTCGCGTCAGTACGGCAATGGTTTCGTCGTTGAGCACGTAGCCGGCTTCGTCGATGAGGCCATCCTGGCCATGGCTGGTGTATGGGTCCAGGGCGATGTCGGTGATGACGCCCAATTCGGGAAAGCGCGCCTTGAGGCCGGCCACTACCCGGGGAACCAGGCCTCTGGGGTTGTAGGCTTCCGCCGCGTCCAGGCTCTTGAGGCTCAAGTCCACCACCGGGAACAGGGCCAGGGCGGGCACGCCCAGTTTCAGGCAGGCCTCGGCCACGCCATAGAGCCGATCCAGGCTCATCCGCTGGACGCCGGGCATGGAGGCGACTTCCTCTACCCGGTCATTTCCGTCCAGCACGAAGACCGGCAGGATCAGGTCGGCGGCGGTCAGGGTGTTTTCCCGCATCAAGCGGCGGGAGAATTCGTCGCGCCGCATGCGCCGCATGCGCTTCCTGGGAAAGCTGGACAGATCGAACATGGCGTCAGGCCTCCTGAAACGAAAATACCAATTCTAGCGATGACAGGGCGGGAACCAAGTTCGCCGAGCCTTGCTCTATGCGGCAGACGAGTCGCTTCGTCTCCCGCTTCTCCTCCCTGAGCGGGTGCCTTAATGCAACATTAAGGCGTCTTTTACCCGGCCTACTCCCCTTGAGCCGGGTTTTTTTTGGGTACGCCCAGCCATTCTCTGAGGATGCCTTCAGCCTCCTCGGCGCCTTCCATCTTAAGGCTGGAAAAGAGCTGGACGCTGGCGTTCAGGCCCAGCGCGGCCAATTCCTCGCCCACTTTCCGCAAGACCAACATCGCGGGCCCCCGGGACAGCTTGTCGGATTTGGAAAGCAGGACATGCACGGGCTTGCCGGCGGGTTTGAACCAGTCGAGCAAGGACCGATCCAGTTCGGTAAGGGGGTGGCGGCAATCCATGATCAGCACCAGGCCGGCCAAGGGGGAGCGGTTAGCCAGATAGCCCCCTATCAGGGACTGCCAGGTGTGTTTCTGGTCCTTGGGCGCACGGGCGAAGCCATAGCCCGGCAAATCCACAAGGAACCGTCCTTCCTCGACCCGGAAAAAATTGAGGTGCTGGGTGCGGCCCGGCATCTTGCTGACGAAGGCCAGCCGCTTGTGATTGCACAAGGTATTGATGGCGCTGGACTTGCCTGCATTGGATCGGCCCGCGAAGGCGACCTCGGCCAGGCTGTCGCCGGGTAGGTCCCGGATGCTGGCGACGGTGATATGGAAGCTGGCGTTGAGCATGGCAGAGCGGACGGTGGTGGCGGGGGTCCGCGCGAAAGGCTGGCACTATAGCAAAGGGGCCGTTAGAATGCCGCGATTTTCCCTTGCTGCCATCCTGGATTTGAGGAGCTTCCAATGAAATCCTTCGTGTTGCTGACCGGCCTGCTGTTCGCCGCGACCTCTTGGGCCAATCCGGCCCCGGCCCCCGCCGCCAAAGGTGATGCGGCCAAGGCGCAAAAAATCGTGAACGACGTATGCGGCGCCTGCCATGGCACCGATGGCAACAGCACGTCTCCCGCCTATCCCAACCTGTCTGGCCAGCACCCCGAGTACATTGCCAAGCAGCTGTCCGAGTTCAAGGCGGGTGCCCGCAAGAACGCCATCATGGCCCCCAACGCCGCCAAGCTGTCCGAAGAGGACATGCATAACCTGGCGGCTTACTTCACCGCCCAGCAGCCCAAGCCGAAGCAGGCCAAGGACGCTGCGCTGGTCGCCGAGGGTCAGAAGATATTCAAGGGTGGCAATGCCGGCAGCGGTGTGCCCGCCTGCGCTTCCTGCCACGGCCCCACCGGCGCCGGTATCCCTGCCCAGTTTCCCCGCCTGGCGGGCCAGCACAGCAAGTATGTGTTGAGCCAGCTGAAGAATTTCCGCAGCGGCGACCGGGCCAACGACGGTGGCAAGATGATGCAGGTCATCGCCCGCAAGCTGACCGACCAGGAAATGAAAGCCGTGGCCGAATACATCAACGGCCTGCGCTGATCCTCCGGCCACCTGAAACGGCCCGCCCGAGCGGGCCGTTTTCATTTTCAGCCCATGCTTGCCGACCTCAATCCGCCACAGCGCGAAGCCGCGAAGTACCTGGATGGCCCACTGCTGGTGCTGGCCGGCGCCGGCTCCGGCAAGACCCGGGTCATCACCCGCAAGATCGCCTATCTGGTCACCCAGTGCGGCATCGAGGCGCGCCACATCGCCGCCATCACCTTCACCAACAAGGCGGCGCGGGAAATGCGGGAGCGGGTCGGCGAACTGCTGCCGGGCAAGCAGAGCCAGGGCCTCACCGTTTCCACCTTCCACTCCCTGGGCCTCTCCATCCTGCGCGCCGAGGCTCGACGTCTGGGCTACAAGCCACGTTTCTCGGTGCTGGACGCGGCCGACGCCAACGGCATCCTCTCGGACATTCTCAAGAACCCGGACAAGGCCGGCCTGCGCCAGGCCGCCAGCGTCATATCCAACTGGAAGAACGCCCTGCTCAGCCCCGCCGAGGCCCTGAAAGTCGCCGAGGATGAGGCCCAGCGTCAGACGGCCGTGGCCTATCAGGCTTACCAGGACACCCTGCGAGCCTACCAGGCCATGGATTTCGACGACCTCATCCGGTTGCCGGTGGAACTGTTCCGCCAGCACCCGGAGGCCCGGGAAACCTGGCAGGGCCGCCTGCGCTATCTGCTGGTCGATGAATACCAGGACACCAACGGTGCCCAGTATGAACTCATGAAGCTGCTGGCCGGGCCCATGGGCCGCTTCACCGCCGTGGGGGACGACGACCAGGCCATCTATGCCTGGCGCGGCGCCGACGTGGAGAACCTGCGCCGTCTCACCCAGGACTGGCCCAACCTCAAGATCATCCCCCTCACCCAGAACTATCGCTCCAGCCAGCGCATCCTCAAGGCCGCCAAC
Source organism: Thiobacillaceae bacterium (assembly GCA_035332045.1). GTDB lineage: Bacteria > Pseudomonadota > Gammaproteobacteria > Burkholderiales > Thiobacillaceae > PFJX01. Next base: position 2,458 of record DAOQNK010000043.1, on the reverse strand, counting down.
AGCGTCATCCGCAACAACCCGCGCCTGCACGAGAAAAACCTCTGGAGCGAGCTGGGCCTGGGAGACCACATCGAGATCGCCCAGTGCCGGGACGACCGCAACGAGGCGGAGACCGTGGCCATGCGCATCTCCGCCCACAAGTTCGAGCACCGCACCCGCTTCGCCGACTATGCCGTGCTCTACCGGGGCAACCACCAGGCCCGCCTGGTGGAGGAGGCCCTGCGGGAAGCCAAGATTCCCTACCAGATCTCCGGTGGCCAGTCCTTCTTCGACCGGACGGAGATCAAGGATCTCACCGCCTACCTGCGCCTCATCGCCAACCAGGACGATGATCCCGCCTTCATCCGCGCCGCCACGACTCCGCGTCGCGGTATCGGCCCCGGCACCCTGGAGAGACTGGGAGACCACGCCGGCAAGCGCCATGTCAGCCTGTTCGAGGCCACCTTCGAAGCGGGCTTCCAGTCCCACCTGCAGGCGCGGCAACTGGAACCGCTGCTGGAGTTCTGCGCCTTCATCAATCGCATCGCCCACCGGGCCGAGAAGGAACCCGCCGGCCGCCTGTTGGAGGAGCTCCTGGCCGCCATCCGCTACGAGGAATGGTTGTACGACAACGAGGACGACCGGGCGGCCCGGGTGAAATGGGAGAACGTGCGGGACTTCGTGGAATGGCTGTCGAAAAAGGGCGAGGAGGATGGCAAGACCCTCATCGAGCTTACTCAGACCGTCAGCCTGATGAACCTGCTGGAAGGCCGGCAGGACGCGGAACTGGACGCGGTGCGCCTCTCCACCCTCCATGCCGCCAAGGGCCTGGAGTTTCCCCACGTTTTCCTGATCGGTGCGGAAGAGGAGATCCTGCCTCACCGGGAATGCCTGGACGGCCCGCGCCTGGAAGAAGAGCGCCGCCTCATGTACGTGGGCATCACCCGGGCCCGGCGCGGCCTGGTGATCACCCATTGCGCCAAACGCAAGAAGGGCGGCGATACGGTGACCTGCGAGCCCTCCCGCTTCCTGACGGAGATGGACTCCGGCGAGATCAAACGTGCGGGGGCTCCCGCCGCCGACCCCGAAGCCGCCAAGGCCGAAGGCCAGCGCCGGCTAACCGCCTTGAAGGCCATGCTCGGCGGCAAGTCCTGATACCCCGCGCCCGGGCGCGGACATTCAGTATTTTCCTGGATTCGCCGTTATACCGGCCGGGAGCCCGATGGGCCCCACTTGGCGAGATCAACAATAACCCCTCACAGGAGAAGAGCCCATGGTATCCGGCAACAACCTCGTCAAATGTCCCAAATGCGGGCATGAGACCAAAGCCCTGGTCAGCACGGTGAATGGCACCCAGTTCGTGGTTTGCTCCAACTGTAGCGCCCTGCTCAAGGTGGAGGTCAAACAAGGCCGGTTCACGGGCAAGGTGCAGACCTAGGCCACGGACGCCACCAACAAAAAACGCGGCCTCAAGCCGCGTTTTTTGTTGGCGAGGACGCGCCCGCCTATTTCTTGGCGGCCGTCTTGGCGGCGGCCATGGCGGCCTTGGCCTGATCGATCATGTAATCCACGGCGGCGATGGTGTCCGCGTCGGAGAGCTTCTCGTTGCCGCCCTTGGCCGGTCCGCCAAAGCTGCCCTTGAGGGCGGCGGTATAGAGGTACTCGCGACCTTCCTTCATCAAGGCGGCCCAGGCCGTCGTATTGTTCAGCTTCTGGGCACCGGTGACGCCCGTGTCGTGGCAGGAGGCGCAGTTCTCTGCGTAGACCACCTTGCCCCGGGCCAGCTCGGCCGCGCCGGGTTCCTTTTCCTTCTGGAGGACAGGCTGGAAATTGGCGCCGGCGGCGTTGGCCATGTGCACGATGCCCCGGGCGACTTCCAGGTCGGTCAGGTCGGGATCGCCGCCCCGGGAGGGCATCTTGTTGAAGCCCTTCATGGCGTGGGTCAGCAGGGTGTCATAGCCTTGGGCAATCCGCTTGCCCCAGTCGGCCTTCTCCTTGAACTTGGGAGAACCGAGCGCGCCGGAGGCGTGGCAGCCCGAGCAGACCTCGTTGTAGACCTGCTCACCGGTGCGCTCCACCTTGGGGGCATTGGGGTCGACGGCGATGGACTGGCCGTAGGACTGGATGCGCGCCCGCACTTCCTTGTCCGCCAAGGGGGTGGCATCGGGACTGCCCATGCGGCCCTGGATACCCAGGAACAGCATGACGATGAGGAAGATCGCCAGACCGGGTGCGAACAGGCCGCCCAGCGTGGCATAGAGAAAATCCTTCGGCGTGGTTTTCGTCATTTCGATGTGATCGGCCATGGCGGGTCCCTGGGGGTCAAGTTGGGAAACCTGCGGATTATAAGGGTTATATCCTGCCAGCCGGAAGCGGCCTGTGCTATCCTTCGCATCCCTTCGCGCCCGTAGCTCAGCTGGATAGAGTACTGCCCTCCGAAGGCAGGGGTCGTGCGTTCGAATCGCGCCGGGCGCGCCAA
>DAOQNK010000042.1:1329-18006 GCA_035332045.1 Thiobacillaceae bacterium | reverse complement strand
GCCGGCCGGCCGCCCCGGGCCGGCAGCGCCCAGGCCCTGGCCGAGCAGGCCGCCGGCCGGGTCGCGGCCCGCCTGGGTGGGCACTTGCCCAGGCAGGGCGGACAAGGGGGAGAGCGCTCATGAGCTATTTGCTGCGCGGCGCCCTCATCGAGTACGGCACCGATCTCATCGGGCCGATCCCCAATGTGGTCATCTTCCAGTTCAACCCGGAATCCCTGAACCGCACCCTCCAGATTCCCGCCCGGCCCACCGGCGCCAACAGCCGGGAGACCAGCCAGGCCGGCGAGCCCACCCTGGAAAGCATCAGCCTCACCGCCCATTTCAGCGCCGCCGACCTGCTCAACGACGACAAGGTGCTGGCCCGGGCCTTCGGCGTCGGTCCCCAGTTGGCGGCCCTGGAGAAGATGGTGCTCCCCGGCGGCAAGCTGGCGGGCCTGGTGGGCGCGGCCCTGGACGCGGTGGGCGACGCCCTGGGCCTGGGGGGCGGCGATCCGCCCACCCAGCCCGTACCCCGGGAGAAGTACCCCAAGATCATCTTCATCTGGGGCCTCACCCGGGTGCTGCCGGTGACCATCGGCTCCCTGCGCATCAACGAGGTGGAGTACGACTTCCTGCTCAACCCGGTGCGCGCCGAGGTCACCCTGGAACTGACCGTGAACGCGGTGGATGGCTGCTCCGACGACTGGCTGGCCAAGGGCGCCCTGGAGTACAGCACCCTGGCCAAGGAAGCCCTGGCCATCGCCAACCTGGCCAACACGGCCGAGCAGATCGTTGAACTGATCCCCATCTAGGAAGGAGCGCGCCCCATGTTCCTCGAGACCTCCCGCTACGCCCAGGTGGCCCAGGACGAGACCACGGATGCCCGGGGCCGGCCGGTGGCCGCCCTGCGCCTGCGTCGCCCGCCCTACGTGCTGGGCCAGCCCCACGCCGTCGTGGACCACGATCGCCTGGACGTGCTGGCCCACGCCACCTACGCCGACGGCACCCGCTTCTGGCACATCGCCGATGCCAACACGGCTCTGGATGCCCGGGAACTGGTGGCGGTGCCCGGCGACAACCTGAGCCTGCCGGGGACCTGATGGCCGACGTGGGCTACCGCCTCTGGCTGGGCGCCAATCCGGCGACCGAGCAGGAGCTCGGCCGGGTGGAGGAGATCGTGGTGGAACAGGAGATGGACGTGACCTGGGAAGCCCGGGTGCGCCTGTCCCTGTGCCTGGACGAGCAGGGCCGCTGGAAGCACGGCGGCGACGAGTTCACCGAACCCTTTTCCCGGCTGCGGGTGGAGATGGTGGTGGATGGCGCGACGACCCCCCTCATCGACGGCAGCGTGGCCAGCGTCGACACCGCCATGGACAGCCGGCCCGGGCGCAGCAGCCTGACCCTGGTGGTCCACGACGACCGCTTCCTGCTGGACCGGGCGGAGGCGGTGGACGTGCGCGAGGAAACCACCGAGGCGGCTCTGGCCACGGAGCTTTTCGACGACCTGCCCCAGCCCGAGACCCCCCACCGCGTCCAGACCCCCGACGGCGACCAGCCCCGGGTCCTGGTCCGGCGGGGCACCCCCATGGCCTTCCTGGACGGCCTGGCCCGGGCCCGCAACTGGCACGCCTACGTGCTGCCCGGCCGCACCCCGGGCTCCAGCATCGGCTGCTACCTGCCGGACCCGGCGGGGCCGGCGGTGCTGCCCCCCCTCACCCTCATGGGCGGCAGCCGCAGCCTGGAAGACGTGCAGGTGAGCCGGGATGGCGCCGGACCGGAACAGACGCTGGCCACCAGCCTGGACCCCGCCACCCTGGGCAGCAGCCCGGTGGACAGCGCCGACAGCGAGGCGGCCCTGCTGCGGGACTTCCCGGCGGTGCCGGTGGAGAACCGGGCCACCCGCCTGCTGCCCCCCGAGGAGAACCAGCCGGAAACCGCCTCGGCCCGGGCCGCCGGCCGCGCCGGCCGGGCCGCCGCCGCCTACCGCCTGAGCGCCCGGGTGAAGCCGGAGTGCTACGCCACGGTGCTGACCCCCTACAACAAGGTGAGCCTCCGGGCCGGCGACAGCCCCCTGTCGGGGGACTGGATCCTGACCAAGGTCACCCACCGCATCACCCCCTCCCTTTACACCCAGGACATCGAGGCCCGCAGCGATTCCCAGGCGGACACCGCCGCGCCCCCCGATCCCGCCGGCGGTCCCGGCGGCCTGTCCCTGGGCTTTTCCGCCAGCCTTTCCCTGGTCTGAGCCATGTCCTCCGAAAACGACGAACTCCTCTACCGCCTGGCCGAACAGCAGCGCAGCCGCCATTACGGCAAGTACCGGGGCGTGGTCACCGACGTGGACGACCCCGACAAGCTGGGCCGCCTCAAGGCCCGGGTGGACGCGGTGTACGGCGACGCCGATTCGCCCTGGGCCCTGCCGGCCCTGGCCTTCGCCGGCCCCGGCCACGGTCTGGCGCTGCTGCCGGAGGTGGGCGACGGGGTGTGGATCGAATTCGTCGGCGGCGACCTGAGCTACCCGGTCTGGACCGGCTGCTGGTGGGGCAGCGGCCAGCGGCCCGCGCCGGATGGCAACAAGGCCCGCCTCCTGGCCACCAGCGCCGGCCACCAGGTGCTCATCGACGAGGACGCCAACGAGATGAAGCTCATCCATCCCGGCGGCGCCGAGATCGTCATGGACAGCGAGGGCATCACCCTGAAGATGGGCAGTTGCGAGCTGAAGATCAGCAGCACCGAGATCAATCTCAACAACGGCATGGTCAAGGTCACCACGGCGGGCGCCAGCCTGGTGAACGATGCCTTCAAGGTGGGAGCCTGAGCATGGGCGCCTACATCCTCACCACCGCCAGCACCCTCCAGTGTCCCCATGGCGGCCAGGTGCAGCTGTCCACCAGCAACAGCCAGATGCAGATCCAGGGCAGCCCGGCCCTGCTGCTTTCCGACCGGCACACGGTGAGCGGCTGCCCCTTCCAGGTGCCCATCGGCACCGGCACCAAGCCCCAGCCCTGCATCAGCGTGCAATGGCTGGTGGGCGCCACCCAGACCCAGGTGAACGGGGTGCCGGTGTTGCTGCAATCCAGCGTGGGCCTGTGCCTGAGCGCCGAGCAGATTCCCCAGGGACCGCCCAGCGTCGTGCAGGTCCAGCAAGTCGCGCAAGGGAGTTGAACATGGCCCTGTCCACCGGCCGCCACCTGGCCTTCCCCTTCCGCATCGCCGCCGACGGCCGCACCGCCACGCCGGCGGGCGACGCCGAGCACGTGCGCGACGAACTGCTGCAACTGCTCCTCACCAGCCCGGGCGAGCGCCTGTTCCTGCCGGCCTTCGGCGGCGGCGTGCGCAAGCTGGTGTTCGAGCCGGCCTCCGACGTGTTGCGCGGCGTGGTGAAGGCCCGCATCACCCAGGCCCTGTCCCGCTGGCTGGGGCACCGCCTGGTCCTGGAGGGCCTGGAGGTGGAATTCAGCGGCGAGCTCATCGAGGTGACCGTCAAGTACCGCCCGGCGGGCAGCCCCGATTCCCGCGTGATCCGCTTCCAGCGCACGGGCAACTGACCGGAGGACCGCCATGCGAACCGCCACCGTCGCCCCCCTGCTGAACCCCGACGCCCGGGACGAGCGGGCCAACGACCTGCTGGCCGCCGGCCTCAACGGCCTGCGCCTGGGACTGGTGGAGATCGCCGGCGGCCAGGCCCTGCTGGAGGTCTTCTTCATCAATACCCTGCACCTGCCCGATATCCTGGCCCAGGCCGGCGCCAGCGCCGCCGCGGCGGGCTCCACCTTCGTGGTCAAGGGCGGCCTGCGCCTGCCCGCCGGGCCCGGCGCCGGCCAGGTGAAATGCGTGGCGGCGGCGGCTGGCCAGGTGAACGCCGACGGCGACCTGGAAAGCCTGGTCTTGACCCTGGCGCCGGTGGGCGACTATTCCACCTACCGGCTGGAACTGATGTTCGATCCGGCCCGCCTCGATCCCTATTTCGCCGAGTTGCCCTTCAAGTTCCGGCCCGGCTGCTTCGCCGGCGACTGCGCGCCGGCCGCCCAGGCCGGCCGCGCCGCCCCCGCCGCGCCGGCCATCGACTACCTGGCCAAGGATTACGATTCCTTCCGCCACACCCTCATCGCCGCCATGATGGAGCGGGTCCCCGGTTGGCAGGTGAGCAGCGAGGCGGACCTGGACCAGACCCTCATCGACCTGTTCGCCGCCGCCGCCGACGAACTGTCCGACTACCAGGACCGGGTCATGAACGAGGCCTGGCTGGCCACCTGCCGCCAGCGCGTCTCCCTGGCCCGCCACGCCCGCCTGGTGGACTACCACGTGCACCAGGGCAACCAGTCCAGCACCTGGCTGGCCCTGGAACTGGACCTGGCGGCACCCACCTTCAGCCTGGACGAGGAACTGCTGGCCTGGGCCGGGGGCCGGGGCGAAGGGGCCGAGCGGGTCTGGTTCGCCAGCCGGGAGACCACGCTGACCCCGGATCAACAGGCTCGGCTGGACCCCCTGCTCAACAGCCTGCGCCTGCACACCTGGCGCGATGCCCATCCCGGCCTGGCGGCCGGCTGCACCGGCGCCGACCTGATCAGCGACCTGGCCGGCGCCGGCCAGGCCGAGGCGGAACGGCTGCGCGACTGGGTGCGGGACGGGGTGCTTCGCCACCTGCTCATCGAGGAGAAGCGCAATCCCCTCACCGGCCAGCTGCCCGGCCGGGACCCCCGCAAGCGGCAGCTGCTGCGCCTGGTGGCCGGCGACCCGGCGGCGGCGGGAGAACTGGCCGCCCAGGCGGTGTTCGATCCCCTGGCCAACGTCTGGTGCACCCGGGTCAGCTGGCGGGCCGAGGATGCCCTGCGCCAGCCCTACGCCTTCGTGGTGGACTGCCCCGTGGACGGCCGGGTGGACGGGGTCTCCGCCTTCCACGGCAACCTGGTGCCGATCCACCAGGGCTTGCCGGTGGTGGTGCATTTCCACGCCCCGGGCAGCGTCTTCGCGGCCAGCCCGGAACCGGAGCGGGACCTCTTTTACCGGCGCTGGAGCCTGTACGGGGAAGAGCGGGGCGGCCTGTGCGACCTGCCCGACACGCCCCTGGCCTATCTGCCCACCCCCGTGGGCGGCGAAGTGCCACCCCGCTCCAGCCTGCGGGTGACGGTGGAATCGGCGGCCGGGGTGGAGGAGTCCTGGGACGAGGTCATCAGCCTGGTGCACAGCGACGACAGCGCCGAGAACGGCGACCACTTCGCGGTGGAGACCGATGAACGGGGACGCAGCCGCCTACGCTTCGGCAACGGCATCAACGGCCGCGCCCTGCCGGACGGCTCGGTGGTGCATTGCCGCTACCAGGTGGGCGGCGGCGCCGCGGGCAACGTGGGGGCCGGCGCCGTGGCCGATTTCCTGCCCCTGTCCGGGCCCCTGAGCGACGCCATCGTCGCCGTCTGGAACCCCTTCGACGTCACCGACGGCCGCGACCCGGAGCCGGCGGAAAAAGTGGTGCGCCAGGCGCCGGAAGCCTTCCGCGCCCGGCAACTGCGGGCCGTCACCCTGGCCGACTACGAGGCCCGGGCCATGGAGGTGCCCGGCGTGGCCCGGGCCGTGGCCCGCTACGCCTGGACCGGCAGCTGGCGGACGGTGCGCGTCGCCGTGGACCCCGCCGGCACCGATACGCTGCCGCCGGAACTGGCCCGGGCGGTGGCGGACCACCTGGACGCGGTGCGCCTGATCGGCGAGGACCTGGAGATCCGTCCGCCCCGCTTCGTGCCCCTGGCCATCGAGATCGACCTGTGCCTGCACCCGGACTACTGGGTGGAGGACCTGCGCTGGCTGCTGGAGCGGGAATTGTCGGCCGGCTGGACCCCCGACGGTCGCCTGGGCTTCTTCCATCCCGACGCCTGGACCTTCGGCCAGGCCCTGCACCGCAGCCAGATCGCCGGCCGCCTGGGAGCCGTGGCGGGGGTGGAACACGTGGTGGAGATCCGCATGCGCCGCTTCCACCTGCCGCCGCCCCCCGATCCGGCGCCGGAAGTGCTGGAGGCGGCCGTCGACGAGATCTTCCTGGTCCGCAACGATCCCGACCACCGGGAACTCGGCTACATCGTCCTCAACCTGGGCGGGGGGCGGCAATGAGCCGGAGGAGCGCACATGGCTGACGACTGCAAGGCCTACTTCAGCGACGACTTCGTCTTCCCGCGCCGGCCCCTGAACCGGCCCGCCCTGGACCGCCTGGGCTACCGCATCGGCGCCTACCCGGAGTTTCTGGAGGCCCTGCTGCGGGGCATCGACCGGGCCCCGGAACTGGCGGCCTGGAGCCACCGCCACCCCGACGACCCGGGCATCGCCCTGCTGGAGGGCGCCGCCCTCCTGGGCGACATCCTCAGCTTCTACCAGGAGCGCTACGCCAACGAGGCCTTCCTGCGCACCGCCGCCTGGCGGGAGAGCATCGCCGAGCTGGTGCGTCTCACCGGCTACCGCCTGGCGCCGGGCATCGGCGGCCTGGCCACCTTCGCCTTCGAGGTGAAGGGCGCGGTGCCGGTGGTGATTCCCGCCGGCTTCCCGGTGAAGGCCGACCTGGAGGGGGCGGACAAGCCCGCCGATTTCCAGACCGGCGCCGAACTGACCGCCCACCCCCACCTGTCCCGTTTCCACCTCTACCGGCCCCGGGGTTACGCCAACAGCCTGGCCGCCCAGGCCACCACCCTGGAGATCGATACGGTGGAGGGCGTCAGCGGCCCCGACGCCGTGGCGCCCCTGAAGCTCAAGGCCGGCGACCGGCTCATGCTACTGCCGCCGGAACCGGCCTGGACCACCGTCGGCACCGCCCTGTCCACGTCCCAGAAGTCCCCCCAGATCGTCAAGGTGAAGGCGGTCCGCCAGGTGCTGGACCGCACCCTCGTCGACCTGGAAACGCCCCTCCAGGAAAGCTGGGCCAAGCCCGCCACCGCCTACCGCCTGGGGCGCAGCTTCCGCCATTTCGGCCACAACGCCCCCCTGACCCGGACCACGCCGGACACCGATGCGTCGGGCACCATCACCGGCAGTTCGGTGGCGGATACCCGCTTCCGCCGGCACCTGGGCATGGACCATGTCTGCGGCAAGTCGGATTGCAGCATCGACCTGTCCGGCCGCGCCCTGCCCCTGGACCAGCAGGTGAACGATCTCGTGGTCAACAGCGGCCTGCTGGTGCAGACCCGGGTGGACAGGGGGGAGGGCACCCAGGCCCGCAACCTGGTGGCGTACAAGACCCTGACGGGCCTGCGCACCACCAGCCTGGGCTTTGGCAGCCTGACGGGCAGTTCCAGCGTCCTGACCCTGGATTCCGCCCTCATGCGGAACAGCCAGCTGGAGGATGCCGAAGCCGACGTCCGCGACTATCTGATCCACGAAGTCACCAGCCCGGCCCTGGGTTTGTATCCCCAGGCCCGGGACCCCGCCTACGGCGGCCCCTTCACCGACGGCAACGCCGCCCTGCGCTTCTTCGGCACCCAGGACGAGGCCCGCGCCCTGGCCGGCCGGCGCCTGATCCTGGTGGACGGGCAGGGCCGCCTGGCGGACCTCACCTGCACCAACTCGGCCACCACCGGCTTCATCATGCCGGTGGGCGCCCACCAGCCGCGCCTGTGGTCCCTGTCCTTCGACGCGCCGCCAGCGCCCTTCAGCCACGCCGACTTCGACGAGGCGGCCCCCGCCGTCACCGTGTTCGGCAACCTGGCCGACGCCACCCAGGGCAAGGCCGAGGCCGAGACCGTGCTGGGCAACGGCGACGCCCGCCTGCGCTTCCAGACCTTCAAGCTGCCCAAGGCGCCCCTCACCTACCTGCTGTCGGCCGCCGCCACGCCGCCCCAGGCCCCGGAACTGGAAGTACGGGTGGGCGGCCGCCTGTGGACCCGGGTGGACAGCTTCTTCGGCCAGGCCGCCGACAGCCAGGTCTACGTGGTTCGCGAGGATGCCGAGGACAGCAGCTACGTCCAGTTCGGCGATGGCGAGACCGGTGCCCGCCTGCCTTCCGGCCTCAAGAACGTCAGCGCCGCCTGGCGTACCGGCGGCGGCGCCCATGGCCCCCTCAAGGCCGGCGCCAGCCCCTCGCCCGGCAGCAAGGTGGCCGGGCTGGACAAGGTGGCCCTGCCCGGCCCGGTGAGCGGCGGGGCCGACCCCGAGGCCGAGGACAAGGCGCGCCGCGCCGCCCCCGGCAAGGTCCAGGGCCTGGGTCGGCTGGTGAGCCTGGCGGACTACGAAAGCGAGACCCTGGCCATTCCCGGGGTGGTGGCCGCCGCCGCCGCCTGGGCCATGCGCGACGGGGTGCCCGCCCTGGGCCTGCGGGTGCTGCTGGAAGCCGGCCGGGAAGCCGAGTTCCAGGCGGTGCGCGCCACCCTCCAGGGCTGGCAGCGCTGCCGGGGGCCGGATCGCTTCCCGGTGACGGTGGAACAGGCCTTCCTGCGCTATCTGTGGCTGGACCTGGAGTATGCCGGCGACCCGGCCCTGGACCCGGACGACCTGGAGGCCGCCATCCGGGCGGTCCTGGGCCTGGCGGGGGACGAGGCCAGCCGCTACAGCGGCCTGTTCGGGCTGGCCCGCCGTCGCCTGGGCGGAAAGGAATACGCCAGCCGCATCGAAGGCGCCGTCCAGGGCGTGGCGGGCGTCCTCTGGTGTCGGGTGTCGGCCCTGGGCCTGTTCCCCGCCAACGATCCGGACCTGGCCGCCGACGACGATCCGGCCAGCCTGGCCCTGCCCCCGGCCCCCCGCGCCCTGGCGGCGGTGCTGAGCCCGGCGCCCCATGAAATGCTGCAACTGGCACCCGTCCACCTGACCCTGGTGGCGGTGGCCACGCCCCCCGGAGCCTGCCCATGACCGCGCCCCGCGTTCCCCTCTACGCGCGCCTGCCGGAGATCCACCGCATTCGCGACACCGAGCAGTCGCCGCCCTATCCCCTGCGGGCCTACCTGGGCAGCGTGGAAGCCGCCTTCGGCGCCCTGCACGAGAACACCGAGGCCCTGTACCACGACTTCTTCATCGACACCTGCGACGACTGGGTGATCCCCTACCTGGCGGACCTGCTGGGCACCAGCCACCAGAGCGGCGAGCCCCGCACCCTGCGGGCCGACGTGGCCGACACCATCGCCCTGCGCCGGCGTAAGGGCACCCTGGGCGCCATCGAGCGGCTGGCCGCCAATCTCACCGGCTGGGCCTGCCGGGCGGCGGAACTCTTCCCGGGCCTGGCCTGGAGCCAGCACCTCAACCACCAGCGGCCCGACGCGGCCGGCGCGCCGCCCTACGGCTCCACCGCCCTGACCCGCTTCGCCGTGCCCCGGGGCGGCACGGTGCCGGTGCGGGACCCGGCCCGCCTGTCCCTGCTGGATACCGCCTTCGACAGCTTCGCCCACCATCCCGACGTGAAGCGCGCCGACGACGGCCTGGTGCACTGGAACCTGCCCAACGTGGGCATCCGCCTGTGGCGCCTGGCGGATTACCGGGTGCCGGCGGCCCGGCCCCTGCCCGGCCTGTACGGCGAAGTGGCGGGGGCCCAGCCGGGCCAGGCGGCCTGGCTGGTGGGTTTCGACCTGGATCGCCTGGGCCGGCCGGTGCGCCTGTTCAATACCTATCGGGCGCCGCCGCCCTCGGCGGCCGGCTACACCCAGACCCTCACCGCGGTGGACGCCGTGCCCGGACCCATTCCCTGGGCCCGCTTGTGCGATGCCTCGGAAGCCGGCCACCCCGGCGCCTACGTGGCCATGGACCGCTACGTGGCGGGCGGAGCGCCCCAGGATCTGGACCTGGGCGACACCGGCCTGGTGCTGTTCCTGCCCGATGTGCCCGAACTGGACGGCGACTGGAGCTTCCGGGGCGGCAACCTGTGCGCCTGGGATGCCTGCCTGGGCCGGCCGGTGGGCGACCATGAGATCGTCATCGACCCGGACATCGGCCGGGTGGTCTTCGGCCTGTCCAGCGAGGCCCAGGCCCAGGCCCTGGTTCCCGGCGCCGGCCTGGACGACGAGACGGACCTGCTGGTGGCCTACACCTATGGCGCGGTGGGGCCGGTGGGGGCCCATCCGGTCTCCCGGGCGGCGGCGCCGGCCGAAGTGGCCGGCGAGGCCGCCGAGCTGCGCCTGGTGCCCAGCGCCGCCTGGCCGGACCTGGCCACGGCCCTGGCGGGCCTGGACGCCGCCCCCCAGCCGGTGGTGGTGGAAATCCTGGACAGCCTGGAACACGTCCTCGACCTGGGCGCCCTGGGGGCCGGCACCCGGGTGGAGAACGGCGTCGCGGCCCTGCTGCTGGGCCGCTCCCTGGTGCTGCGGGCCGCCGGCGGGCAACGCCCCCTGCTGCGCCTGGAAGCGCCCCTGGCCTTCCGCCCCACCGACCCCGCCGATGCCAGCGTGGACCGGCTGGGGGTGTACCTGGAGGGCCTGTTCATCGCCCGGGGCGCCGGTCTGCCGGCCAGCGACGCCCTGGTGGCCCGGGCGGCGGTGGCCAGCCTGGAAATCGTCGGCTGCACCCTGGACCCGGGCGGCCATGCCCTGGCCTGCGGCGGCCGCGCCGGCCTCATGCCGGCCCTGGCCCTGGCCAACGGCTACGGCTTCGCCGACGCCGCCGAGCTGGATGCCTTCGCCGTCACCCCGGACGTGATCCTGCGCCATACGGTGAGCGGCGCCCTGGGCCTGGACGACGGCTACCGGCTGACCCTGGAGGCCGCCATCGTCGACGCCGGCCACAACGCCGGCGAGCCGCCGGCGGGGGACTACGCCGTGGCCGCCGCCAGCGATCCGGACGGCGGCTGGGGGCCGGCCCTGGACCTACGCGGCGCCACCTTGCTGGGCCAGTGCCGGGTCAGCCAGGCCTCGGGCTACGGCGGCCTCTTCAGCCAGCGGCTGGCGGTCTGGAATCACCAGCAGGGCTGCCTCAAGTACTGCTGGTTCTCCGGCGACGGCGACCGCCTGCCACCCCACCATGCCTGCGTCGACGGCGTCGACGCCCGCCTGGCCTTCACCGCCACCTGGCACGGTGCGCCGGGCTACGGCCAGCTGGCCGCCGGCAGCGATTTCCGCATCCGCCAGCGGGGACCGGAGGACGACGCCATGGGCGCCTTCGGCTTCCTGCTGGAGGCCCACAAATGGAACAACCTCACCATCCGGCTGCGCGAATTCATGCCCGTGGGCGCGCGGCCCCTGTTGATCGCCGAGACCTGAAGGCCGGGTCCGGAACCGGGAGCGAAAGATGAAAGGCGATTTCTCCAACTGGCGGTTCAATCCGCAGAGCAATGACCAGGCCGTGCTGTTCCAGCAGGGCCGGGTGACCCTGGACACGGACCTCAGCGAGGCCGGCCTCATCGAGCTCACCTGGCGCACCCAGGCCGGCCGCGACGTGATCGGCGGCGGCGTGGCGGCGGTGCCGGCGGGCCAGCCCGAGGGCTGGCGCATCGAAGCGGCGGTCGTGGACGGCGACGGGGTGCGGGTCCAGTTGCATCCGGGCCGCATCTGGGCGGACGGCCAACTGCTGTACCTGCCCGGTTCCGCCTACGTGGCGGTGGACGCCCCCTATCTGCCGCCCCCCCACAACCCGGCCGGCACCAGCGTGGCGGACATCGGCGCGGGGACCCGCGACGCGGTGATCCTGGAGTTCACCCTGGAGGAGCTGAATGGCTTCCAGCTGCCCGACCGGCTCATCGAGCCCGCCCTGGGCGGGCCGGATACCGCCGAGCGCCTCAACGTGCGGGCTGGCCTGGGGCTGTTGCGCCTGGCCGCCGGCGAGGACTGCGCCAGCATCGGCGGCCGCCTGGCGGAGCCCCCCGGGGGGCGGCTGAGCGCCAGCCTGACGCCGCCGGAGGAAACCGACGATGTCTGCCCCCTGGCCGCCGCCGGCGGCTACACGGGCTTCGAGCACAACCTCTATCGGGTGGAGATCGCCCTGGCCGATGCCGGCGGGCCCTATTTCAAGTGGTCCCGCTTCAACGGCGGCCTGGTGGGCCGTGGCGAGTTCCTGGCCAGCGGCAGCCAGCGCCGGGTGGTGCTGGGCGCCAACCGCACCGCCATCGTCAACAGCGGCTTCACCAGCTGCTACCTGGAGGCGGTGGTCTTCGATCCGCTGCTGGGCCATTGGCGGGTGTCCTACGGCGCCTTCGCCAGCCTCAATGGCGATCAGGACCTGGAGCTCACCGATCCCCCGGTCTATGGCGACTTTCCCGCCACGGCGGCGGGCGAGAGCGTGTTCTTCCGGCTCTGGGACGGCCTGCTGCCCCTCGCCGACTTCGATGACACGGCGGACCCCGTCCACCTCAACGACGGCATCCACCTCAGCTTCAATTCCCCGGGGGCCAGCTACCGGCCGGGCGACTACTGGGTGTTCGCGGTGCGGGCCGGCGAGATCGCCAACCCCGAGATCCTGCTGGACGACCAGATGCCCCATGGCCCGGTGTTCCGCCGGGTGCCCCTGGCGGAGATCAACTGGAATGCCCTGCGGGACAGCGACGAGGGCGCCGTCATCGAGGATTGCCGGCGGCGCTTCAACCCCCTGGTGCGCCAGAAGGTCTGCTGCACCCTGCTGGTGGGGGACGGCGTGCGCAGCTTCGGCGACTTCAACAGCCTGGAGGAGGCGGCCGCCCATCTGCCGGCCCTGGGGGGCAGGCTTTGCCTGCTGCCGGGCCTGCATTTCGCCAATCTGGCCCTGGCCGGGCGCAGCAACATCCGCGTCGAGGGCTGCGCCCACCAGACCTGGCTCCTGGCCCGGCCGGAAACCCCGGCGGAGCCCATCCTGGCCTTCAGCGACTGCAACGACATCCACGTCAGCGGCCTGGACATGCTCAGCTTCGCCGGCGCCGCCATCGTGGCCACCGCCGACGACAAGACCGACGCCCACGAATTCTCGGTGCGCCAGTGCCGCATCCTGGCCCACACGGAGTGCATCCGCGTCCATGGCCTGCGGGACGTCCACCTCGCCGACAACCGGGCCTGGCTCATGGATACCGAGCACGGCCAGGCGGCCATTTCATTGCGGGTGCGCGACGCTCTGGTGGAACGCAACCGGGTGGGGGTGTGGCCCTGGTCCCAGCAGCCGCCCGGCGACGGCGGCGATGACGACACCCCCAATCCCGACGATCCCTGCGCCGATCCGGGCCAGCTCTACGGCAATCTGCCCTGGGTTCTGCAATACGTGGGGACCCTGTGGGTGAGCGTCCTGGCCGCGCCCCCCGCCCAGCCCTACCAGGCCTGGGGCGGCATCCACCTGCGCGGCGGCTGCGAGGAGACGCGCCTGCTGGAAAACCACGTGGACGGCGGCGCCGGCCACGGCGTCACCCTGGGCGGCGTGCTGCCCGGCGAACCCATGTCCGGTCCCGGCGGCCTCCTCCCCACCGTCACCCTCACCAGCCGCGACATGCTGGGCTACGTGCAGGATGAGTCGGGCGAGGGCCTGGCCGGCATCGACGTCTATCTGTCCCGCAACGGCGTGGTGGAGGAGCAGACGGCCAGCGGCGCGGCGGGCGAGTTCAACTTCGCCGGCATCCCCGCCCTCAGTTATCAGGTCTCCGTGGAGGCGGGCTACGAGATCGTCGAGATGCGGGAGGCGAGCCTCGACCTGGCGGCCATGCGCCTCACCTATTACATCCTGGTGGTGCGCCCGGCCAGCGTGGCGGGCAACGACGATGCCCGGCTGTACCGCATCGCCATCGACGGCAACGAGGTGGAGCGCATGGCCCTGTCGGGCATCGGATTCCTGCCCTACAGCCTGAAGCCGGAGGCGCCGCCCCTGCCCAGCGGCGCCAGCACCCTGGACGAACAGGTGGTCTGGCTCAGCTATCTGGCCGCGCCCCGGGAACTCATCGGCAGCTGCAACGTGGTGGTGGACCTCGCCATCCGCGACAACCGTCTGCACCACAACCTGCTGGCGGTCTTCAACGACGCCCTGCGCCGGGCGGCCCGGGACGTGGGCCAGGGAGGCATTTCCCTGGCTCTGGTGGAATCGGCCCTCATCGCCGACAACCGCATCCACGACAACGGCACCCGCGCGGTGAACCCCACCTGCGGCGTCTTCGTGGGCTACGCCGAGGACCTGGAACTGCGCGGCAACCGCATCAGCAACAACGGTCCCCTGGACGCGGAATACACCGGCGGCCGCCTCGAAGGCATCCGCGGCGGCGTCTTCGTGCGCCTGGCGGGGGCCTTCCTGTTCGGTGGCGAAGCCGACGCCTACCAGAAGCCGGCCCTGCGCCTGGCCGACAACATCGTCGACCAGCCCGCCGGCCGCGCCCTGACGGCCTTCGCCTTCGGCCCCGTGGCCTGCGACAGCAACCGCTTCAACAGCGAGCGGGAAGGCCGCTTCGGCCTGCTGGACGCCCTGGTGGGCACGGTGCTGATCCTCAACCTGGGCGGCATCCATCGGCAGATGCAGTTCCCGGCCAGCGACAAGAAGGCCGGCGCGGCCCCGGTTTCCAGCTATGACAACACGCTTTCCTATGACGCCAGCCTGGCCGGCAACGCCTGGGCCCGGGTGCCGGTGGTGGAATCCCTGCTGCCGGGCGGCGAAGTGCAGTTCAACAGCAACCAGACCCGCATGGGGCCGGAGAACCGGGCCTTTCTGTCCCAGCTCATCTTCACCCTGGACGATCTGGGCTTCGACGCCAACCAGAGCGCGGTCTTCCGCCAGGACGTGCTGTTCGGCAACACCGCCGCCTTCGGCCTGACGGTGCGGGCCAGCGACAGCCGCTTCCGGGAGCGCACCCTGTACTGCGGCCTGTCCCTGTGGAGCCTCGGCGTGGGCCTCACCACCCAGGCCAAGCGCATGACCATGAACACCACGGCCCACAACCAGGGGGACCACTGCATCATCGCCCTGAACCAGAGCCCCATGCTGGTGGCGGACGGCAACCTGGTGCTGGTGACGCCTCTGTGCCCCAAGGAAGGGGGCGACAATGCCATGAAGTACATCCTCACCGCCTTCGTGGTGAGCTACCTGGCGGAGACCGCGCCGAGCTACGGCGACGCCGATGGCAAGGAAGCGGGCCAGGTGCTGCTGAACAGCGGCATGAAGAGCGTGCAGACCACGCAACTCGCCGCCCGCCAGAGCGCCAAGAAGGAGGCCGCGCGCCTCGACCAGACCCAGGGCGCCGACAGCACCCGTGCCCAGGCCATGACGCAACGCCTGGCCCGCAACAGCGCGAGCCTGGCGCAGCTCAAGCTGCAAACCGAACTGGCCGGCATCCGCGAGACCGAGGCGCCCGCCAGTGGCGCCGCCGTGGACGGCCGCGTGGCCGATGCCGCCGGCCGTGGCCAGGCGGGCCTGGAAGTGGAACTGGTGGGGGCCGACGGCGCCAGCCTGGGGATCAAGACCCGCACCGACGCGTCCGGCTACTACGGCTTCGCCCTGGACGCCGCCACCGCCAAGCGGCTGGCGGCCGAGAAGGACGTGCGCGTGCGGGTCAAGGATGGCCAGGGCCAGGCCCTGGCCGAGGACCCGGTGCGCGTCGACGCGGGCGCCAGCCAGCGCCTGGCCCAGACCGTGGCCACGCCCATGGTGCCGGTGTCGGCCCGCGCCCTGGGCAGCGTCATCTACCGGGCGCCCGAGGCGGCCGCCCTGGACCCCGTCAAGTCCACGCCCCTGGAAAACGTGAAGGGCATCGGGCCCAAGACCGCCGCCAAGTACCGGGCCGCCGGCATCGCCGACATGGAGACCCTGACCCGGGCACCGGCCTCCAAGCTGGCCGAAGTGGCGGGGCTGGACAAGAAGGTCGTGGAAGCGGAGACCGCCAAGCCCGTCGCGAAGGCGGCCGGCACGACAGAAACCAAGCCCGCCACCCGTGCCAAGGCGAAGGGCAAGCCTGCCGGCAAGGGCGGCGGCAAGGGCGGCGGCAAGTAGCCATGAACGCCGCGACCGGCCTGGCCTCCACCGGCCGTCTCGGGCGGGCCTCCCTGGGGCCGGGGCGGCGCTGATGGCCTGCGCCGTCCGCCAGGAGCGGGCCCGGGAAAGCGCCACCCAGGCCTCGCCCGACAGGTCCCGCCCATCCGCTTCGTACGGCAAGGCCTCGCCCGTCCTGGCGCCCGCCCCCGCCTGTGCCTGTGGCGGCATCTGCCCCCGGTGCCGGGCCGCCGGTGCGTGGCTTCCCGTGGGGGAAGCCGGGGACGCGGAGGAGGCCCGGGCGGAGGCTGTCGCCCGGCGGTTCAGCGGGGGCGGGGTCCGGGCCGGGCCGGGGCGGCCCTCGCCCATATCCCGGGTCGCCGGGGACAGTGCCGTGCTGCGGGCATTGGACGCCCCCGGCCGACGGCTGGACAGCGCGGAACAACGGGACCTGCGCCACCTGCCCGGCATGGACCCGGAAGCTGCCACCCTGCATGCCGGCCCCGAGGCCGATGCCGGGGCGCGGGCCCTGGACACCCTGGCCTATTCCTGGGGACGGCACGTGGTGTTCTCGTCCCGGGCATCGGCGCTGCCGCCCCCGGCCCGGGGCCATCTGCTGGCC
The DNA here is from genome assembly GCA_035332045.1 of Thiobacillaceae bacterium. Classification (GTDB taxonomy): domain Bacteria; phylum Pseudomonadota; class Gammaproteobacteria; order Burkholderiales; family Thiobacillaceae; genus PFJX01. The sequence goes on along the minus strand of DAOQNK010000042.1, from coordinate 1,613 downwards.
CATGAAGTCGCCCACGGGGCCGCTTCCGGCGGCGTGCTCCGGCGGGCGGGCTATGACTGGCTCATCGAGGACTTGCCGCCCGATGCCGCCACGGACCTGACGAGCCTCTATTTTCAGCGCGGCGGCACCACCCTCCCGCCCAGTGAAACCGCGAAGATTCCGGCCCTGGCCACTCCCCCGGCCCAGAACCTGACCCTGCACGGCTTCGCCAGCGAAGACGCCAGCGCGGCGGACCGCACCACCGTCATCACCGCCCGCCTGAATGCCGTGGATGCCGCCCTGCA
>DAOQNK010000042.1:0-1229 GCA_035332045.1 Thiobacillaceae bacterium | reverse complement strand
GCCGTCGCGGTCGTGAACCGGGCGGAACAGGACATCGTGACCACCCCCACGGCCGCCGCCACCGCCATCGTGAGTCGCTTCTTCAGCGGCGTTCCCCGGGCCGACGTGGACGCCAACGTGACCGCCATCGCCGCCCAGGTGCGGCAATTGAACACGGCCCATCGCTGCCACACGGAATGTGACGGGGGCTGCGACCGGCCGGCCTACAACGAGGGCACCGGCCTGGGGGCGGGGGGCGCCATGATGACCTTGTGCCCGGATTTCGCCACCGCCCCGGCCGACTTCCAGGTGAACACCCTGATCCACGAGTCCGCCCACGCCAATCCCGTGGAGTCCATCGAGGACATCGCCTACAGCAACACCCGCCTGATCCCCTTCCTGCTGGCCGCCGATTCCCGCCGCAACACCGACAGCTACGTGTTGCTCATGCGGCTTGTCCATACCGCCGGCAGCATGGTCCCGGGGCCCGCCGCCGCCGACACCCTCAGCGGCATGACCGGCGCCGGCGCGGGGTCCGATACCGAGCAGAGCCAGCGATCGGTGGCCTGGCTGGAAAGCTGGCTCAACTATGGCGATTTCGATACCGGCCTGGCCTACAACGATATCAATACCGCCCTGGGCGCCGGTTCCTGGTCGGCGGCCGACATCAATGAATTCAACATCGAGACCGTGCATCGGCTGGCGACCGCCTTTAGCCCCGACATCACCGATCCCGGCGTGGATGGCGCGCCCCGGAGCATCCTGCCCAGCGAGGCGGACAAGCAGCGGGTGGCGGCCATCCATGATCGCTTCGATCAGCTGTATGACGTGGTCAACCAGAATCCCATCACGATCACCCGGGGCGCGCCCGGCTCCACGGATGTGTGGAGCGGCAACCTGGTCATGCCCTACCTGAACCGTTCGGTCACCTTGTCGCCCGGCTTCTTCGCCCTGTCCGCCCATGACCAGGTGCGCAGACTGACGCGCCTCATGGTCCAGGCCCATCTGGGAATCAGTGGCGGATTCGAAAGCAAGTACGTGGAAGCCCTGGATCTCATCCACGCCCATCGGGGCCTGGGGCCGTGATGTAACGAGGATCGTGCCCATGTACGCGCTTCCAGACAAAGGCAAGGATCGCTGGCCAGTCGCCCGGCCAGGGCGGCCGGCCCCGGCCGCGCCCGTGTCCGGGCCAGGTGCCAGGCCGGCCGCGTCGGCGTGTGCCTGTGGCGGCCGTTGCCCGCGCTGCCGGG
>DAOQNK010000041.1:0-18605 GCA_035332045.1 Thiobacillaceae bacterium | reverse complement strand
TGGTGCGCGGCGAGGCCGAGGGCGGCAAGGTCGCCATCCGCAACATCCGCCGGGACGCCATTGCCCACCTCAAGGAGCTGCTGAAGAACCACGAGGTCAGCGAGGACGACGAGCGCCGCGCCCAGGACGAGATGCAGAAGATGACCGACAAGTACATCGCCGAGATGGACAAACTTCTGGCCGAGAAGGAAAAGGACCTCATGGCGGTGTGACTGGCCGGTCGACGTCATGAGGCGGACCGTGGAACAATCCATGTCCATTGCGCGCAGTTTCGCGCCTTCCCCTCTCAACAGGTAATTGCCGTCCCGCCAGCATGAAGCGCTTTTTCAGTTCTACCGAGGAAGTCCCGCCCAACCAGAAAGGCCCTCGCCATGTCGCCATCATCATGGATGGCAATGGCCGTTGGGCCAAACAGCGCCTCCTGCCCCGGGCCGCAGGCCATGCCCAGGGCGTCGAACGGGTCAAGGACATCCTCGAAACCTGTGGCCAACGGGGCATCGAGTATCTGACCTTGTTCGCCTTCAGTTCGGAGAACTGGCGACGTCCACCCGAAGAAGTCCAGCGGCTCATGGAGCTGTTCGTTACCGCCCTGGAACGGGAAGTGGACAAGATGAAGGAAAATGGAGTCCGCTTGAAGGTGGTGGGTGACCTGTCCCGCTTCGATGCCAACCTCCAGGCGCTCATCCAACGCGGCGAAGAGCAGACCCGGGACTGCGATCGCCTGACGATCACGGTCTGCGCCAATTACGGCGGCCGCTGGGACATACTCAACGCGGTGAATGCCTGGCGTCGGGAGCATGCCGTCACAGACACACTCACCGAAGAGGCCCTGGCACCCTACCTGGCGCTCGCCCATGCGCCGGAGCCTGATCTCTTCATTCGTACTGGCGGCGAACAGCGCATCAGCAACTTCCTGCTCTGGCAATTGGCTTACACGGAACTCTATTTCACCGATACCCTGTGGCCGGATTTCGATGCCAAAGTCCTGAACGAGGCCCTCGACACCTACCAGAAGCGCGAACGCCGCTTCGGACGCACCAGCGAGCAACTCCTTGAGCGTTAAGACTCGGGTTGCGACGGCCATCCCCCTGATCGGTGGCTTTCTGGCCGCCCTCTATCTGGCCTCCCCCGAACTCTGGATAGGCCTTACCGGCATCATTCTCCTTCTGGCCGCCTGGGAGTGGGCCGACATGGCAGGGCTGCGGCGTGGACAGGGTCTCCTTTTCGCCTCGCTGCTGGTGACCGCCAGTGTCGCCATCGCCACGGCGGCGCCGGCCATCGCCCTGCCTTACTATCCCGCCCTCGTCTTCTGGCTGCTGGCCCCCACCCTGCTGGACAGGGGCGTGGCCATTCGCCCCTTGTTCGTGCATTTGTTGCTGGGGGCCATTGTCCTCGTCCCCACCCATCTGGCCATCGTGCAGCTGCGGGGGGAAAGCCCGGAATTGCTGCTGGTGGTGGTGGGCATCGTGGTCATCGCCGACAGCGGTGCGTATTTCTCCGGCCGGCGCTTCGGCAAACACAAGCTGGCTCCCAGCATCAGCCCGGGCAAGACCTGGGAAGGCGCCATCGGCGCGGGCCTGGCGGTGACTCTCTATGGGCTGGCCGTGCACTTTCTCACCCCGGGCACCTGTGGCCTGGGCTGCCTGCCCCAGGTTCTCGCGGCCTTTTGGACCCTGTTCGGACTTTCCATCCTGGGTGACCTGTTCGAAAGCGCCCTGAAGCGCCAGGCCGGGATCAAGGATAGCGGCAACCTGCTGCCTGGACATGGCGGTGTGCTGGACCGCATAGATAGCCTGACCGCCGTGCTCCCTGCCGCGGCACTCTTTTGGATGTGGTGGAAATGACGCCCCATAACCTGACCATCCTGGGTGCCACCGGGACCATCGGCGTCAACACGCTGGACGTGGTGGCCCGCCATCCGGAGCGTTTCAGAGTCGTGGCCCTCACCGGCCAGAACCAGATCGAAAAGCTGGCCGAGCAATGCCACCGTTTCCGGCCCCGCTACGCGGTGGTTCTGGACAATGACAAGGCCGGGCTCTTGCAAGACCGGCTGAGAGGCACTGGCATCGAAGTCCTGGTGGGTGTGGAAGCCCTGGAATATGTCTCCTCCCTGGGGGAAGTGGACAGCGTCATGGCCGCCATCGTCGGCGCCGCCGGCCTGCGCCCCGCCCTGGCCGCGGCGAAAGCCGGCAAGCGCGTGCTGCTGGCGAACAAGGAGACATTGGTGATGGCCGGGCGCTTCTTCATGGAAGCGGTGCACCGCCACGGCGCCACCCTGTTGCCCATCGACAGCGAGCACAATGCCGTGTTCCAGTCCCTGCCCGGAGGCTACAAGGGAGACCCAGCCAGCCATGGCGTGCGCCGTGTGCTCCTCACGGCCTCCGGCGGTCCATTTCGAACCCGGGCTCTCGAATCCCTGCACGAAATCACGCCAGAAGAAGCCGTGGCCCACCCCAACTGGGTCATGGGCAAGAAGATTTCAGTGGATTCCGCCACCATGATGAACAAAGGCCTGGAAGTCATCGAGGCACGCTGGTTGTTCGATGCCCGCCCCGATCAGATCGAGGTGGTCATCCATCCCCAGAGCATTATCCACAGCATGGTGGAATACCTGGATGGCTCGGTTCTGGCCCAGCTCTCCAACCCCGACATGCGAACGCCCATCGCCCATTCCTTGGCCTATCCGGAGCGAGTGGAAGCCGGTGTTCCCTGGCTGGACCTGGCGAAGATCGGGACCTTGACTTTCGAATCCCCTGACTTGCGCCGCTTTCCTTGCCTGGGCCTGGCCTATGAGGCCCTGGCCGCGGGGGGCGCGGCCACCGCCATGCTCAATGCCGCCAACGAGGAAGCCGTCGCCGCCTTTCTGGATAGGCGTATTCCCTATCTGGCCATCGCCGCCACGCTGGATAAGGTGCTCCAGAAACTGGCCCAACAGCCCGCCGATTCCCTGGAACAGCTTCTTGAAGCCGACGCGGCCGCCCGCCGCGCGGCCCGGGCAATCATGGCGGCCTGAGCCTTCCCGCAGGCATGACCACCCTATTCGCTTTCCTGGCCACCCTGGCCATCCTCATCGTCTTTCACGAATTCGGCCACTATCTGGTTGCGCGACTGTCCGGGATCAAGGTCCTGCGCTTCTCGGTGGGCTTCGGGCCCGTCGTGGCACGGCGGATCGACCGCCATGAAACCGAATGGGCCCTGTCCGCCATCCCGTTGGGCGGCTACGTCAAGATGCTGGATGAACGGGAGGCACCCGTGCCCCCGGCATGGCTCGATCGTGCCTTCAATCGGCAATCCCTGGCCATCCGCTCCGCCGTCGTGGCGGCCGGCCCCCTGGCCAATCTGCTGTTGGCGATCCTGCTGTTCTGGACATTGTTCATGGCTGGGGTTCCCACCCTGAAGCCAGTGCTGGGCGATCCCCCTCCGGACACGCCCGCCGCCAAGGTGGGCATACATGCCGGAGACCGCGTGGCCCGGGTGGCTGACGAGGCAGTGGAAAATTTCGAAAACCTGCATTGGCTGGTTCTCAAGCATGGCATCGGCCAGCATGACCTGACCCTGGAAATCCAGGATTCCACGGGACGTACGCTGACCAGAACGCTTTCCCTGCAAGGCCTGGATGAGCGGTTCGAGCAGGAACCGCTTCTTCAGTTGGGCTTGGTTCGTTTCATGCCGCGCCTGGAACCGATTCTGGGCGAGTTGCGACCGGACGGCGCCGGTTCCAGGGCCGGCCTGCATACCGGCGATAGGATACTCGCCATAGACGGTCAGCCTTTGGGAACTTGGGATGAGGCCGTGACTCGCATCCGGAAATCTCCCGGCCGGACCCTGGATTTCCTTGTTTCGGGCCGGGAGGGCGAACGGCATGTATCCGTCGTGCCGGACGCTGTGGATGACAGAGGGCTCACGATCGGCCGGATCGGCGCCAGCCCCTGGCTGGACGAGACCCTCAAAGACCGGTTCATGACGGAAACCCGCTACGGACCGCTCCAGGCCTTAGGCAAGGCCTTGGATCGGACCTGGGCGTTGTCGACATTCAGCCTGGAAATGATGGGCAGGATGGTGGTTGGCCAAGTGTCCATCAAGAACCTCTCGGGTCCCATCACCATTGCCGATTACGCCGGGCAATCAGCCAGTATCGGCTGGTCTTCCTTCATCGCCTTTCTCGCCTTGGTCAGCATCAGCCTCGGCGTACTGAACCTGCTGCCTATCCCGTTACTGGATGGGGGACACTTGCTGTATTATTTCGTGGAATTTGTCACTGGCCGCCCTGTTTCCCAGCAGGTTCAGGAAATTGGCCAGAAAATCGGCATCGGCCTGCTCTCCCTGCTCATGTTCTTTGCCCTATACAACGACCTGCAACGATTATTCGCCGGGTGACCACTCCCATGTCCGTATTCCGCCCCAGCTTGCTGGCCCTCGCCTTGTTCGCCGCCCAGGCCCATGCCTTTGAACCCTTCCAGGTCAAGGACATCCGAGTGGAAGGCATCCAACGCACCGAGGCCGGTACCGTGTTCAGCTACCTGCCGGTCAAGGTAGGAGAGACCCTGACGCCCGAGAAGGCCTCGGAAGCCATCAAGGCCCTCTACGCCACCGGTTTTTTCAAGGACGTCAGGCTGGAAACCAGCAACGACGTGCTACTGGTCACGGTAGAGGAGCGCCCGGGCATCGCCAGCGTGGACTTCACGGGCATGAAGGAGTTCTCCAAGGAAGAAATCGTCAAGGGCCTGAAGGACTTGGGTCTGGCCGAGGGTCGTATCCTGGATAAGTCCCTGCTGGACAAGGCCGAGCAGGAATTGAAGCGGCAATACTTCAATCGCGGCATGTATGCGGTCCAAGTCAAGGCCACGACTTCCCCTCTGGAGCGCAACCGGGTCGCGGTGAATTTCGACATCACTGAAGGCGAGGTTGCCAAGATTCGCGCCATCAATATCGTCGGCGCCAAGGTCTTCAAGGAAAAGGACCTGCTCAAACTGCTCAATCTGAGCACGCCGGGCTGGATGACCTGGTGGACCAAGAATGACCAGTACTCCAAGCAAAAACTGGCCGGCGACCTGGAAACCCTGCGCTCCCATTATCTGAACCAGGGGTATCTGGAATTCGCCATCGATTCCACCCAGGTGTCCATCACGCCCGACAAGAAGGACATCTACATCACCGTCAACGTCAGCGAAGGCGAGAAATACACGGTCTCCGAATTCCGGATGGCGGGTGATCTGCCCGTACCCGAAGCCGAACTCAAGGCCCTGGTGACCCTGAAGCCTGGTGACGTGTTTTCCAGGGAAAAGCTCAACGAATCCACCAAGGCCATCGGCGACCGTCTGGGCAACGACGGCTATGCCTTCGCCAACGTCAACGCCGCCCCGGAGATCGACAAGGAAAAGCGCACCGCGAGCTTTACGTTCCTGGTGGATCCCGGCCGCAAGGTTTATGTCCGTCGGGTCAACGTCACCGGCAACACCAAGACGAAGGATGAGGTGGTGCGCCGGGAAATGCGGCAGATGGAGGGTGGCTGGTACGCCGCCGACAAGGTCAATCGATCCCGTGAACGGGTCGAGCGCCTGGGCTATTTCAAGGACACCACGGTGGAAACACCCCCCGTGCCGGGCACAACGGACCAGGTGGACGTGAATGTCAACGTCACAGAGCAGGCCACCGGCAGCGTCCTGCTGGGCGCGGGTTTTTCCAGTACGGATGGTCTGGTCCTCTCGGGTTCCATTTCCCAAAACAACCTGTTCGGCTCAGGCAACAGACTCTCCCTCCAGATCAATGGTGGCAGCGTCAACCGTACCTACGCCCTGTCCTTCACCAACCCGTATTTCACCCAGGACGGCATCAGCCTGGGCTACGACATCTACCGCAAGGATGTCGATACATCCAGCTTGAATTCCGTGGTGGACTACACCACGTCCACCCTCGGTCTGGGCTTGCGTGTTGGAGTGCCCATCACGGAACTTGACACCGTTAACCTGGGCTTGGCGCTGGAGCAGGTAACCCTCGACCTCGGCGCCACCGCGCCGGACGTCTACTACAAGTACGCGGGCAATTTCGACGCCAACTGCGCCACCCAGGCTAGTCCCTTGGTGGCCAATACCGGCTGTTCCTCCACCACCAATACATTGCGCCTGGAAGCTGGTTGGGCCCGGGACACTCGCGACAGCCTCCTTTATCCCACCAAGGGCGTCTACCAGCGGGCCTACATGGAAGCCGGCACGCCCCTGGGTGATTTGAAGTATTACAAACTCAATTACCAGTACCAGTGGTTGAAGCCACTCAGCAAGAACGTTTCTCTGCTGCTGAATGGAGAGGTGGGTATTGGAGGTGGATACAGCGGTGGCGCCCTGCCCCTGTTCCGCAACTTCTTTGCCGGTGGCATCGGATCTGTGCGTGGATTTGACACCGGCGCCATCGGACCCAAGGCCGTCAATTCCGGCGGCAGCACCTTCTCCATCGGTGGCGACAAGCGGCTCGTCGGCAACGCCGAACTGCTCTTCCCCTTCCCCGGAGCCGGCAATGACCGCTCCCTGCGCCTCTCCGCGTTCTTGGATGCGGGCGTGATCTCGGGCCCGGACGACCACCTCGGCCGCTACAAGACGCTCTCCGCCGATGGTCTGCGCTATTCCCTGGGCATGGCGGTCACCTGGTATTCGCCCATGGGTCCCATCAAGCTCTCCCTAGCCCAGCCCCTCAATGCCGCCTCGGACGACAAGGACCAGATGTTCCAGTTCCAGCTCGGCAACGTCTTCTGATTAGGAGCCCAATTTTGAAACGCTTTCTGCTCTTGCTTTGCTGTATTGCCTTGCCGGCCGCGGCCCAGACCGCCGACCTGAAAATCGGATTCGTCAACACCGAAAAAGTGTTCCGGGATTCCCAATTGGCGATCAAGGCCCAGAAAAAACTGGAAAAAGAGTTCCAGAACCGGGATCAGGATATCCAGAAGATGGTCAAGCAGGCGAAGGATCTCCAGTCCATGCTGGAAAAGGAAGGCCTGACCATGTCCGAGGCGGACCGGAACAAGAAGCAAAAGGATCTCGCCAACCTGACCCGAGACATCCAGCATGCCCAGCGGGAGTTCCGGGAAGATCTGAACCAGCGCAAGAACGAGGAGTTCACCACCGTCCAGGACAGGGCGCGCAAGGCCATCATCGAGATCGCCGAAAAGGAAAAGTTTGACCTGGTCCTGGAAAACGTCGTTTACGCCAGCCCCCGGGTGGACATTACCGAGCGGGTTCTGAAGGCCCTGGAACGCTGAGTTTTCCATGCCCGTCCTGACGCTGGCCGACCTGCAGGCCCGCCTGGGCGGGACGCTTCGGGGCGATCCCGGCATCAGCCTGCGTGGCGCGGCATCCCTGGAACGGGCTGAAAGAGAGCAGCTCGGCTTCCTCGTGCATGCCAAATACCTGGCCCAAGCCCAGAAATCCCAAGCAGGTGCCCTGATCGTGCCAGACTCTCTGGACGTCGATCTGGGACGCCCCTGTCTGGCCGTCCCGAACCCCCATGCCGCCTTCGCCCTTGCCGTGGCGCTGCTCCATCCAGAACCTACCCCAGCCCCCGGCATCCATCCCGGGGCGGAGATCGGCGACGGAGCCCTCATCCATCCCGGAGTCCGCATCGCCGCAGGCGTCATCATCGGGGCCGGGGCTCATATCGGCCCCGGCTGCGTGATCCATGCGGGCTGTGCCATTGGCCCCGGCGCCCGCCTAGGCGCCGATTGCCTGCTGCATCCCCGTGTCACGGTCCAACATGGCTGCGTCCTCGGCGACCGGGTCATTCTTCACCCCGGTTGCGTCATCGGTGGCGACGGCTTCGGCCTGGCCTGGGAGAAGGACGCCGAAGGCGGCCACTGGTCCAAGGTGCCCCAGGTGGGCCGGGTCATCCTGGAGGACGACGTGGAGGTGGGTGCCAACACGTGCATCGACCGGGGCGCCCTGGACGACACCGTCATCGAGCGGGGCGCCAAGCTGGACAACCTGATCCAGATCGCCCACAACTGCCGAGTCGGTCGCCACACCGCCATCGCCGCCTGCGTGGGCATTGCCGGCAGCACCCGGATCGGCGCCTACTGCCAGATCGGTGGCGCCGCCATGATCATCGGCCACCTGGATATATGCGACCGGGTCACCGTGTCCGCCGGCACCTTTGTCGCCAAGGACATTCGGGCGCCCGGCACCTACACTTCGGTGCAACCCCTGATGCGCCACGAGGACTGGCTCAAGAACGCGGCCCACCTGCGCCACCTGGACAAGCTCTCGGCGCGGATCAAGGCCTTGGAAAACCTGCTCAATAAGGAAGATGACAAATGACCGAGAACACCGGCGCCATGGACATCACCCAGATCATGAAATTCCTGCCCCACCGCTACCCCTTCCTGTTGGTGGACCGGGTGCTGGAGCTGGTGCCCAACGAACGGGTGGTGGCCATCAAGAACGTCACCATGAACGAGCCCCAGTTCCCCGGCCATTTCCCCCACCATCCGGTCATGCCCGGCGTACTCATGATCGAGGCCCTGGCCCAGACCGCCGGCCTGCTGGCCTTCAAGAGCGGCGGCAAGGAGATCAACGACAACAGCGTGGTGTACTTCGTCGGCATCGACGGCGCCCGCTTCAAGCGGCCCGTGGTGCCGGGCGACCAGTTGCGCATGGAGGCCACCGTGCTGCGCACCACCCGGGGCATCTGGAAGTTCGCCACCAAGGCCACCGTGGACGGCCAGTTGGCCTGCGAGGCCGAGCTCATGTGCACGCTGAAGGAACTGGACTGACGCCATGGCCGCCATCCACCCCACCGCCATCGTCCATCCCGGGGCCAAGCTGGGCATGGACGTGGAGATCGGCGCCTACAGCCTGATCGGCGAGCACGTGGAGATCGGCGCCGGCACCCGGATCGGCCCCCATGTGGTGATCAACGGCCACACCCGCCTGGGCGAGGGCAACCGCGTCTTCCAGTTCTGCTCCCTGGGCGAGGAGCCCCAGGACAAGAAATACGCCGGCGAGCCCACCCGCCTGGAAATCGGCGACCACAATGTCATCCGAGAGTTCTGCACCTTCAACACCGGCACCGTCCAGGACGTGGGCGTCACCCGCATGGGCTCCCACAACTGGATCATGGCCTATGTGCACGTCGCCCATGATTGCCAGGTGGGCGACCACACCATCTTCGCCAACAACGCCACCCTGGCGGGCCACGTCAGCATCGGCGACTTCGCCATTCTCGGCGGCTTTACCGGCGTGCATCAGTTCTGCCGGGTGGGTGCCCATGTCATCACCGGCATCGCCTCGGTGGTGCGCCAGGACGTGCCGCCGTTCCTTATGGTGGCGGGCAATCCCCTGGCTCCCCACGGCGTCAACTCGGAAGGCCTGAAGCGGCGCGGTTTTTCCAGCGAAGCCCTGGCGGGTCTCAAGCGGGCCTACAAAACCCTCTACAAGTCCGGTCTGACGCTGGCCGAAGCCCAGGCGGCCATCGCCACGGAATCGCAAGCCCTGCCCGAACTGATGCCCCTGGCGGATTTTCTCGCGTCCTCAGGCCGGGGCATCGTGCGATGAGGTGCCATGAATAACCCCCGGGTCGCCATCGTTGCCGGCGAGGCATCGGGCGATCTGTTGGGAAGTCTGCTGATCCAGGCGGTGAAGGCAGCGGGCCTGCCGGCGGATTTCTTCGGCATCGCCGGGCCCAAGATGCAGGCGGCCGGGGCCCGCTCCCTGTTTCCCATGGAAATTCTTTCGGTGCGCGGCTATGTGGAAGCCCTGGGCAGCCTGGGGAAGATCCTGGGCATACGCCGGGCGCTGAAACGGCAATTGAAGGCCGCTCCACCCACGTTGTTCATCGGCGTCGACGCCCCCGACTTCAACCTCGCCCTGGAACACAGCCTGAAAGCTTCTGGCATTGCCACCCTGCATTTTGTCAGTCCATCCATCTGGGCTTGGCGCCCGAAACGCATCAACACGATGCGCAAGGCGGCTTGCCATGTGCTGCTGATTTTTCCTTTTGAAGAAGACCTGTACCGCCAGGCCGGCATCGCCGCCACCTATGTGGGCCACCCGTTGGCCCACGCCCTGCCCGAACCGAGTCGGGCCAGAGCCCGGGAAAAACTGGCCCTCGCCTCCGATGGCCAGTACGTCGCGCTGCTTCCGGGTAGCCGGCCCGGGGAGTTGAAAGCCCTGGCAGGCCTGTACATCGAAACCGCCAAACGCCTTGCCGAAGCCCGGCCAGGATTGCGATTTCTCATGCCCCTGGTCAACCGGGAAACACGCCTGGCCTTCGAGCAGGCCCTTTACGTCCATCAAGGCAACGATCTTCCCATCCGCATCCTCTTCGGCCATGCCCACGATGCGCTCCAGGCCGCGGACGCGGCGCTCATCGCCTCCGGGACGGCCACCCTGGAAGCCCTGTTGCTGGATTGCCCCCACGTCATCACCTACAAGGTACCCCGGCTGACCTGGTGGATCATGAAGCGCAAGGCACTGCTCCCCTGGATCGGCCTGCCCAACATCCTCGCCAACAAGAACGTGGTGCCGGAACTCGTGCAGGACCAGGCCACACCGGAATCCCTGGCCCTGGCCCTGGACACCTTGTTGACGGATGCCAGCGCCTGCCATGCCCAGATCGAGGAATTCCAGGTGCAGCGGGCCCGCCTGAAAAGGGACACGCCGCGACTGATCAGCCAGGCCCTGAAGCCTTTTCTCACCGGGGGCGCGGGTGTCGCCTGAATGCCGACTCATCTGCGGGGTGGATGAAGCTGGCCGAGGCCCTCTTGCTGGCCCCGTTTGTGCCGGCGCGGTCATCCTGAATCCTCTCGACCCCATCCTCGGCTTGAAGGACTCGAAGAAGCTGACGGATGCGAACCGTGAAAGGCTGGCGGCCGAAATTCGGGCTCGGGCTCTCGCCTGGTCCGTGGCCTGGGCCACCGAACAGGAGATCGACCGGCTGAACATCCTGGGCGCCACCCTCCTGGCCATGCGCCGCGCTGTGGCGAAACTCAACCCCGCGGCCGGAGAAGCCTGGGTGGATGGCAACCGCTGCCCTGAACTGGACATTCCCTGTCGGGCCATCGTCCGCGGCGACGCCAGCGAACCCTGTATCTCCGCCGCGTCCATCCTCGCCAAGACCGCGCGAGATAAAGAAATGCGCCGCCTGGCCGATATCTATCCCCAGTACGGATTCGAAAAACACGCCGGATATCCCACGCCGGAGCATTTGGCGGCCTTAGAATGTCACGGGCCCTGCGCCGCGCACCGGAAGACTTTCGGTCCCGTGAAAAATGTGTTGAACAAAACGCTGATTTAACAGGAGAACCCGATCATGTTCGTGATCATCGGCTGGGTCGTCGCCCTGGCAGGTATTTTCGGAGGCTTTGTCGCGGCGGGTGGCCACCTGGCGGCCCTGATGCAGCCTCTGGAAATCGTGATGATCGGTGGTGGCGCCTTTGGCGCGTTCATCGCCGCGAACAACTCCCACGGCCTCAAGCACACGCTGGGCGGCATCGCCAGCTGCTTCAAGGGATCCAAGTTCACCAAGGCGTTCTACATGGAGCTCATCGGCCTGCTTTTCGAGCTCCTGGCCAAGGCCCGCAAGGAAGGCCTCATGTCCCTGGAAGGCGATGTGGAGGAACCGGACAAGAGCGCCATATTCTCCAAGTACCCCAATATCCTGGCCGACCATCACCTAGTGGATTTCATTACCGACTACATGCGCATGATGGTGGGCGGCAACCTCAACGCCATGGAGATCGAGAACCTCATGGACGCCGAGATCGAGACCCACCACCACGAAGAGATGCACGCCTCCCACGCGGTCTCCAAGCTGGCAGACGGCATGCCCGCCTTCGGTATCGTGGCCGCCGTGATGGGCGTGGTACACACCATGGAATCCCTGCATTTGCCGCCTACGGAGCTGGGCGTCCTCATCGCCCACGCCTTGGTGGGCACCTTCCTCGGTATCCTGCTTTCCTATGGCTTTGTGGCGCCTCTGGCCACCGTGCTGGAAACCAAGGCGGCGGAATCCACCAAGGTTTACCAGACCGTCAAGGTCATCCTGCTGGCCTCCCTCAACGGCTTCGCGCCCCAGACCTGCGCCGAGTTTGGCCGCAAGGTGCTTTATTCCACGGAACGTCCCTCCTTCCGCGAGCTGGAGGACGACATCAAGGCCCGCAAGGGCAAGTAAGCGGCGGTCGGACAAGGGAAACGCACCATGGCGGACGATACCCAACGGCCCATAGTCATCAAGCGCATCAAGAAGGGTGGCGGCGGCGCCCACGGCGGCGCATGGAAGATCGCCTACGCCGACTTCGTCACCGCGATGATGGCCTTCTTCCTCCTGATGTGGCTGCTCGGTTCGGCCACCAAGGCCAAGCTGGAAGGCATCGCCGAGTATTTCAAGACACCCATGAAGGTAGCCATGTCCGGCGGCAGTGGCGCCGGCGATGCCACCAGCATCATCAAAGGGGGTGGCACGGATCTCACCAAGCGGGCCGGCCAGGTGAAGAAAGGCGAGGTGGAAAGCAGCAAATCCCGGGCCGATCAGGAGAAGCAGGAATCCACCCGCCTGGAAAACCTCAAGGCCAAGCTGGAAAAGGCCATCGACAGCAACGCCAAGATGGCCCAGTTCAAGAAGCAGCTCAAGTTGGAGATCACCACCGAAGGTCTGCGCATCCAGATCGTCGACGACAAGAACCGGCCCATGTTCGATTCCGGCGGCGCGGTGATGAAGCCCTATACCCGAGACATCCTCCGGGAAATAGGCAAGACCCTCAATGAAGTACCCAACAAGATCAGCCTGTCCGGCCATACCGATGCCATCGCCTATTCGGGTGGCGAAGCGGGTTACAGCAACTGGGAACTGTCCGCCGACCGGGCCAATGCGTCCCGGCGCGAACTGGTGACCGGGGGTCTGGAAGACGGCAAGGTGCTACGGGTAGTGGGTCTGGCCTCCGCCATCCCCTTCGACAAGAACGATCCCAACGGGCCGATCAACCGCCGCATTTCCATCATCGTCATGAACAAGAAGGCGGAAGAAGCCATCACCCAGGAAGCCCGCCAAGTGGAGGCGGGCACGGCCAAGGAAGTGGCGGAGAAGTTGGATGTCAAGCGCTGACGCCTTGCCGTCTTCCTTGATTTCCCGCCTGCCCCCCGCCCTGGCCGCCCTTCTGGCCCACCTGCCAGGCCTCTCCCTGGCCGCCCTGATCCTGGTGACAGGCACGGAACTGCCGGGCCTGGGCCTCGCGTTATTGATAGGCGCCACGGCGGGTGGCGTGGCCTGGATAGGGAGACTGCCGGTCTGGTGGCGGGCCATCAATCTGGTCTTCGTGCCCCTGCTTTGGCTCGCCGCCCAGGTCGAGCTCCAGGCCGGCTGGTATCTCCTTGCCTTTCTGCTGCTGGCCGCGACTTCTCTGGGCGCGGTGTTCACCCGGGTACCCCTTTATCTCTCCAGTGACCAGGCAGCCGCCGAACTGGCGCGTCTCCTGCCTCCCGGTGGCCGGTTCTGCGACCTGGGTTGCGGTCTGGGCGGCCCCCTGGCCCGTCTCGCCGCCCTGCGGCCCGATGCCACCCTCCATGGCGTGGAGGCCGCGCCCTTGAACTGGGCGGTATCCCGACTCCGCCTGGGGCGCCGAGCCCAGGTCCGCCTTGGAAGCCTCTGGGAGGCCGACCTGTCCGGCTACGATTTGGTCTATGCCTATCTCTCCCCCGCGCCCATGGCCCGCCTGTGGGACAAGGCCCAGAGGGAAATGCGGTCCGGCAGCCTGTTCGTCAGCAATAGCTTCGAGGTGCCGGGTTTGGCCTTTGACGAAGTCATCGAGCTGGACGATCTGTCCCGTTCCCACCTGCTGATCAGGAGGATGCGATGAGTGAGATGCTGGCTCGGCTGGCGCCCGGCGATGTCCCGGTCTTCCGTCGGACCCGGGACACCCTGATCGAGCTCGCGCCCCGCCGGGATGGCCTGACCGCCCGGGAGGTGGCCCTGGAAGTACTGATGGACCCACTGGCCACCCTGCGGGTCCTGCACCTCCTCAACCAACGCATGGGCCAACGCTATGGCACCGAAGTGGCCACGGTGGAACATGCCCTGATGATGCAGGGCCTGGGGGCCTTCCTGGATAGTGCCAGGTCTCTGCCCATCGTCGAGGACACAGCGGCCGGCCAGGACCCCGCCGCCTACCGCGGGCTCCAGGCCCTGGTCCGGCGTGTCCAGCATGCCGCCTGGCAGGCGCGGGATTTCGCCGTCCTGCATAGCGACATCCGGGCCGAAGAGGTCCAGGTGGCCGCCATCCTTGCCCATCTGCCCGAACTTCTGCTTCAGATGCGGGAGCCGGGCATCGCCCGCAAGCTGGACGCCCGGCGCCGGTCCGGCGCCGGCCCGGAGTCCGAGGCCGAACTGCTGGGCGCGCCCCTTCCAACCTTCCGCCTTGCCCTGCTGGAATCCTGGTCCATTCCCGAACTGACCCGGGATCTCCTGGATGCGCGCTACGCCGATCGGGCCCGGCAAACCATCCTCGGGGCCTGCCTGGATATCGCTTTCCGTACCGAGCGTGGCTGGTGGGACGACGGCCTGCTGGCCGACTACCAGGCCCTGGCCGACGTGGAAGGCACCCCGTATGAAGTGATCGTCGCCACGGCCCATGGCAACGGAGCCCGCGCCGCCCGCTGTTGCGACTGGCTGGCTGCGCCGGCGCCGGGTGCCTGGCTGCCTCTGATACCCGGGCCCTGGCCCGAGGAAGCGGAACCCGAGGAGAACGCGCCGGCCAAGGCCGCGCCCCCCGACACCCAGACCGCCGCCCCGCCGGGCCCCGCCCAGCGGGAAACAGCCCCTCCCCCAGCCCGGACCGACGAATCCGGGGACGATGCCCACCTGACCTGCCCCATGCCCGACAAGCAGGTCTTCCGGGAAGCCCTCAAGGGCATCGAGGGCCACCTGGACGGGAGCCTGACCCTGAACCAGATGTCGGCCATCATCCTCAAGGGGCTGCATACCGGCCTGGGCCTGTCCCGCATACTTTTCGCCATGGTGACGCCCGACGGCGCCCGGGTGAAATCGCGCTTTTCCCTCGGCATTCCCAGCTACGATCCCCTGCGCCATCTGGAATTCGCCCTCGCGGACAAAGACCTGTTCGGTCAGCTCATGGGCAAGATGCAGGGCGTCTGGATCAATGAGACTAACCGGGAAAAGCTCTGGCCCCGGGTGGATCCCCGCCTGCGCGAACTCATCGGCAGCGGCGACTTCTATGCCATGAGCCTGTACAACGGCAGCCGCCCCCTGGGACTGATCTACGCCGACCGGGGCCATGGCGAATGCGGCCTGGACCCCCTCACCTATACCGACTTCAAGATGATCTGCCTCCAGGCCGCCCGGGGCCTGGGCAAGGTCAAGGACGCGCGCTGAGGGGGCTCAGCCCTGCCGCTCGCCCTTCTGCAACAGTCGGCGGCGATAGGGATGCCCCACCTTCCCCTGGGGTGACGGCCGGCCTTCCACATCCGACGGCCCGGGGGAGGAAGCGCCCTTCGCCTGGCCGCACCAGGCCAGCAGCGCCTGCACCTCGTTTTCCGGCAATTCTTCCTTCATGCCCCGTTTCAGGCGGGAGGGCATGGCAACGGGGCCGAAGCGCACCCGTATCAGGCGGCTGACCGTGAGTCCCAGGTGCTCCATGAGCCTTCGCACTTCCCGGTTGCGGCCTTCCTTGATGACCAGGCGATACCACTGATTGACCCCCTCGCCGCCGGCGGGAACGATGCTCTCCACCTTCGCGATCCCGTCTTCCAGTTCCACGCCTCCCAGCAGGGCACCCATCTTCTCCGCGTCGAGGCTTCCCAGGAGTCGCACCGCGTATTCCCGTTCCACTTCGTAGCGGGGATGGGAAAGGCGATTGGCCAGTTCGCCATCGGTGGTGAAGATCAGCAGTCCCTCGGTATTGAAATCCAGGCGGCCCACGGTGATCCAGCGGCCGCCCCGCACCGGAGGCAAATTGTCGAATACCGAGGGGCGACCCTCGGGATCATCCCGGGAGACGATCTCGCCTTCGGGCTTGTGGTAGAGCAGGAC
Source organism: Thiobacillaceae bacterium (assembly GCA_035332045.1). Lineage (GTDB taxonomy): Bacteria > Pseudomonadota > Gammaproteobacteria > Burkholderiales > Thiobacillaceae > PFJX01. Next base: position 2,582 of record DAOQNK010000041.1, on the reverse strand, counting down.
CCTGGGCACCTGGGCCTTCCAGGACAGGCGCACCGGCTTGCCATTGACCTTGACCAGATCACCGGGCTTGACCTTGTCTCCCACCTGAGCTGGCTGGCCGTTGATGCTCACCCGCCCGTCCAGGATGAGTTGCTCCATGTCGCGGCGGGAGCCCAGGCCAGCGCCGGCCAGGACCTTGTGCAGCCGCTCGCTCTGGTCTTCGATGTCTTCCGGGCGCACCTTGAGGGGGCGCCCCATGTAGGAGTATCTGGGCATCTTTGTTCTCGCTATGGTTCGCTGGGTCCGCGCTTCGCGCGCGGTGCGCGATCTTATTCCACTGGCGGCGGTTCTTCGAGGGGCATTTCTTCGACCCGGGCCTCGATCAGTTCCCGGGCCAGTTCCGGCAAGGGTGGCAGTTCAGACAGGGCGCGCAATCCAAGATCGGAAAGAAATTGCCGGGTCGTGGCCAACAGGGCCGGCCTGCCGGGCACATCCTTGTGGCCCACCACCTCGATCCAGCCCCGCTCCTCCAGGGTCTTGACGATCTGGCTGTTCACCGCCACGCCGCGAATCTCTTCCACGTCGCCGCGGGTGACCGGCTGGCGGTAGGCGATGATGGCCAGGGTCTCCAGGGTGGCGCGGGAATAGCGGGGCGGCTTCTCCGGATTCAGCCGATCCAGATAATGCTGGTATTCGGCCCGGGTCTGGAAGCGCCAGCCTTCGGCCAGGAACACCAATTCGACGCCCCGGCCCTGCCAGTCGGCCCTCAGTTCCTCCAGGGCGCGGCGCAGAAAGTCGTTGGAGAGTTCGGCGTCGAACACTTTCTTCAGCTCCGCCAGGCTCATCGGCGCGGTGCTGGCCAGCAGCACGGTCTCCAGGATCAGTTTGATCTCGACGAGAGGGTTGTCCGTCCCACTTCCCCCCCCCTCCTGGCCTCCCCCACAAGTGGGGGAGGTGTCTGCCCCCTCCCCGCTTGCGGGGAGGGCCGGGGTGGGGAGCGTTTCCTCAGGCTTCGGCATGATTCTCGACGACGGCGAGTTGGGCATGGATGGGCGCGAAGGGCGCGTTCTGGATAATGTCCACCAGGCGTTCCCGTACCAGCTCCAGGAGGGCCAGGAAGGCCACCACCAGGGCCGAGCGACCCTCCGCGGGATCGAACAGCTCCTCGAAGAGCATACGGGCGATGCCGTCCCGGGTTCCCTCCTGAAGCCGCTTGAGGATGCGGCTCATGTGTTCCCGTACCGACAGTTCCTGGCGGCCGATGCGGTGGTGCCTGTTCATGGCGGCGCGCTTGAGGATGGCGCCCCAGGCTTCCATCAGGTCGGCGCCTTCCACCCGAGGGAGGCGCTTGGCCAGGAGCTGGGGAATGTGGACGCTGACCGCCTGGAAATCCCGCCCCAACTGGGGCAGGCCATCCAGGTTGCGCGCGGCGATCTTGGTCTGCTCGTACTCCAGGAGCCGGCGCACCAGTTCGGCCCGGGGGTCGTGCTCCTCGCCCTCCGCCAGCTTTTCCGGGCGGGGCAGCAGCATGCGCGACTTGATCTCGATGAGCATGGCCGCCATCACCAGGTATTCGGCCGCCAGCTCCAGGCGCCGGCGGCGCATGACTTCCACGTAATCCATGTACTGGTTGGTCAGGGCCGTCATGTTGATGTCGAGGACATTCACGTTATTTCTGCGGATGAGCCAGAGCAACAGATCCAGGGGCCCCTCGAAAGCCTCCAGGATGACCTCCAGGGCATCGGGTGGGATGTACAAGTCCGTGGGCAGGTCGGTCCAGAGCTCGCCCTGGACCCGGGCCAGATGGCGGACCTCCTCCTCGGCCTGCTCGATGGCCTCGGCGGGGTCCAGGACCGCGTCGGCGCCGCCGCTCATGCCGCCACCCGATCCCGTTCCCGGCCGGTCTTCAGGGCCACCACGTAATTCACCCGGATCTGGCCGAAGGTTTTCAGCGCGTTCAGCAAATCATCGGACAGGCGCATGCGCCAGCCGGCGCCTAGAAGCAGGTCGCACGAGGCATCGGCATTGCGGTAACCCAGGTTCACCGGGCAGCCCTTTGGCAGGCGGTGGGGAGCCATGGCATCGATGAGCCGCCGGGCATCCGGCCCATCGTCCAGGTCCAGACGCAGGCCCGTGGCGAAGCGGGTCCGGGCGCCTTCCAGGTCCAGGATTTCATCGGCGGTGACGCGCATGCCGCCGGTGTACTCATCGTGGCTCGCCTTGCCGGCGACGATGAGCAACGCATCTTCCTTGATGAGGCCCCGATGGGCATCGAAAAGCTCGCTGAACACGGTGACTTCCACCTGGCTGTCGCCGTCGTCCAGCAGGACGCTGGCCATCTTGCCCCGCCGGGACATGCGGGTGGTCACCGAAGCCACGACCCCCGCCATGAGTTGGGGCACGGGCTGGGGCCGGATGTCCTTGAGGGCACGCTCCACCAGGCCCTTGAGGGCGGCCCGGTCGGCCTCGAAGGGGTGGCCGGAGAAATAGAAGCCCAGGGCGGACTTTTCCTGGGCCAGGCGTTCCTTGAGGGGCCATTCCGGCACCCGGATCAGGTCCGGCGGGGTCTCGGCGATCTCGTCGCCGAACAGGGAATTCTGGGC
>DAOQNK010000040.1:15073-19069 GCA_035332045.1 Thiobacillaceae bacterium | reverse complement strand
TCCAGGGCAACAAGGTGGTGCCCTATTTCACCCGCGCCGACATCGAAGCCGGCTCCGCTCCGGTGCGGGGCAAGGAATTGCTCTGGGTTGACGATCCCGTGGACCTCTTTTTCCTCCAGATCCAGGGTTCCGGCCGGGTGAAGCTGGAGAACGGCGAGGTCGTGCGGGTGGGGTACGCCGACCAGAACGGCCACCCCTACCGTTCCATCGGCAAATGGCTGGTGGAAAAAGGCGAACTGACTTTGGACAAGGCCTCCATGCAGGGCATCAAGGACTGGGGCAGAAAGAATACCGAGCGCCTGCCCGAGCTGCTCAATGCCAATCCCAGCTACGTGTTTTTCCGCGAACTGCCCAATCATCTGTCCGGCCCCCTGGGCGCCCTGGGGGTGCCCCTGACCGCCGAGCGCAGCATCGCCATCGACCCCCGTGGCATGCCCCTGGGGGCGCCGGTCTGGCTGGCCACCACGCGTCCCAATGCCAGCGAGCCCCTCAACCGTCTCATGCTGGCCCAGGACACGGGGGGAGCCATCCGCGGCAACGTCCGCGCCGACTTCTTCTGGGGCTTCGGCGACGACGCCGGCCGTCAGGCCGGGGCGATGAAGCAGAAGGGGCGCATGTGGGCACTGCTGCCCAGGGATTTCCCCATCAGCACCGCCCCGGTGGCCGCCTCCCCTGGCGCCAACGGCAAGGTCGGTCTACAGTGAAAGCCGTCCCCCGCCGGAGAGTCCAGCATGGATGCCGTCGCCGCCACTGAACAAAGCCAGGCCACCACACCCCAGCAGGCCAGCCTCATCGCCTTGCGCATCGAGGCCCAGAGCCAGCAGGCCATCGCCGACCTGTTGGCCCGTCAGGCGGCCGAACAGGCCCAGGCCGTGCCGGCCGCCGCCAATCCCGAAGGCTTGGGCGGCAGCGTGGACACCTACGCCTAGCGTCAGTTCTCCAGCTTGAAATCCACCCGCAGATAGATCTGGCTGCGCACTGGCCTGCCGTCCCGCAAGGCCGGCCGGAATCGGGCCTGGCGCAGGGCTTTCACGGCGGCCTGGTCGAAGACGTCCCGGGGCGTCGACTCCAGGACTTCCACATCCCGCACCTGGCCGAATTCGTCGATCCTCACCTTGAGCTTGAGGCTGCCTTCCAGGTTTACCCGTCGGGCTTCCTCGGGATACTCGGGCTGGAGTTCGCCGATGACCCGGGGCACGCTGTCCAGGGCACGGGCCTCGTACCAGGTGTTGTCCACACCCAGGGGCGCGGTGGGCAAGGGCGGGGCGGAAACGGGGCCGATGGTTCCGCCCGTGGCGACCGCGGCCTGCCCGCCACCAAGATGGGCAGTCGCCGGGCCGGACTGTGGCGGAGTCGGTTCCGGTGGGCGGGGGCTCGTGGTTGGCGCCGCGGGTTGGGCCGCGCTGTCGCCGGCTGGCGGGGGCGTGACCTCGCCGTTGGTGGTCGGCAAAGGCTGGGGCGAGGGTCCGGCGGCGCCTGGAGCGGGGGTTTCCGCTACGCCGGCGGAGGGCATGGGCATGGGGTTTTCCAGGCGGGCATTGAGGATCATCGTGCGGACCCGGGCGGAGCCAGGCGCGGGATGCAGCAGGAACAGCAGGGCCAGGTGCAGGCAGGCGGAGGCCAGGAGGCCGAGTTGGAAGGGCCGCCAGCCCGGAGCGGGGCCGGCGCGGGATGAGGATTCCGACATGGCCGCCAGTATAAAGGCCCCATGCCAGGGCCTTCGCGGAACCGCTATGCTTGCCGGACTCCATTGAATGGTCTCGTCAAGCCATGCGATACCCTGTCCTGTTCTTCCTGCTGCTTCTTCCCGTCCTTGGCCTGGCGGGGGAGGTCCGGCAAATCACGCTGCGCTCCGGCGATGTGGACGTGCCCGTCGAAGTCGCCATCCCCGACGGCCCGGGACCCTTCCCGCCGGTCCTTTTCATCCACGCGAAGCGGGGCTATGACGACAACGAGCGGCGTCACGTGGCGGAACTGGCCAAGCAGGGGTTCCTGGTGGTGGCGCCGGACTGGCAGAGCGGCCGCATGATCGAGCGCTGGCCAGCGGAGCACGATCCGGCCACGGAGAAGGACGTGGAGGCGGCCCTCGACTACCTCCTCGCTCTCCCGCAAACCTGCAAGCAGCCGGTGGGTATCGTCGCCCTGTCCCGGGGGCCCTATTACGCCATCCGCCTGGCCGACAAGCGCGGCAAGGACATCGCCGCCATCGTCAGCTACTACGGCCACATGCAGAATCCCAACGCGCCGGAACCGGACCAGCTGTTCCGAGTCGCGCCCGAGGTCATGCGCATTAACACACCCATGCTGTTCCTCATCGGCGAGCAGGATTTCGAGCTCCGCCGCATCAATGGCGGGCGTGCCTTCTACGCGCTGTGGGAGCGGGGCGTGCCGGTGGAATATCAGGTCTATCCCCTGGCCCGGCGCGCCTTCGATTTCCGCGCCGACCAGACTCCGGAGGAGCAGATCGCCACCCGCCATGCCCGGCAGCGGGCGGAAGAATGGCTCAAACGCTGGATGAAGACCGGCCCGGCCTGCCGCTGACCGGTCCCGCCGGCCCCTATTGGCTGGTGTCGGGCCGTGAAAATGTGGTAAATGCGACTCCCCGGCCAGTGAGTAGGGCCTATTTCGGCGGGAGACATGCCATGCGTTGTGGCCTCGAACGGATGAATGCAAAGCGCGTCGCGCCGGCCATGGTCATTCCCTGGCCCAGCGGCGCCACGCCGCAGGCGCCGTTCCAGGCCGCAACCCGAAGGGGCCAAGCCCTACGGGCGCATCGTCGAGTTGCGGCGCGTCGCCGTGGAACGACCACGGCTTCCTCTCCACGCCTTGCGCTGCATCCCGTATGGCATGGCCCCATGGCATGTCTCCCGCTGAAATAGGCCTTAAGACCATGGATGCGCCCACCCTGTCCCCGTTTGCCGATGACGCGCGCATGTTGGACTATCTGCGCGATTTCGGCGTCGGCTATTGGCAATACGACCACGGCGCCGACCGGTTGAGCTTCAGCCAGAACGTGGAGGCCCTGGTGGGCGCCGCCGATCTGGCCCCCGAGACCTTCAGCCTGGAGGGCTGGCTGGCCCACCTGCATCCCGAGGACCGTCCCCTCCTGCGGGAAGCCCTGCGCCGCTGCTGGGAAGAGGACGTGCCGCTTGAACTGGAATATCGCTTCGGCCGCGGGGACGGGCGCTGGTTCCGGGCGCTGACCCGGGGTCACGTGGTGGACCGGGAGGCGACGGGCCGGCCCCGGATCACCCGGGGCGTGCGCATGGATCTTACCGGCCGCCGGGAAGACGAGCAGTTGTTGCGCCTGCAGCAGGATTTCACCCGGCTGCTGGCCGAGGTCCCGGAGCGGGAGGCTTTGCTGGCGGGCATCCTGGATACCGTGCTCAGCCTGCCCGACCTGGACTGCGGGGCGCTGTTTCTCCATGAGGTCGACGGAGGCTACCGGCTGGTGTCCAGCCGGGGCTTCAGCCCGGCCTTTTCCGACCGCCTGGCGGCCAGGGTGCCGGATTCGGTATGCATCCGGATGCTGGCGTCCACCACGCGGGTGTGCAGTTGCGCCGATCCCCACGAGGGCTGTACCGATCCCGAACTGATCCACGATGGCGAAATGGCGGGCGAGGGCGTCACCGCCTTCGCGCTGCTGCCCATCGCCGTGCGCGATGCGCCCGGCGCCTGCCTGATCCTCGCCAGCCGCCAGGTAGTGCGCTTCACCGCCGCCACCAACCGGGCCCTGGTGAGCCTGGCGCGCCAATTCGGCCAGGCCCTGGAGGGGCTCGCGGCGCGGGAGGAGGCGGAATCCCAGCGGCGCAACCTGACGGGGGTCCTGGACAGCATCCAGGACTTTCTCTTCGTCCTCGATGGCCAGGCCCGGATTCTCTATACCAACCGGGCCGTCAAGGAGCAGTTGGGCTATGGCGAAAGCCTGCTGGGCCGCAGCGGTCTGGAAGTCCGGCATCCCGACGTCCGGGAAGAGGCCATGGCCATCGTCGGCGA
>DAOQNK010000040.1:10634-14973 GCA_035332045.1 Thiobacillaceae bacterium | reverse complement strand
CGGGACCGGGACTTTTTCCCGGAAGCCGTGGCCGACAGCCTGCATCGCAAGGATATGGAGGTGGCCCGTTCCGGTACCGTCCAGTTTTTCCGGGAACAGGTGCCGCGCCACGACGGCGGCCTGGCCACCCTGGAAACCGTCAAGTGCGCCGCTTTCGATGCCGAGGGCAGGCTGCTGGGAGTGCTGGGTCTGGCCCGGGACATCAGCGAACGGATCCGGACCGAGGAGGAACTGCAACGCTATCGGGAACACCTGGAGATCCTGGTGGCCGAGCGGACCACCGAACTGGTCCAGGCCCGGGAGGTGGCGGAACGGGCCAGCCAGGCCAAATCGGAATTCCTCTCGAGCATGAGCCACGAGTTGCGGACACCCTTGAATGCCATCCTGGGATTTGGCCAGTTGCTGGAACTGGATGCCCGGGTGGATTCCGAGCAAAGGGATTTCAGCCGCGAGATCCTGAAGGCGGGCAAGCATCTGCTGGAGCTGATCAATGATGTGCTCGACCTGGCGAAGATCGATGCCGGCCGGGTGGATCTCTCCCTGGAGGACGTGGATCCCCGCGAGGTCCTGGATGAGTGCCGGTCCCTGGTCCAGCCCCTGGCGGACAAGCGCGACATCGCCCTGGTGACGTCGTTGCGGACGAACCTCGGCCTACGGGCCGATCGCGTCCGGCTCAAGCAGGTGCTGCTCAACTTGCTCTCCAACGCGGTCAAGTACAACCGGCGGGGCGGTCAGGTCCGGATCGAGGTGGCGCCTGGCGAAGCCGGGACGCTGCGGCTGGCCGTGAGCGATACCGGCGAGGGCATTTCCCCAGAGCGTATGGATGAACTGTTCCAGCCCTTCCACCGCTTGGGTGCGGAGCACACGGATGTGGAGGGGACCGGCATCGGCCTCACCATTACCCGCCGTCTGGTGGAGCTGATGGGGGGCAGCATCGGCGTCGAGAGCACCCCGGGCATGGGCACCCGGTTCTGGATCGATCTGCCGGCCGGCGAATCCAGCCAGCCCGCCGAAGCCTCGGCCGGGGCCGCCGATCCGGCGGGCGCCGCCCACGGCCCGGAAGGTCGGGTGCTCTACATCGAGGACAACCCATCCAACCTGAAACTGGTAGCCCAGATTCTGGGCCGGCGCGGCCACCTGCGGCTGCTCACCGCCCACACCCCCGAACTGGGCATCGAGCTGGCCCGGGCTCACCAGCCCGATCTCATCCTGCTGGACATCAACATGCCCCGCCTGGATGGCTACGATGTGCTGGCGATCCTGCGTCGGGACGAGCGCTTGGCGAGGGTTCCGGTGGTGGCCATCACCGCCAATGCCATGCCCCGGGATATCGAGGCGGGCAAGGCGGCCGGTTTCGCCGCCTACCTGACCAAGCCCCTGGAGATTCCCCGTTTCCTGGCGGTGGTGGACCGCCTGCTTACGGCGGATCGCTAGTTCTTGGCGCCGCCGCCGTTCAGCAGGCTTTCCAGGCGGCCGGCGTCCACGTAGCCGGGCACCCGCTTGCCGTTGGGGAAGATCAGGGCCGGCGTGCCGTCGACCCGGAGCTTGTTGCCCAGGGCCAGGTTCTCGTCCACGGGGTTGTCGCAGTCGGTTTTACCCTCCGGCACCTTGCCCTTCAGCATCAGGTCCAGCCAGGCCTTGGAGCGGTCCTTGCTGCACCAGACCAGCTTGGCCTTGCGGCCGGCGTCGGTGTGCATGGGCAGGGGGTAGGGGAAGACATAGATGGTGACGTTGTCCAGCTTGGCGAATTCCTGTTCCGCCTTCTTGCAGTAGGGGCAGTCGGGGTCGGAGAACACCGCCAGCTTGCGCTTGCCGTCGCCCCGCACCACTTTGATGGCGTTGTCCAGGGGCAGGGTGTCCCACTTCACCTCGGTGAGCTTGTCCATGCGCTCCTTGGTGAGATTGCGGCGGTTCTTCACGTCCAGGAGGTCCCCCGCCAGGATGTACTCGCCCTTGTCGTCGGCGTAGACCACCATGGGACCCTGGGGGCCCTCCAGGGTGACTTCCTGGAGTCCGGGTAGAACGGACTTGACGATGTTGGTGACTTTCGCGCCGGGTGCCAGGGTCTGCACGGCCTGGCGGATGTCCGCCTCGCTGGCGCCTGCCAGGAAGCTGATCGTGGCCAGGGTACAGGCCAGCAGGGGACTGAGGAACTTGGATTTCATGGAATCTCCAGGGGGAAAGTCAAAGGATGGCGTGGCGGGTCAGGGCCTGGTTCACGGGGTCGAAGCCGCCGGCCAGTGCCATGCCCCAATTGCGGAGGCGGCGGGTAAGGCCGTCTTCCCGGGCAAAAAGTTTCTTCAGGCCGCCGGTGGTGAACTGCATGCTGGCCACGTCCTCCATGCGCCGGGCGGCGTAGGCGGCGAGGCGACCGATCTCGCCGGGGTCGCCGCCGGAAGACAGCACCTCCGCCAGCAGCCGCGAATCCCGGAAGCCCAGATTGACGCCCTGGCCCGCCAGGGGGTGGACGGTGTGGGCCGCGTCCCCCAGCAGCACCAGGCCGGGACGTACCCATTCCTTCGCCCGGCGGCGCACCAGAGGGAAGCCGGCGGCGGGAGTGATACAGCGCAGTTCACCCAGGCGCTGGCTGCCAGCCGCGGCGACCTTCTCGGCCAGCGCCTCGCCGGAAAGGGCCTTGAGGGCTTCCGCGTGCTCGGGCGGCGTGGACCAGACCATGGAGAGGCGATTCCCCGGCAGGGGCAGCCAGGCCAGCACGCCATCGGGCCGGAACCACTGGAAGGCGGTGCCGCGATGGGCTTTTTCGGTTTCGAAGTTGGCCACCACCCCCACGTGCCGGTAATCCTCGGCGGTGATGGCGATGCCGGCCTGGCGGCGCAGCCAGGAATGGGCGCCGTCGGCGGCCACCAGCAGGCGGGTGGAGAGGGTGTCGCCGCCGGCCAGGTGCAGCCGATGCCGGCCGTCCGGGTTCCAGGTCACTGCCTCGGCCTGGGCGGCGATGGCGCGGATGTTGGCGCCGGCCCGGAAGGTCCGCCACAGGCTGGCCTGGAGGCGGTTGTTCTCGGCGATCCAGGCCAGTTCGGACAAGCCCGCATCCAGGGCGTCGAAGCTGAGGCCGCCGCCGTCGTCGCCTCGCACCCGCATCTGGTACACGGCCTGGGCACGGACACCGGCGTCCCAGCCGCCCAGGGATTTGAGCCATGCCACGTTGCCCGGGCTGTAGGCGTAGAGGCGGCTGTCCCAGGCTTCGCTGTCGGGGCCGGGCGGATGGGGTTCCAGCACGGCGACGGAATGGGGTCCCCGGGCCAGGGCGCAGGCCAGGGCGGCGCCATTGAGTCCGCCACCGAGTAAGACGATGTCGAAGTCGCTCACCATGCCTGGGCTCCGAACATCATCTTGCGGGCGAACAGCTTCTTCAGGGGCGGCGCCAGATCCAGCAGGGCCAGGGCCGCGCCCCGGGTGTGCTTCAGCAGCGGGTGGTCGTTGGAGAAGGCTTCCACCAGCAGGTCCGTCATCAGGCTGCCGCCGGCCACGTCGAAGCGGCGGGTGCGCTGATAGTCGCGGGCCAGATCGGCCTCGCCCAGGCGTTCCCGGGGCGTATCCAGGATGGCCTCGGCCAGCTTCCAGGCGTCCCGCACCCCCAGGTTGAAGCCCTGGCCCGCCACCGGGTGCAGCACGTGGGCGGCGTTGCCGATGCGCAGCACCCGGGAGGAGGTGGAGGGGGCGGCCAGGTGCAGTTTGAGGGGGAACGCGGCCCGGGGGCTGGCGAAGCCGAAGTGGCCCTGGCGATCGCCGAAGGCAGCTTGCAGGCTGGCGAGGAAATCCGCGTCGGACAGGGCCAAACGGGCTTCAACCCGATCGTTGGGGGTGGTCCAGACCAGGGCGTAGTCGTCCCCCAGGGGGAGGAGGGCGATGGGGCCCTCGGGGGTGAAGCGTTCGTAGGCGCGCCGGTCGTGGGGCCTTTGGGTGCGCACCGTGCAGATCACCGCCGACTGGCCGTAGTCCTTGTCCCGGCGCAGCTCGGCGGGCAGGCTTTTGCCGCCCTCCGACAGCACCACCAGGCGGGCGGTGAGGAGGTGATCGTCGCCGTTGCGGGTAAAGCCCACCGCGCCATAGCCGGAGGTGGAGTGGACGCTGGCGACCCGGGCGCCGGTGATTACCGTGGCGCCGCAGCCCGGCAGGCGGGAAGCCAGGGTCCGGTAGAGATCGCCGTATTCGGCCACGTAGCCCAGGGCGGGCACGCCGGCATCCCGGGCGGTGAGCTCCGCCCGGCCCAGGCCGCCGCGCTGGGAGACATGGATGGTCTCGATGGGCGTGGCCGCCAGGTCCGTCCAGGCCCCCAGCCGTTCCAGGATCAGGCGGGTGCCCTGGGACAGGGCCA
>DAOQNK010000040.1:0-10534 GCA_035332045.1 Thiobacillaceae bacterium | reverse complement strand
CCTTCACCGTCTTGGGCGCGGCTTCCGTCAGCACCCGGGGGCCGTCGGCGCTGACCACCACGTCGTCCTCGATGCGGATGCCGATGTTTTCCAGGTGCTGGGGCACGTCCTTGCCGGGACGGAAGTAGAGGCCCGGCTCCACGGTGAGGGCCATGCCCGGCTCCAGCTTGCGCCAGTCCCCTTCCCGCTTGTAGTCGCCGGCGTCGTGCACGTCCAGGCCCAGCCAGTGGCCGGTGCGGTGCATGTAGTAGGGCTTGTAGGCTTCCTTCTCGATGAGGCCGTCCACCTCGCCGGCCAGGAGTTTCAGGTCCACCAGGCCCCGGGTGAGGACCCGCAGGGCGGCCTCGTGGGGGGCGTTCCAGGTGTTGCCGGGCATCACCGCCGCGATGGCGGCGGCCTGGGCGGCGAGGACGATTTCGTAGGCGTCCTTCTGGGGGCCGCTGAAGCGGCCGTTCACCGGGAAGGTGCGGGTGATGTCGGCGGCGTAGCCGTGGTATTCGCCGGCGGCATCGATGAGCAGCAGGTCGCCGTCCCGGAGGGGCTTGTCGTTGCTGACATAGTGCAGCACGCAGGCGTTGGCGCCGCCCGCGACGATGGGGGTGTAGGCGGGGGCCTGGCAGCCGCCCCGGCGGAAGGCGGCCAGCAGTTCCGCCTCGATCTCCCATTCCCCCAGGCCAGGCTGGCAGGCGGCGAGGGCGGCCCGGTGGGCGGCGGCGGAAATGTCGGCGGCGCGCTGCATCAGGTCAATTTCGTGGGCGTCCTTGACGAGGCGCATCTCGTCGATGAGGGCGTGGGCGTCGGTGAGGGCGGCGGGGGCCGCGACCCCGGCCCGCACCTTGCCCCGCACCGCGTTGATCCAGCCCATGACCCGGGCGTCCCAGGCGGCGTCGGTGCCGAAGGGGTAGCAGAGGCGGGGCTGGTTCTCCAGCAACAGAGGCAGGCGCTTGTCCAGTTCGGCGATGGGGTAGGCGGCGTCGAAGCCGAAGGCTTCCTTCGCCGCCCTGGGGCCATGCCGGAAGCCGTCCCAGATTTCCCGTTCCTCGTTCTTCTCCCGGCAGAACAGGATCTGGCGGGGCCGCTTGCCGGCCACCAGCACCAGCACCGCCTCCGGTTCGGGGAAGGCGGTGAGGTAATAGAAATGGCTGTCGAAGCGGTAGGGATAGTGGGCGTCCCGGTTGCGGATGGCCTCCGGCGCCGTGGCCAGGACCAGCACCCCTTCGCCCAGGGCCTTGAGCAGCCGGGCGCGGCGGTTACGGTGGGCTTTCACGTCAGGCTGCATGGGCCGTCAACTCCTCGTCCAGGGCCGCCAGACGCTGGGGCGTGCCCACGTCCTCCCAGCGGCCGGTGAAATGCTCACCCGTGACCTGGCCCCGTTCCATGGCGGCGATCAAGAGCGGCGCCAGCTTGGCCTTGCTGCCGGCGGGGATGCCGGCGAACAGTTCCGGCCGGTAGCAGCCGATGCCGGAGAAGGTGAGGCGGCCCACGGCGTGGGTGGGGGGCGGGACCACCTTGCCGTCTTCCAGGGTGAAGTCGCCCTGGGGATGGTGGGGGGGATTGTCCACCAGCACCAAATGGGCCCGATGGGCCGGGTTGGCGGCCATGGCCGCCAGGACGGGCATCAGCCGACCATAGTCGAAGTCCGCGTAGACGTCGCCGTTGGTGACCAGAAAGGGCGCATTCCCCAGCAGGGACCGGGCGGTGGCGATGCCGCCGGCGGTCTCCAGGGGCGCCGGCTCCTGGGACCAGGCGATGCTGACGCCCCATGCGGCGCCGTCCCCCAGGAAATCCTCGATCTTCTGCCCCAGGTGGGCGTGGTTGATGACCAGTTCGCCGAAGCCCGCCGCTTTCAGGCGCTGGATCTGCCAGACGATGAGGGGCTGGCCGCCGACTTCCAGCAAGGGCTTGGGGGTGTGGTCGGTGAGGGGGCGCATGCGCTCGCCCAGCCCCGCCGCCAGGATCATGGCCTTGAAGCTGGCGACGCCGGCCATCAGAAGGTGTAGCCCACCTGGGCTGCCGTGCCCTCGATTTCGTCGAGGAGGCGCAGGAAGTCGCCCAGGCCGTTGTAGCGGCCGCAGGCCCGGCGCAGGTAGTCCATGACCAGGGGCATGTCCTTCAGGTAGCCGTCCTTGCCGTCCCGGTGGCAGAGGCGGGCGAAGATCCCCAGCACCTTGATGTGGCGCTGTACGCCCATCCATTCGAAATCCCGGTAGAAGGCGCCGAAATCCCGGTCCACCGGCAGGTCGGCCTGGCGGGCGGCCTCCCAGTAGCGCACCACCCAGTCCAGCACCCGCTCCTCGTCCCAGCGGATGTAGGCGTCCTTGTAGATGGACACCAGGTCGTAGGTGATGGGACCGTAGACCGCGTCCTGGAAGTCGAGCACCCCCGGGTTGTCCGCCCCGGTAACCATGAGGTTGCGGGAATGCCAGTCCCGGTGCACGTAGACCTGGGGCTGGGCCAGGTTGTTGGCCAGGATGGCCTCGAAGGTGGTGTCGAGGACGGCCTGTTGTTCCGGGGCCAGTTCGATCTTCAGGTGGCGGGCCAGGTACCAGTCCGGGAACAGGCGCAGTTCCCGCAGCAGCAGTTCCCGGTCGTATTCGGGCAGTTCCAGGGGGTGGCTGGCGGCCTGGATCTTCACCAGCGCCTGGTTCGCATCCCGGTACAGGCTGTCGGCGCTGTCCTCGCCGAGGGCGGCCAGATAGGTGGTGTTGCCGAAATCGGTGAGCAGGAGAAAGCCTTCCTCCAGGTTCTCCGCCAGGATTTCCGGGGTGTTGGCCCCGGCTTCCCGGAACAGCCGGGCCACGTGTACATAGGGCCGGCAATCCTCGTGACTGGGGGGCGCATCCATGACCACGAAGCTGCCGGCGGCCGTGACGGCGCGGAAATAGCGACGGAAGCTGGCGTCGGCGGAGGCGGGTTCCAGGCTCAGGAGGGGGTTGGGGAGGACGGACTGGGTCCATTCCCGTAAACGGGCGAGACGTTCCAAAGCTATAATCCGGCGGTCAAAAAAGCGCCAGAATTCTAACACCCCGCCCATGCAGCCTGCCGTGCCTCCCTTCGCGCGCCTGATCCTCGCCTTGTGCCTCGCGGCCGCCTTCGCGGAAGCCTGGGCCGAGCCGGCTCCGCTGCAGTTGCGATCCTCGGGCCGCATTTCCGGGCCTTCTCCCAAGAACGAACCGGCGCCGGGTCCCACCTACGTGGAGGCCAATTCAGTGGAAGGCCATCTGGACCACGAGGTGGTGGCCGAGGGTCAGGTCAGCCTGCGCAATCTCCGGGAGAGCCTGGAAGGGGACTGGCTGCGTTACGACAAATCCACCGACGAGGCCGAAGCCCGGGGCCACGTGGCCTATGCCCGGGGCAAGGACCTCGTCACGGGCAGCGCCCTGAAGCTCAAGCTCACCTCCCGGCTGGGGGAAATGCGCGATGTGGGCTATCAGTTGTACAGCGAGGATGGCCAGTTGGCCCGGGGCCAGGCCAAGAGCCTGTATTTCCAGGGTGTGGACCGCTACGCCCTGGAACAGGCCACCTATACCTCCTGTCCGGCCGGGGACCAGGACTGGCTGCTCAAGTCCGATGACTTGAAGCTGGATTTTGTGAACAGCGTCGGCCAGGCCCGGCAGGTCAAGTTGGAATACCTGGACGTGCCCATTCTCTACGTGCCCTGGATGGACTTTTCCCTGGACGACCGGCGCAAGTCGGGTTTCCTGGCTCCCACCTACGGAGTATCGACGGAGCGAGGACTGGAAGTGGTGGCGCCTTGGTACTGGAACATCGCGCCCAACCGGGATGCGACTCTGACCCCCCGGCTGATGACCAAGCGGGGCCTGCAAGGCGTGGGCCAGTTCCGCTATCTGGAACAGGATTTCACCGGCGAGGCGGACCTGGAGTACCTGCCCGACGACAAGACCGCCAACCGCGACCGCTACCGGGTCTATTTGAAGCACAACCAGACCTTCGACGCCCATTGGACTGGCAAGCTGGAACTGGAGCGGGTCTCCGACGACAGTTATTTCACCGATTTGTCCAGCCTGGTGAACCAGACTTCCCGGGTCAACCTGCCCCAGCAGGCCAGCCTGGCCTATGATGGTGGCTGGTGGAAGGCCACCGGCCAAGTCCAGTCCTTCCAGACCCTCCAGGACCCGGCCGCACCCATTGTCGAGCCTTACCACCGGCTGCCCCGGCTGACCCTCTTCGCCCATCAGGACCATCTTCAGAATTTCGACCCGGTCCGCTTCGACTTCGCCAGCGAGTATGTCTACTTCGACCATCCGGTCGGGGGCCGGGTCCAGGGCGGACGGCTGTTCGTCTACCCCAGTCTCAGCCTGCCCTTTGAAACGACCTATTCCAGCATTACGCCCCGCCTGGGCTGGCACCTGACCCGCTATGCGCTGGATGACGCGACGCGGAACAGCCCGGACAGCGTCTATACCCAGGCCCAGGTCAACGCCGTCGGTGGCTACAAGGATGCGACCCGCAGCCTGCCGGTGTTCAGCCTGGACAGCAACCTGCTGATGGAGCGGGATTGGTCCTTCCAGGACCGGGACTATATCCAGACCCTGGAGCCCCGGGCCTTCTATGTTTTCATCCCGCGCCGCAACCAGGACCGCATTCCGGTCTTCGACAGCTCCCTCAGCGATCTGTCCATGGACCAATTGTTCTCGGAGAACCAGTTCGCCAGCGTCGACCGCATCAACGACGCCAACCAGCTCACCCTGGCCCTGACCTCCCGCTTCCTGGACAAGGAGAGCGGGGTCGAGCGTCTGCAGGTCACCTTTGGCCAGCGCTACTATTTTGCGGACCAGCAGGTGTCGCTGGTGCCCACGCCCGTGACGGTCAGCAGCGCCAACACCTCCGACCTCATCGCCCAGGTCAGCGGCCAGATCACGAACCGCTGGCGGGTGGGCGCCGGCGTCCAGGTCAGCACCGACAACGGCGGCCTTTCCAAGGCGAATTTCGGCGGCGCCTATCGCCAGGAGCCTGGCCGGGTGTTCAACGCCGATTACCGCTTCGCCCGGGATGCGGCCACCACCAAGATCGTCATCAACCAGATCGACCTGTCGGCCGAGTGGCCTTTGGCGCCCAAATGGTATGGTCTGGGCCGGGTGAACTATTCCATCAAGGACAACCGCCTGGTGGAAGGGCTCGCCGGCTTCGAGTACAACGCGGGCTGCTGGTCCCTGCGCGGTGTTCTGCAGCGACTGGCCACGGCCCAGAACACCACATCCAGCGCCTTTTTCCTGCAGCTGGAGCTGCGTGGCCTGACCAAGTTGGGCCCCAACCCCCTGGACGTCCTGAAACGGAGCATCACCGGATATGCCAAGAGCGACGATTTCGACCTGCAATAAAATCCTTTGCGGACTCCTTCTTCTCGCTTCCCTGGCTGTCCGGGCCGCGCCGGTGGAAGTGGACAGGATCGTGGCGGTGGTGAACAACGCGGTCATCACTGAGTACGAACTCCGGGCCAGGGTGGAACAGGCCCTGCGCCAGCTTTCCGGCCAGAAGACGCCCCTGCCGCCCCGGACCCTGTTGGAAAAGCAGCTCCTGGAGCGCATGATCACCGAGAAGGTGCTCATGCAGGTCGCCGAGGACACCAACATCCGCTTCGACGGCCCCGCCCTGGATCGGGCCCTGGCCCGCGTCGCCCAGGGCAACAACCTGAGCCCCGAGGACTTCCGCAAGGCTTTGGAGGCGGAAGGCATTCCCTTCGCGGCTTTCAGGGAGCAGATCAGGATGGAAATGACCGTCTCCCGGCTCAGGGAGCGGGAGGTGGACAACAAGCTGCTGGTGACCGACGCGGAAATCGAGAACTACCTGGCGAATCCCACCAAGAATGTGAACCAGCAGGATGAGTATTTGCTGGCCCACATCCTGGTGCTGACTCCGGAAGGCGCGAGCCCGGAGCGTCTGGCCGAACTCAAGGCCAAGGCCGAGAAGGCCCTGGCGGAACTCAAGTCCGGCGCCGATTTCACCCAGGTCTCCGCCGCCTACTCGGATGCCCAGAACGCCCTCCAGGGCGGTTCCCTGGGCTGGCGCGGCGAGGCCCAGCTGCCGGGCCTGTTCGCCACCGCCCTGAAGGACATGAAGCCTGGCGATGTCTCGCCGGTCTTGAAGAGCGGCAACGGCTACCACCTCCTGAAGCTACAGGACAAGCGCGGCAAGAACATGCAGCTGGTGGTCAAGCAGACCCACGCCCGCCACATCCTGGTGAAGACCAACGAGGTGGTCCAGGACGCGGACGCCCGCAACCGCCTCCTGCAACTCAAGGAGCGCATCGAGAACGGCGCGGCCTTCGAGGAGTTGGCGAAGATCCATTCCGATGATCTTTCCGCCAACAAGGGAGGCGACCTGGGGTGGCTGAATCCGGGCGACACCGTGCCCGAGTTCGAGCGGGCCATGGACGCCCTGAAGCCCGGAGACCTTTCCGCCCCCGTCCAGTCGCCCTTCGGCTGGCACCTCATTCAGGTGCTGGAGCGTCGCGACCAGGACGTCACCCAGGAACGCAAGCGCCTGGAAGCCCGGCGCGCCATCCGCGAGCGCAAGTCCGAGGAGGCTTTCGACGATTGGGTGCGGCAACAGCGGGACCGGGCCTATGTGGAGTATCGCCTGGAGAACTGAGGCCTGATCCGCCATGGCTGCCCTGGAGGCCAGCCTGACCTGGCGATGGGACGGCATCGCGCTGCGTGACCGGCTGGTGTTGCCCGATTCCGCGTTCCAGGCCGACGGCCGCTGGCTGCGTGCCGCCGATCAGGCCCGGCGCGCGGGCTCGGCGGAACTGGATGCCGCCCCCTGGCTGGTGCCGGGCGGACTGCCCCACCGGGACATTCCCGCCTCGCGATGCCGCCTGGGCGGCCCGCCCCGGGCGGGGCGGTTCTACCCCAGCCTGGCTTTCCCGGACCTGGCCCAGGGGCCCAGGGACTTGCGGCCTGTCCGCGTGCTGTCGGCCTCGGCGGAAGGCGTGCGCCTGGACCCGAACCATCCGCTGGCCGCCATGGGCGCCACCCTGTCGGTGGCGGCCGTGGATCTGGAAGCCGCCCGGGATGGACGATGCCAGGCGCTTTTTCTTGGCCCGGGTCTGCAGGTCCCGGCCGCCGATCCTGACACCGCCTATCTGGCCCTGGAAGGGCTCTGCCGCCAGGACGAGGCGCCCGATGCCGGCTTCTACGCGAATGCCCGGCTGGTGCAGCATCTGGATGCGGCCTGCCGCGCGGAATTGCGGCGGCTGCATGGCCGGTTTCTCGCCCCCGGCGTCCGTGTGCTGGACCTCATGAGCAGTTGGGCCTCCCACCTGCCGTCGGTGCCGGAGCCTGGCCACCTGGCCGGGCTGGGCATGAACGCGGAGGAACTCGACGCGAATCCCAGACTGCACGAAAGGGTGGTGAAGGATCTCAACGTGAGGGCCGAATTGCCCTGGGGCGATGGCGCATTCGACGTGGTGATCTGCACCGCCTCCGTCGAATATCTGCTACGCCCTGCCGCGGTGCTGAGGGAGGCCAGGCGGGTCCTGCGCCCCGGTGGCGCCTGCGTCGTCAGTTTTTCCGACCGCTGGTTTCCCACCAAGGCCATCCGGGTCTGGAGCGAACTGCATCCTTTCGAACGGCTGGGCATGGTCCTCGCCCTCTTGAAAGGCGCCGGGTTCGAGGCGCTGGAGGCGGAGACCCTGCGCGGCCTGGCCAGGCCCGCCGACGACAAACATGCCGAGGTGCGTCCCCACGCCGATCCCCTGTTCGCGGCCTGGGGCCGTTCTCCGGCCTGAGACCGTTCAGGTCACCGCGGGGCGCCGCCAGGAATAGGCGTACAGGCCGAGCGCCGAGGCCGCCATCAATCTGACGAACAGGGCGGCCTGGGGATAGCCGCTGTCATAGACGCTCAGCATGGCCAGGGTGTTAAGCGCCAGGACGGCTTCGATGAGGACGGCCAGATGCCGGGGTGGAGCGTGGAATCGGCGTTCGACCAGCCATACCCCGGCCAGTCCGCAACACCAGCCCGTAAGGGCCCCCCCCAGCACGTCCATGGGCCAGTGGGCGCCTACCGCGATCCTGGACAGGCCGATCAGGGCGGCGGCCAGCACCAGGGCCAGGCGCGCGCCGATTCTGGGCAGATAGGCGGCCAGAACGGCCGCCAAGGTAAAGGCGGTGGTGGCGTGGCCCGAAGGAAAGGCGCCCAGGCGCAGGGGCTGGCCGATGACGTGCACCGACTGCCCCAGAATGGCCAGGGGACGGCCGAGACCAAGGCCCTCCTTGAGCAGATGGCTGACCACGGCGGCCAGCAAGGCCGCCAAAATCGCCGCCAGGACGATGTCGGGCCGGCGGCGGCTGAGGATCAGAAGGAGCGCCAGGGCGGCCATGCTGTCCCCCAGGACGGTGAGGCCGGACCAAAGGCCGCCCGGCAGTACGGCCGCCCAGCCGTTGATGAGCAGGAAGAGGGGGATATTGCCCGCCGTGGCCCATAACGCCGCCATGCCCGTCAGACAGGCCAGAGGCAGGGCCCAGGCCTGCCCGCCAACCAGGGCCGTGGTGAGGGCTCGGGGCGCCAGCCAGGGCGTCATCGAATCCGGACCAGGGCGAGATCGCGGAATCCGGCCACCTGTTCATAGGGAGGCAGGCGGTCAAGACGGTAGGTCGGAGTCAGAACCAGGTCACCCTTGAGCGCGGGGCGACGTTCCACGACACGTCCGGCATACGTCTGGAAGCTGGGCTGGTTCATGCCCAGCATCAGCAGGGGGCCGGGCAGCTTTCGGGCTGCCAGGCCGGCCTCCCGAACCGGCGACTGGAGCAGACCGCCCACTGCCGGCAGAAGCAGCAGGGAGGCGGCCAAGGCCGTACCCAGGCCCACCGCCGCCAGCCGGCTGAAGAGTGGCGCCTGAGCCGGCAGCAGGCTTGCCAGGGCCAGCGCCAGGCACAGACCGAAACCCAGGCGGTAGGCGCGGCCGAAGTGGACATCCAGGTTGGCCAGGGCGGCGGCGTACTCCTGGTTCACCCGCCCCGCCTGGGTGGCCAGCAGTTCGGGCAGAACCAGCAGAATCGCCAGGCAGAGTACTGCTGGGAGCAGGATGGCGACCCTGTGGCGGACACGGCCGGCGCTCCAGGCCAGGCCCGGGATCAGGCCGAAGTAGCCGTAGTAGAGGTAATGGGGCAGCTTGCTACCGGAGGCTGAGAACAGGGCGAAGACCAGCAGGAACCAGAGGAGCCCGAAACGCAGGACGGGCCGCTCCCAAGCCGCGCGAATCGAAGCGCCGAGGCTGAACAGCAGGCCGGTGAAGGGCAGCAGGGACAGAAGCAGCACGGGCACGTAATAGAAGGGCGAGCCCCGATGGTTTTCCATGGCGTGGGAGAAGCGCCCCAGATTGTGCTTCAGGAAGAAACCCTCCAGGAAGCCGGGGCCGTCGCGCCAGGTCAGCACGATGAACCAGGGTGCCGCGACCACGATAAACACGCCCCAGGCCCGGACATCCAGGAAGAAATGCCTTAGGGCCTGCCCATCCCGCGCCAGCAGGCAGTAGACGGCCAGGGTCCCACCGGGAATGATCAGGGCCACTGGGCCCTTGCTGAGGAAGCCCAGGGCCATGGCGATCCAGGCCAGGTAGAGCCAGGCCTGCCGCCGCCCTTCCAGCCAGCGCCAGGCGGCCGTGCCGGCGGCGGCCAGGCAGAGATTGAGCAGGGCATCGGCGGTGGCCGCCTTGGCGATGATCAGCGGCCCCAGGCTGGCCGCCAGGATCACCGCCGCCAGGACCCCCGACTCCCGGCCCAGGCTGCGTGCGCCGTGCCGGTACACGATGTAGATCCAGGCGCAGGCGGCCAGGGCGGAGGGCAGACGGAATCCCACCTCGTCGAAGCCGAACAGACTGGCCGACAGGGCCTGGAGCCAATAGGTGAGCACGGGCTTGTCGTAGCGAGGCGCGCCATGGAGCCAGGTGGCGAGGAAATCCCCGCGCAGGAACATTTCCGTGGTGGAGGCGGTGAACGCCCCCTCGTCCAGGTCGAACAAGGGAAAGGCCCAGATGCCCAGGAAGGGCATGGCCAGGGCCAGCGCCAGGAAGAGCCGGGAACGGAGCGGCGCCGCCCCGGCCTGGCCGAGGGTCATGGCTGGGGCGACTCCGGCGGCAAGTATGGGGGCTTGCCGCCCGGCTCGGGGCAGAGGCGGGTGAGCCTTTCACCGGGGAAAAGCGCCACGCCCGTCAGCCCGCGCGGGTGCGGGAGAACGCGCGGGGTGCGATCGCCGCCGGATCTGGCGTCGCCTTGAGCGCAAGCTGGGCGGTTGACCTCGGCGTCCATCCCCGAGACCCTGGATGCGTGGGTCAACTCGGCGAGGAGTTCCCCCGCCTTGTCCAGGGGCGAGAGGCTTGACCCTTGGATCGCCGGGGCGGTAGACGTGTTGGGCGGCATGGCCAGGACCTCCGATTGAATGCGCGCACTCTACCGGAGTCGGAGTCGGAGTCGGCCGGGCGGCGGTCAGGGCTTGCCGGCGGGAGGCAGGCGCAGGTAACGCAGGCGGATGCCGCCGGCGTGGCTGTCGACCCAGGCCAGGTGCAAGTTCCCGG
>DAOQNK010000039.1:16131-19207 GCA_035332045.1 Thiobacillaceae bacterium | reverse complement strand
ATCAGCGGCAGCTTCCAGCCGTTGTCGCAGACGTTGTAGCCGTTGCCGGCGTGGACGCTGGCCCAGGCGACGATAGTCACGATGAACAGGGAGAGGCTGAAGAAGCGGGTGCCCAGGCCCAGCACCAGGGCGATGGCGCCGCCCACTTCGGACCAGGTGGAGATGGTCCAGCTCACGTCCGTGGGGATGACGTTAAAGGGGAAGGGGAACTGGTCCATGATGTCGGCGAACCAGTTCATGCCGTTCCATTTCTCCAGGCCGGAATCCCAGAATTCCTTGGCCAGCAGCAGGCGCAGGCCCAGGGGGCCGACCCAGGCGCCGGCATTGTTGAGCAGGTTCAAACCGCCTTGGGCAAGGGCGGCGAAGCGGTTGGCGGGGGTGAGGGGCAGGGCTTGAGTGGTGGTGTTCATGGCAGTCTCCAGGTTCCGATGAGGGCGCCTTGCTCGCGCAGGCCGGCCAGCAGTTCGCCGCCGGCCTCCACGAAGGCCTCCAGGTGGGGGGTTCGGGTTTCGGCCGCCAGGGCTTCCAGGGCTTGGCGGCCGGTTTCGGGGTGCTCGCCCAGTCTTGCGAGCAGGCGGGTGGCAAGGGGGTTGAGGAGGAGGAAGCGCACGGCGTCCCGGGGGTCGGCGTCGTCCCGGAACAGCAGGTAGCCGTGTTCCAGACCATCCGGGGCCTGGGGTTTGAAGCGGGGGCCGAGGCGGTGCACCGGGTAGCGGTAGCGGGCCTGGCGGGCGCTGGGGTGAAGCACGGGCCGGCCGGCCAGCAGGTCGCCCCGGGGGTCGACGATCACCGGGTCGATCTCCCAGGGGGCGATGGACACGGCCAGCTCCAGCCATTCGTAATGCATCAGCTCGGCCAGGAAGGGCAGGCCCGGAAAGGCCCCCTCCCCTTGCGCCGCAATCCAGTCCAGGAACGCCTTGGGGATGTCCCGGAACAGGGGCGAATGGCTGCGGCCCTCGGCGAAGAAGCGACCCACGGCGCGCCGCCAGGCCCGCGCCCCCAGGAGCCGGCGGCTGACCGGGTAGCAGGCCAGCAGAAAACCCTCCAGGTTGTTGTGGAGCAGTTCCTCGTAGACCCGCATGCGCCGGGCCGGCACGCCGGCGGGCCTGGGCGCCTGGCGGGGCGCGCGGATTCGGACGGCGAAAGCCTGCTGGTAGGCGGCCAGGCCCCGAGCGTCAGGCGACATGGCGCAGCTCCCGGTGGCAATCCTGCAGGGCGCGGATGCGCGCCACCTCGGGCAGCAGTTCGGCCAGGGGCGGGATGTTGAAGTCCCGCTCCAGCAGGGTGGGCGGCGTGCCCAGGCGGGCGTAGGCGTGGGCCAGCAGGTCCCACACCGGCTCGACGACCGCCTCGCCGTGGGTGTCGATGATGAGGTCCGGCGCCTCCCGCAGGTGGCCGGCGGTGTGCACGTAGACCACCCGCTCGACGGGCAGGGCGTCGATGAGGGCGTAGGGGTCGTAGGCGAAGTTGACGCTGTTCACGTAGACGTTGTTCACGTCCAGGTGCAGGTCGCAGTCGGCCTCGGCCAGCACGGCGCCGATGAATTCGGCTTCGCCCATCTCGCTGATGGGAGCCGCCACGTAGAACGAGGCGTTCTCCACGGCGATGCGCCGCTCCAGGATCTCCTGGGTACGGCGGATGCGGGCCGCCACATGGCCCACGGCCTCGGCGGTAAAGGGCAGCGGCAGCAGGTCGTAGAGTTGGCCGTCGTCGGCGCACCAGGAAAGATGCTCGGTGAACAGGCCGATGCGGTATTCGTCCAGAAAGCGCTTCAGCCGCAGCAGGAAGACCTCGTCCAGAGGCGCCTGGCCACCCAGGTTGAGGGACAGCCCGTGGGCCACGAGGGGCTGCTGGCCGGCGAGGCGGGCCAGGTCACGGCGGCGGGAACCGCCCATGTCCAGCCAGTTTTCCGGGGCGAGTTCGAAGAAGTCGATGGCGTCCGGAATCCGGGTCCTGAGGTCGGGAAGGTGCTCCCGCCTCAGGCCCAGGCCCGCGCCATGAAGGGCTTTGCCAGGCATGGTCGGCGCGCCGGGGAATTACTTCTTGGCCCCGCACTGGCCATCTTTGGCCTTGTCGCCGCCACACTTGCCTTCCTTGGCCTTGTGGTCGCCACATTTGCCGTCCTTGGCCTTGTCGCCACCGCATTTCCCATCCTTGGCCTTCTCTTCGCCACACTTGCCCTCCTTGGCCTTGTCGCCGCCGCACTTGGCTTCCTTGGCCTTGGATTTGTGGGCGCCGCACTTGCCCTCGCCGCACTTGCCGTCCTTGGCCTTCTCGGCGGCGGCCACCATGTAGCCGCTTTCCAGGGCGGTCATGGAGAAAGGGCTGGCGCCGGCCGCGGCATGGGCCATGCCGGCGGCGCCGATGGCGGCGGTGAGGGCCAGGGTCAGAGTGGTCTTGGTGGCTTGAGTCGTCTTCATTTCGATTCTCCTGAAAGTTTGAGGGGTGCGATCCGGTTTCTTCGAACCACGGTAGGCATTCTGGCCAGCGCGATTCACGGGCTCCTCACGCAAACTTCAAGAAATTGTCACGACGGCCATGGGGTTGCTGAGGGGGTGGAATGCGTGCCCTCTCCCCGGTCCTCCGGGGACCGGCTGCCCACAGACCGAGGCAAGCAGGGTGTGGAAATGGGTTGTTAACCTTTGGCGTCTGATTGATGGAAAAACGCCCTCTCCCCTGCCCCTCTCCCGCTTGCGGGAGAGGGGTGAGTTGGCCGGCCGAAAGGGGAACGGAGGCGAAAACTCCCCTCCCCCGCAGGCGGGGGAGGGGCCGGGGGAGAGGGAATGAAAACTTAAGCGCTGCCCACGCGACGTGATGGGCCTCAAGCCACCTCGCGGCCCGCCCCTTCCCCCGTGATCAGCCGGGTGCCGCCCCGGTAGGTGAGGTAGGCCCAGAACCAGTCCCACATCACCGAGATGCGGTTGCGCATGCCCAGCAGGAAGCCCACGTGCACCGCGCCCCACAGCCACCAGGCCAGGGCGCCGGTGATGCGCAGGCCGTTGAAGTCGGCCACGGCGGCCTGGCGGCCGATGGTGGAGAGGCTGCCCAGGTGGCGGTAGCGGAAGGGCGCCGGTGG
>DAOQNK010000039.1:14562-16031 GCA_035332045.1 Thiobacillaceae bacterium | reverse complement strand
GCCACCACGCCGGCGGCCCAGAGCACGGTGCCGGCGGGGATGCGCTGGCCGCTCACGGTGACGCCGTCCCCATCGATCTCCTCCACCCGGCTGTCCAGCAGCACCTCCACGCCCAGGCGCTCCAGGGACACGCGGGTGGTTTCCGACAGGCGCTCGGGGAAGGTGGGCAGCACCCGGGGACCGGACTGCACCAGCAGGACGCGGGCCGTGGCCGGATCGAAGCGGCGGAACTCCTTGTCCATGCCGTGCCGCGCCAGCTCGGCGATGGCGCCCGCGAGTTCGACGCCGGTAGGGCCGCCCCCCACCACCAGGAAGGTGAGGAGGCGGCGGCGCTCGTCCTGGTTTTCCGTGGCCTCGGCGGCCTCGAAGGCGGAAAGGAGGCGGCGGCGGATCTCGGAGGCATCCTCCACCCGCTTGAGGCCCGGCGCGTAGGGCGCCCAGTCGTCCCGGCCAAAGTAGGAATGACTGGCGCCGGTGGCCAGCACCAGGTGGTCGTAGGGCACGGTCTGGCCGCCCACCTGGACGCGCTTGTGGGCCTTGTCCACGCCGGTCACCTCGCCGTACAGCACCCGCACGTTGAAGTGCTCCCGGAACAGGCCCCGCACCGGCGTGGCGATGTCCCCCGGCGACAGGCCGGCGGTGGCCACCTGGTACAGCAGGGGCTGGAACAGGTGGTAGTTGTTGCGGTCGATGAGGGTCACCGCCACCCGCGCCCGGGTCAGGGCCATGGCGCAGGTCAGGCCGCCGAAGCCGGCGCCGACGATGACCACCCGGGGCACGCTTTCCAGATCGAAGGCCGGCTTGCCTTCCAGTTGGGGGAAGCGGCGGCGCAGGCCGTGCTCGATCAAGCCATCCAGGGAGAACGGCCCGGCGCCCCACAGCAGGGGAAGGGCCAGGGCCAGCAGCCACCAGCCGTCCTCTCCCGAACCGCCCGCCATCATGTGGGCACCGGCCAGGCCCGCCATGAGCAGCGCCGCCGCCGGCCGCGTGGCCAGGCCCAGGGCCAGGAAGCCGGCACAGGCCGTGGCGAAGGGCGAGACGAAGTTGAAGGCGGAGGTGGCGGGCAGGAAGGCCGAGCCTGTGCCGGCCAGGAACACCGCCCCGGCCAGCCAGAAGCGCAAGGTGAGCAGATAGACAGGCACCAGCCGCCGGGTGGCCGACTCCAGCCTGGCCAGCAGCCCGGCCGCCAGGGGCACGGCGCTGTCCGCCAGGCCTTTGGCCAGCAGCCGGTCGAGGGACAGGGCGCCGGCGCCCCGCACCACAAACCCCAGCAGCAGCGCCGCCCAGAAGAGGTGCACGTCCAAGGTCTTGTAGGTGAACTGGATCACCAGGGCCAGGACCAGCAAGGCCAGGGCCCCCGCCCGGGTGGCCAGGCCCGCCGCCAGCAGCACCGCGCCCATCAGCTCCACCCCCGTGCCCAGCCAGGCCGAGGTCACCGGGTCCAGCCAGGCCAGGGGGTATTCGTATTC
>DAOQNK010000039.1:7634-14462 GCA_035332045.1 Thiobacillaceae bacterium | reverse complement strand
CCCGGCACGGTGACCACATAGTTGACGCTGGGGTCCGCCACCACCGGCTGGCCCAGGAGCAGCAGGCTGACGATCACCCCCAGCACGCCGCCCAGGCACTGGGCCAGGCAGTAGAACAGGGCGTCCCAGGCCTCGATCTTGCCCAGGCGCCAGAAGGTGAGCGTCACCGCCGGGTTGAAGTGGGCGCCGGAGCGCCGGCCCAGGGGGGAATGGACGATGGCGACCGCGGTAATCCCCATGGCCAGGCCGATCAAGGCCCGGCGCAAAAGGCCGTCGTCCAGGGCCTGGCGCACCGGCGAGGCGGGGTGTTCCACCAGGGCCACGCACAGGCAGGCGGAGACCATGAAGAGGCCCAGCTCGGCGGCCTCCATCAGGTACTCGGGCCAGTGGGCGCCCAGGCTGGCGGCGGCCCCCGGGCGGGCGGATGGGGCGGCCATCTCCCCTCCCTCTCAGGCCGCCACCGGCGCATCAGCGGGCCGCGCTTCGGGCCGCGCCATCTGCTTGCGCCAGTAGGCGGGGATGTCGTGGCGATAATGGCGCTGCACCAGGTTGGCCACCAGGCCGGTCCAGCCGGTCTGGTGCATGGCCCCCAGGCCCAGGCCGGTCTCGCCATGGAAGTACTCGTTGAAGAGCAGCAGGTCGCGCCAGGCCGGGTCGTGCTGGAAAGGGCTCGCCGGCGGCAGGGCCGGCACCCGCCCGTCGCCATCCCGGCGGAACATGTCCACCAGGCGGTCGGACAACATGTGGGCGATCTCGTTGAGGTTCATCTCGCCCACCCCCGGCACCTGCACCCGGTAGCCGTCCCCCAGGTAGCGGTAGTACTTCTCCAGGGCCTGGATCAGGGTGTAGTTGGTGGGCATCCAGATGGGGCCGCGCCAGTTGGAGTTGCCGCCGAACAGGCCGGAGTTGGATTCCCCCGGCAGGTATTCGATGACCGCTTCGCCGATGCCCCGCACGTAGCCCAGGTCCCGGCGCTGGGCGTGGACCTTGGAGACGCTGCGGATGCCGTAGGGCGAGAGGAATTCCTCTTCCGACAGCAGGTGCCAGAGGATGTGGGGCAGCATGGTGTAGTCCACCAGGGACAGCAGGCGCTCGCCCCGCTCGTTCTTGTGGTATGGGCAGGCGCAGATGTGGTGGCCGTCGAACAGTCCGCCCATGTGCTTGGTGAGCAGGCGGTCGAAGCGGGGCGCGTTCTTCAGCAGGCGCGGGTCGATGATCTCGCAGGCGAACAGGGGGATGAGGCCCACCCAGGAAAACACGTCGATGCGCTGCTGGGCGCCGTCCGGGCACATCACCAGGTCCTTGAAGAAGCCGTCCTTGGGGTCCCACAGGGAGGGGCCGCCGCTGCCGCCGTGGCCGCTCATGGTGTTGGCGATGCCCAGGAACTGCTGGTAGCACTGGATGGCCACGTCCTCGTAGTCCGAATCCTCCGCCGTCAGCTCCAGGGCCATCACCGTCATGTTAAGGGCGAACATGGCCATCCAGCCGGTGGCGTCGGCCTGCTTCAGGGAATAGCCCGGGGGCAGGGGCTGGGAGCGGTCGTAGACGGAGATGTTGTCCAGGCCCAGGAAGCCGCCCTCGAAGACGTTGTTGCCGTCCGTGTCCTTGCGGTTGAGCCACCAGGTGAAGTTCATGAGCAGCTTGTTCAGTACCCGCTGCAGGAAATCGGTGTCGGCCTGGCCCCGCTGTACCCGGTCGGCGCGGAACAGCTTGAGGGCCGCCATGGCCAGCACCGGCGGGTTGACGTCGCCGAAGGCCCACTCGTAGGCGGGAATCTGGCCGTTGGGGTGGAGGAAGTATTCCTTCAGCAGCAGCTCGATCTGGTCCTTGGCGAAGTCCACGTCCACCAGGGCCAGGGCGGCGCAGTGGAAGGCCAGGTCCCAGGCCGCGAACCAGGGGTACTCCCAGGTGTCCGGCATGCTGATGACGTGGGCCGCCTTCAGGTGGCGCCAGGTCCGGTTGCGGCCCCACTTGCGGCCTTCCGGCGGCGCCAGGGCATCGCCGTCCAGCCAGCGGGCCACGTCGTAGTGGAAGAACTGCTTGCTCCAGATCATGCCCGCCAGGGCCTGGCGCAGGATGTTGGCGTCCTGGGCGCTGGCGTCCGGCGCCAGCTCGTCGTAGAACAACGTGGCCTCGGACTCCCGGCTGGAGAAAATCACCTCCCCCTCGGCGAAGGGCGCGGCCAGGGCATCTTTGGACAGGGTCAGATCGATGTTGACGGTCTCGCCCGGGCCGGCGCTCACCTGGTGCCAGGCCGCGAACTTGGTCCCGGTCCGGGCCGGATTCACCGCCCCGGTCTCGCCCTGGATCACGTGGCGATGGAAGGCATCCTTCACGTAGGGCGTGGCGTTGGGCTGGCCCCACAGGCGCTGGGCGTTGGTCTCGTTCTCGGTGTAGAGGGGCTCGGCGGCGTGGCGGCCGTAGAGGTGATAGGTGCCCAGGCTGGAATGGTGGGCCTCCACCGCCCACTTGGCCTCCGCGGGCGGGGGGATTTCATGCAGTTCCGGCTTGGCGACCTCGCCGCCCCAGGCCCAGGTGTTGCGGAACCAGAGGGTGGGCAGCAGGTGCAGGCTGGCCGCCTCGGGCCCCTGGTTGGTGGCGAGGATGCGGATGTGGATCTCGTCCGCGGAGGCCTTGGCGTAGCGCACCTCCACGTCCCAGTAGCGGCCGTCGTCGAAGACCCGGGTGTCCAGCAGGGAGAAGGGCGGCTCCTCCCGGGAGCGGCGGCCGTTCTCCTGCACCAGCTGGGCGTAGGGATACGCGGCCTGGGGATACTTGTAGAGGTAGCGCAGCCAGGAATGGGACGGCGTGGCGTCCAGGTAGAAGTAGTACTCCTTCACGTCCTCGCCGTGGTTGCCCTGGTTGCCGGTAAGGCCGAAGGCCCGCTCCTTGAGGATGGGGTCCCGGCCGTTCCACAGGGCCAGGGCGAAGCACAGGCGCTGGTGCTCGTCGCAGAGGCCGCCCATGCCGTCCTCGTTCCAGCGGTAGGCACGGGAGCGGGCCTGGTCGTGGTCGAAATACTCCCAGGCGCTGCCGTAGGCGCTGTAGTCCTCCCGCACCGTGCCCCAGGCCCGCTCGGCCAGGTACGGCCCCCACAGGCGCCAGTCCTCCTTGCCCTGGCGCTGGGCTTCCAGGCGCTGGCGTTCGGCGTTCAGGATGGTTTCGGATTTCATTGTCTGCTCCTCTCGATGGTGGACTTTGCTTGTGTGGGCGCTTCGCCGGATTCAGGGGCAGGTCTCGCCGGGCTGGCTGCGCTGCACCAGCATCACCGCGTGGCCGTCCGGGTCCCGGGCCATGAAGCGGCGGGCGTAGAGATCGCCGGGCTTGCACACCACCCGGCCGGAGACGGCGCGGCCCCGGGCCTGGAGCCGGCCGGCCAGGTCGTTCAGGTTGTCCACTTCCAGCACCACCCGGGCGTGGGCCAGGTCGTTGGCGCGCTGGTCGTCCGGCGTGGGCCGGCCGTCGGCGGGGGCCAGGTAGTGCAGGAACTCGACGCCCGGGCCTTCCTCCCCATCCGGGCGCAGGCCGGTGACCCGGACCACCGCGCCGGGGGCGCCGTCCAGGTTCTCCTGGGTGAGGCCGGTGTTGAGGCTGCCCCCCGCCACGCGCAGGCCCAGCAGGTCGCGCCAGAAGTCCAGGCTCGCTTCGGTGTCGGCGACGGTGAAGGCGCTGTGGTCGATGCCCAGGAACAGGCGGCCATCGGCGGCGTGCCACCGGGCCCGGCCCTTGTCGGCGGGGAACTGGAGCAGCTCCAGGGGATGGCCGTCCGGGTCCCGGAACTTGTAGGCGCGGATGCCCGCCGCCGCCGGGTTGCTGGCCGGTAGGGTCTGGTGGCCATGGGAAATGGGCTGGGCGGCAAAGGGCGCCAGCCGCGCCAGGGCCTTGTCCATGTCGCTCACCACGATGGCGAAATGCTGGAACCAGCGGTCCTGAGCCCGGCTGTCCGCCGGGTAGGCCTTGCCGGGGGGCGCCAGGTATTGGTCCAGCACCAGGGTCTCGTCCCCCAGACGCAGGCTGGCCCGCAGCACCCGGCTGTCGTCCACGCCCACGGCCAGGTCGTGGCCCTTGGCGGCGATCAGTTCCCGGCCGGTCTCGGTGAAGCCCAGGGCGCCGGTGTAGAAGGCGGCGGCCCGGCCCAGGTCGGAGACGATGAGGGTGATGGACTGAACCTGGAGGGCGCGGGCCTGGGCGAGTGTGGCCACCAGCGTGAGGAGGAGAATCCAAAAGCTCCCTCTCCCCCAGCCCCTCTCCCGCCTGCGGGAGAGGGGGGCAAAAGACGTGGCGCGCATGTTCAGCCCCCATCCCGGAACTCGGGATACAGGGTCATGCCGCCGTCCACGTAGAGGGTGGCGCCGGTGACGTAGTCCGAGTGGTCGGAGGCCAGCCAGACGGCGGCGCGGGCGATGTCCCGGGTCTCGCCCACCCGGTAGTAGGGAATCAGCTTCAGCAGGGCCGCCTCGGCTTCCTTGGTGTCCCAGGCGCTGGTGTTGATGGGGGTCTTGATGGCCCCGGGGGACAGGGCGTTGACCCGGATCTTGTGCTGGGCCAACTCCTGGGCCATGGTCTTCATGAACATGGAGACGCCGCCCTTGCTGGCCGCGTAGTTGGCGTGGCCGGCCCAGGGAATGACGTCGTGGACCGAGGACACGCAGAGGATCTTGCCCGCCGAGCAGGAGATATCCGCCACCACGCCCCGGCGCAGGAATTCCCGGGCCGCGGCCCGGGCGCACAGGAATTGGCCGGTGAGGTTGACGTCGATGACCTTGCGCCACTGGGCCAGGGTCATGTCCACCAGGGCCGCGTCCTGCTGCAGGCCGGCGTTGTTCACCAGGATGTCGACGCTGCCGAACTCGGCGATGGCCTGGGCGAACATGGCGTCCACTTCTTCCTCGTTGCTGACGTCGGCGCGAATGGCGATGGCCTTGCCGCCGTGGCCGCGAATGTCCGCCACCACCTTTTCGGCCCGCTCCTCGCCGGCCACGTAGTTCACCACCACCGCCGCGCCCGCTTCCGCCAGGCCGATGGCGATGGCCTCGCCGATGCCGGAGTTGGCCCCGGTGACCAGGGCCCGCTGGCCCTCCAGGGTGGTCTCCCGGATGTTGGCGCCGTGCAGGCGCGCCTCGCACACCACGCAGTCTTCACTCATGTCCGTTGCTCCTCGATAGGGTTGGAAAAGGCTTCAGGGCCGGGCTCGGGCTGGCGACATCACCGGCGGCCGGCACCGCCCGCCCGGGCGTTGGGATCGGTTACCACGGTGCCGCCGGCCAGCTTCAGGCAGGTGCCCCGGGGCACCAGGACCCAGGCTTCCGGGTCCCGGTCGGCCTTGGCGGTGCCGGCGCAGGAGGTCTTGCTGGTGCCGCAGTCGTTCTTGCCGGCCTTGGCCACGCCGGCGCACTTCTCGAAATCGCCCCTGTCGGCCAGGGCGTCGCCGGCCGCCACGCCCAGGGCCAGGGCTCCGGCAATGGCCTGGCGGATCAGTTCGTCTCGGGTCATGGTGTTCTCCTCTGGGGTTGGGGCCGGGTGGCGGCCTTGGATGGGATCAGTGTCTGCGGCCGGCGTCACGGCGATGTGGCGGCCCCATCACGATTTCGTCACGAAGACGGGAAGGGGCTTGGCATCAGGGTGCCGGCCTGAAGATGACGTTGCAGATGCACGGCCAGTTCCACCGCGCCGCCCCCGGCCCGGTCGAATGCCTCCCCCAGGCCCAGGCCATCGGCCAGGGCCGACAGCAGGGCATGTTCCGTCTCCGCCAGGGGCACGCACTCGATCTCGAAGGCGGCATTGCGGCGCACCAGGAGCCTCGCCTCCCCCGAATCCAGGCGGAAGCCGTCGTCCCAGGCCGCGCCCGGCTGGTGCATGCCCCACAGACGATGCACGGGGTACGGCGAGGCCAGCAACCGGCAGGCCGGGCTCAGGACCAGCCCCCGGGACGCGCAGTCCGGACCGAGCAGGGCCGTCAGGCGCTCCAGGTCCGCCGGCCCCGGATCGGCCGCGTGAAAGACCTGATGCACGGCCCATTCCAGGCGGGCGACATCGGGCAGGTAGGCCAGTCCGGCCACCGGCGGGTAGCCGGCCAGGAATGCCGGGAAGTCCTCGCCATAGGCATGGAGGTCGCCACTTGTGGAGGGGTGGCCGCCGATGTAGGCCCGGGCCGCCTGGGCGAAGCACGCCTCGCCCACCAGCCGCCGAAGCACCGGATACACATCGCCCAGGGCTTCCAGGTAGCCGCTGATCAGCGTGCCGCGATACACCGCCAGCCCGGCTCGGGCGCCGGCCTTCAGCCAGGGCGCGAGCGGCCCGTCGTCGCCGCCCAGGAGAGCCCGGGCCAGGGCCGTCTGGAACTCAGCCAGGCTGGTCATGGCCAGCCTCCAGGATGGCGTCGGCGCGAGCCGCCTCGGACAGCAGCGCGCCCAGGGGCGGGATGTCCGCATCCCGCTCGATGAGGGTGGGCAGGGGGCCCCGGCGTGCCACCACTTCCCGGAACAACGCCCAGACCGGTGCCGAGATGGCCTGGCCATGGGTGTCGATGAGCAGCGTGTCCAGCCGATCATGGCCCGCCAGGTGGATTTCCTCGACCGCTTCCAGGGGAAAAGCGTCCAGATAGGCCAGAGGATCGAAGCCGTGGTTCTGGGCGTTGACGTAGAGGTTGTTGACGTCCAGCAACAGGCCGCAGCCCGTGGCCGCCACCAGTTCGGCGAGGAAGAGGGGCTCCTCCAGGGTGGCATGGGCAAAGCGCAGGTAGGCGGCGATGTTCTCCACCAGGATGCGCCGGCCCAGGCGATCCTGGATCTGGTCCACGTGGCCTGCCATCACGGCCAGGCTTTCCTC